>NZ_JSFF01000002.1:0-286402 GCF_000773485.1 Shewanella sp. ECSMB14101 | reverse complement strand
TGTACAAGGAATTATCTGGGGATTCCCTAGAGCAAAGCGTTAGGTGAATACATGTATCGAGCAATTTTTCTACTTTTATTCTCTGTTTCAGTAGCCGCTGATGGCTTGCTTGTGAATTTTGAGGAAGGTCACTTCTTGCAAGCCTATCGGCACCAGACAGATATCAAATCAGGTTTATATGTTCACATAGATGATCACTATGAATATGATGAAAAAACAGCTGATGTTACTCCTCATATTCCCAAGATTTACTCTATCCAATTAGCCGAATCCCAAGAGGCAAATCTTGTGGCTGAGCTAATTTCTCTTGGTGTAGCCGATTGGAAACCTAAATATCCTGACAATGAGCCTGGGCTTATATGTGATGGTTTGGTTTTTAGTCTGTATATAATTCACGAAAATTTGAAAGTTAATACTAAGGGTGGCTGCCGCTTCCCTCCCAAATACAAAGAGGTGGTTGAGCTGTTTACCAGCATTCACAGGTCACCTAACAAGTCATAGCAGCAAGAAGCCGCGGCCAGTACGCGCTAACGCGCGCCCCCTGTTTGAGGGATTATATGTACTAAATAATTAGTGGGGCCAGAATAAACATTCTGACAAATACCAATCCCCATAATGATTTTACGGCTAGACCTTCTCACAAGGTCAAATCGAAGAGACAGATAACTCAGTGTATGCGCGCTTTTGGCCCTCGGCGGCATGGATGCCGCCTCGGAGCGTATAGGGACATATCCACAGCGTGCCAAAAGAGTGCATGCACCTTCCCCGCCGGACAGGCGATTGATTAAACAAGAGGCTATGGTTTAAAGCCCTCCCGACCAAGTACCCTAGTCAGGTAGATGTTTCAATAACTACTTACAGCCTCACTGAAACATAGGCCTCTCTAGGCAAACGCAACTTCAATACGATCGGATATCAAATACGGCCAAATCGAAGAAACGGATAACTCGGTGTAGGTACGGCTGTGACCTTCCGTGACAAGGATGTCACGGCAGAGCCTACAGGGAACGTACTTGCGGCGCGTCACAGCAGTACCTGCACGAAAGGCCTGCTGCCAAGCAATTCAAGACAATGAAGCATTGGTCTTCAGCAGGCAAAATTCAATTCCAAAAGGCCTTGGCCAACAAATCCAAAATATTACCCAATTTGTTATTCGACAAATCCCCTCCCCCTCTGGTTTAACGCCCCCTTTTAGGTGTAGAATTCTCTCTTTCGTCAACGCCTAGCCATACTCGAGCAACATAGAGCCAGATAATGCCTAACGCCTTGTTTTATTTGATGCCACAAGCAGCTTCTGCCGCGACCCAGGTTGCAAAGGCAGAGCGCGAGAATGTCTATCTGTTTGCCTGTCGGCTCGCCGAGCAGGCATATCGCGATCAACAACTGGTCTATATCCACTGTAATGATCAACAGCAGGCCTATGAGATTGACGAAATATTATGGCAATTTGAACCCACAGCATTCGTGCCCCACAACCTCAAAGGTGAAGGGCCAACGGGTGGTGCGCCAGTAGAGATAGGCTTTGATAAACTGGGCCCCAATAAAAATCGTCATCTTCTGATTAATCTTGCAGACCAAGCCCCGCAATTTGCGGTAAACTTTGGCCAGATTATCGACTTCGTTGCCAACGATGCTGCTATGAAAGCGACCGCGCGCGATCGCTATCGCCAGTATCGCGAGTTAGGGATCCCCCTGACGACCCAACAACCAATTAATTAGTTTGAGAAGCACACGCTCCTATGGAAAAGACATACAACCCACAGTCAATCGAACAGGCTCTGTACCAGAACTGGGAAGAGAAAGGTTACTTTAAGCCGCACGGCGATGAGTCGAAGGGCAATTACTGCATCATGATCCCGCCGCCAAACGTGACTGGTAGCCTGCACATGGGTCATGCCTTCCAAGACACCATTATGGATACCCTGACCCGTTACCACCGCATGAAGGGTAAGAACACCCTGTGGCAGGTAGGTACCGACCACGCGGGTATCGCCACTCAGATGTTGGTGGAGCGCAAAGTCGAAGCCGAAGAGGGCAAGAGCCGTCACGACCTGGGCCGTGAGACCTTTATCGACCGTATCTGGGATTGGAAAAACCAATCTGGTGGCACCATCACCAAGCAGCTGCGTCGTCTGGGTGCCTCGGTCGATTGGGATCGTGAACGTTTCACCATGGACGAAGGCATGTCTGCCGCGGTGCAAGAGGTGTTTGTGCGTCTGTACAACGACGAGCTCATCTACCGTGGTAAGCGCCTGGTTAACTGGGATCCTAAGCTACACACAGCCATCTCAGATCTCGAAGTCGAAAACAAAGAGAAGCAGGGCAGCATGTGGCATTTCCGCTACCCGCTGGCCGATGGCGCGCTGACCGCCGACGGTAAAGACTACCTAGAAGTCGCCACCACGCGTCCAGAAACCATGCTGGGTGACAGCGCGGTTGCCGTACATCCTGACGACGAGCGTTATCAGTCACTGATCGGCAAGTTTATCCTGCTGCCTATCGTTAATCGCCGCATCCCTATCGTGGCCGACGACTATGTGGATATGGAGTTTGGTACCGGCTGCGTGAAGATCACCCCGGCCCACGACTTCAACGACTATGAGGTAGGTAAGCGCCACAACCTGCCTATGTTCAACATCTTAACGATTGATGCGGCGATTCGCTCAACGGCTGAAGTGGTTAACACCGACGGCACCGCCAACAACGAGTTAGATAACAGCCTGCCAGAGCGCTTTGCCGGCATGGACCGTTTCAAGGCGCGTACTGCTATCGTCGAAGAGTTCGAGTCACTCGGCCTGCTGGGCAAGATTGACCCACACGCCCTCAAGGTGCCTTACGGCGACCGCTCTGGCGTAGTGATCGAGCCGCTACTGACCGACCAATGGTATGTGGCCGTAGCCCCTATGGCCAAGACGGCTATCGAAGCGGTTGAGAACGGCGACATCAAGTTTGTGCCGCAGCAGTATGAAAACATGTACTTCTCTTGGATGCGCGACATTCAAGACTGGTGTATCTCGCGTCAGCTGTGGTGGGGTCACCGTATCCCAGCCTGGTACGACGAAGCTGGTAAGGTGTATGTGGGCC
This sequence comes from Shewanella sp. ECSMB14101, assembly GCF_000773485.1. NCBI lineage: Bacteria > Pseudomonadati > Pseudomonadota > Gammaproteobacteria > Alteromonadales > Shewanellaceae > Shewanella > Shewanella sp. ECSMB14101. Next base: position 283,318 of record NZ_JSFF01000002.1, on the reverse strand, counting down.
GCGACGAAGCCGAAGTTCGCGCCAAGCATAACCTCGACGATTCCGTAGTGCTACGCCAAGACCCAGACGTACTGGATACCTGGTTCAGCTCAGCGCTGTGGACCTTCTCAACCCTAGGCTGGCCAGACGATACCGAGGCGCTTAAGACTTTCCACCCAACCGATGTGTTGGTGACAGGTTTCGACATCATCTTCTTCTGGGTGGCGCGCATGATCATGATGACCATGCACTTCATCAAGGATGAAGATGGCAAGCCGCAGGTGCCGTTCAAGACAGTTTATGTGACCGGTCTTATCCGTGACGAGCAGGGCAACAAGATGTCCAAGTCTAAGGGTAACGTACTGGATCCACTGGATATGATCGACGGTATCGATCTCGAAGCCTTGGTTGAGAAGCGCACCGGCAACATGATGCAGCCACAGCTGGCCGCTAAGATCGAGAAGAGTACCCGTAAAGAGTTTGCCGATGGCATCGAGGCCCACGGCACCGACGCCCTGCGTTTCACCCTAGCAGCCATGGCCTCTACCGGCCGTGACATCAACTGGGACATGAAGCGTCTGGACGGTTACCGCAGCTTCTGTAACAAGATCTGGAACGCGTCGCGCTATGTGTTGATGAACACAGAAGAGCAAGATTGTGGCCCTCAGTCTCCAAACGGAAAAGCTGGCGGCGAGATGCAGCTGTCACTGGCGGATCGCTGGATCGTCGGCCTGTTTAACCAAACGGTTAAGACCTTTGACGAGCACATGGAAAACTACCGTTTCGACCTGGCGGCCAACACCCTGTACGAGTTCACCTGGAACCAGTTCTGTGACTGGTATCTGGAGCTGACCAAGCCGGTACTGCAAAACGGCACCGAGGCCGAGCAGCGCGGTACCCGTCACACCCTAGTGACGGTACTGGAAGCCATGCAACGTCTGCTGCATCCTATGATGCCATACCTGACAGAGACCATCTGGCAGCGCGTTAAGCCGCTGGCGGGCGTCGAGGGTGATACCCTGATGCTGGCCGAGTTCCCTGAATATCAGGCGGACAAGGTGGATGAAACCGCCATGGCGGATCTGGAGTGGGTTAAGCAGGTGATCGTCGCCGTGCGTAACATCCGCGCCGAGCTGAACATAGCCCCAAGCAAGCCGCTAAATGCCCTGCTACGCAGCGTTAGCGAGCAAGACAAGGCACGCGTCGAAGCTAACCAGACCTTCTTTGCGACTCTGGCCAAACTGGAATCTATGACGATTCTGGCAGACGGTGACACAGCGCCCATGTCGACCACTCAGTTGGTTGGCGAGATGGAGCTATTGATCCCTATGGCTGGCCTTATCGATGTGGCCGCCGAGATGGCGCGTATCGACAAGCAACTTGAAAAGCTTGCGGGTGAAGCTAAGCGTATCGAAGGCAAGCTCAATAACCAGGGCTTCGTGGCCAAGGCGCCGGAAGCGGTTATCGAGAAGGAGCGCGCCAAGCTGGCCGAGTTCCAACGCGATATGGACAAGCTCAGCGAGCAGAAGACCGAACTGGCTAAGCTCGAGGGCTAAGCTAGAAGGCTAATCCGGTTTGAGATACTAAAAAGGCAGTCAGTTGACTGCCTTTTTTCTTGTCTGCTGTTTTTCACTTAGACCTGGCGTGACCTCTTAATAGCCGACTACACCTTATAGTGGGCGATATCCGCCTCCATAGATTCTGCCAGTCTGGCCAGATCTTCGGTGGCATCGCTGCTCTGTCTGGCGCCCTCGGCGGTCTGATCTGAGATCTCGCTGATATTGGTGATGTTAATGTTGATCTCCTCGGTCACCGAGCTCTGCTCCTCTGAGGCGGTCGCTATCTGGGCGTTGAGGGCATTGATCTCCTCTATGCTGTTTAAGATCTGCTGCAGGGCGCCGCGCACCAGTAGAGACTTATCCACACTGAGTTTGACCTGCTCTGTACCGCTCTGCATCATCTGCATCGAACCACGCGCCCCCTGTTGCAGACGCTGGATCATCTTCTGAATCTCCTCGGTCGAGTCCTGGGTACGTTTGGCCAAGGATCGCACCTCATCGGCGACCACGGCAAAGCCTCTGCCCTGCTCGCCCGCACGCGCCGCCTCAATCGCGGCGTTAAGTGCCAGCAGGTTGGTCTGCTCAGAAATCCCCTGGATCACATCGACTACGCTGCCTATCTCATCGGAATGTTGCGCGAGTAGCGTCATCGCCTCACTGGCGCTAGTCAGTTCCTGAGACAGGGCTTCGATAACGGCGATACTCTCATCCACCACACCCTGGGCGCCATGGGCGGCCTCGTTGGCTTCATGGGAGGCAGTGGCGGCCGATGCGGCGCTTTGAGCCACTTCGCGCACTGTGGCGGTAAATTCATGGATGGCGGTGGCGATCAGCTGGGTCTGCTGTTGTTGATCCAGCACATTTCGCTGAGTCTGGGTTGAGACCACGGCATTCTCTTCAGCCGCGCTGGCCAGTCGCGAGGTGGAGGCATGAGTATTGGTCACCGCCTGCTGAAAATCGCTTGCTATGCGGTTCACATGTTCGGCAATGTGGGCAAACTCATCTTGTCCGCCCAACTGGATCCGCTTGGTCAAATCCCCGGCAGCAATATCCACCGCAGTCTCTTCCAGTTGCACCACGGATTGGCTGACCCTGCGTATGATAAATACCGAGCTGGCAGTAATGGTCAACATGGCGACACCTGAGAAGATGGCCACCAGCCAGATATAGAGAGAAACGGTTTCCTCAGAGTCCTGGTAACTGGCTTTAGCTTCGGCTATCTGCAAATCCAGGAAAGCCTGAGCCTGGGCCGTGATGTCCTTAAACAGCGGGTTGATATTTTCCAGCAAGAGTTGATTAGAACGCTGGTAATCGCCCTGGCTTAGCGCCTCGATAGCGGGGTTAAAGCCTTCTTGAGTGACCTTATCGAGCAGTGAGACTAAACGATTCACCTGAGTACGCTCATCACTATCGAGATCCGATGCTAAGATCTGGTTATCTATAATGTCATGCAGCAACCTAATCGATTCGCGGCTCGACTCCACATGAAAGCTCAGTGGGTGATTGTGCATATCTGTAAAGGCGTTATCGGGAGCATGCTGAAACCCGAGGAGCAGACCGCTACGGGCCATCTCCAATTCATGCAAAATCTTTCCGGCCCTGATGCTGTGTTGCATCCCCTGACCATAAAGCTCACCAATCGACGCCCCCGCATCTAACATGCCGGTAATGCCTTTGTACCCAAGAAACACAAAGGCAAAGATGATTAAAAAGACATTCAGTTTTAACTGAAAACGAACCGACTTAATACGATCCATCATTCCTACTCCCTGTTGAGACATCAACTTCCCCTAAGACCTTTGCCATCGCGCATTTTGACTTACCCGCAAAGCTTGTATAACGCCGACTCTGCCAGCTTGTTCAAAGCCTAAATAATTTAAAACTTAAGCCATATAAAGCATTAGCCATTTAAAACATAAATCATTTAAAACAAAGGTATTTCACGCAGCGCAATCTATAGTACTTTTACTTATAGCATTAAAGTAACAGTACTGTGACATACCCAATAAGTAATAGATCACATTTAGCCAAAGTTTTTGGAAATCACCTCAATGACGGTGCACTTCGCCCTGCAAACTGAGTTAAAAGGTCAGGGGGGAAACTTCTCTTGGGCACAGCTGAAAATTAATGGTTAGCTCGCAGTGAGGTGAAAGGGCTTAGCAGTGAGACGCTCATCGAGGTGGCGCCTGACAAGCCGGCCCTGGTCGACGAGGCACAGTAGAAGGCTAGCGTCAAAAAAACAAAGACGTCAAAATATCGACTTAACCATTGTTTTTATTGAATAATTCTTAATTTTGATTTGATTTCAGCAGCAAATGCTATCAGAATGTCACAAATTGAAAATGAGGGTTAACAATGAAACCATGGATACTCGCTATCGCCTTAGGGTTATCGGCCTGCGGCGGTTCAGAGGATAGCAATACGGATGCGGGCAACGGAGGCGTGGTGACGCCACCACTGGCACAGGCGCCGAGTATCGACCTGGGGCCAGATCAGCAAATCTGGAATCATGAAACCCTCTCACTTACCGCGAACGTTACCCTATTTAATCCGGGCAGCGCGACCTACCAATGGCAGCAAAGCCAAGGCCCAGAGATCACACTAACCGGTCTTAACAGCGATACCCTCACCCTGGATGCCAGTGATCTGATGCAGGATGAGGAGATAATGGTCTCCCTGACGGTGACAGACGCTGCAGGCCTGAGTAGCCAGGATAGTCTCACTCTTAAGCTGAAAGACAAGATCAGCGCCGCCAGTCAGAGCGGTGATGCCGATCTCATCAAAGATCTGGAGCCTAAGGTGATCGCCCGCGGCCTCAAGCTGATCCAAGACTATCGCAGCGCCCACAAGCACTTTTTAAGCACCATCTATCAGGCAGACAGGGTCAGTTATGATTCGGGCCAGCACTCGCAGATGATTCAGATGCCCCTGGCCAGTAAAGGTTTTCCCATTAACCAGAGTTTCGAGCTGATAAGGGGCAATCAGGGACGCCTATTTGCGGCGGCCAGCGACCTCAATGGCCAGCGTAACGCCGCCTTCGGTACAGATATCATCTCCAGCATGCAGGGCGGCAATAACTTGGGCTTTGAGCCCAGCATGATGCGACTGCTGGCCTGGTTAACCGGTGAGAAGCAAGAGACTGTCGCCGCCAGCAAGCAGGTGCGTCTATTCCTCATCAGCGACTGGAGTAAGAGTCGCATCACCACCTGGCTCGCCAGTCACTATCCCAACTGGCAGGTGAGCCGCTGTGAGGTCGCCAGCGAATTGGCGAGCTGCCTGGGCGAAGCCGAACTGGTGATCACTGGCTCTATCGAATCCTTTGATGAAACTCAGGTGTCGGCGAGACTCGACGCCCTGCAAGAGGCCAAGACACCGCTTTTGTATCTGCACATGCACAGCTGGAACAGTGTGCCGCTGACTCAAACCGTACTCGGCGCCATGGGGTTTGCCATGCAGGGACCTGGTGGTCCGGGTAATTTCTATAGTCCAGACAAGGCAGACTGGAGCGACTACCTCGCCATGCAAGCCGCCAAACCGTCGCTGACCCAGGAAGCCCTCTGGCTCGAGCTGTTGGAAAGCGAAACCCCAAGCTTTAACCTGGCCAGCTGCGCGGACACTTGCGATCCTCTCTTTAGCGAGACCTATCGCACAGCCCTTAGCCATATCCAAAACAGTATCAAACGTCTGGATACAGAGAAGACGGCTATCTTCGATACCTCTGAGTATCAGCTGTACAAGTATCTGATTTTACTCGGCGATCGTTACCGTAGCGAGATAACATACCCCATGGACGTCTCCACTACCGCGCCGATGAGCTACCTTAAGGCTCTCTTTGCCGACAGCAGCGTTTACAACACCCGTCACCTCAATCCTGTGCCACAGGATCTGGGTAATTTCAGCCGTACCGACTTCTCCCATATTAGTCCGGTAGATAGAACGGTTTCCCTGACCAGTAAGGCGCCGTTTCGCGCCGCGGGCGTCTACGCCCTGCCGGGACAAACCTTTAGCGTGAAGCGCACAGACAGCAGTGCGGTAGAAACCAAGGTCTTTATCAATACTCAACGTTCAGGTTCTACTCACGAATATGCAAGCAATGGCTATAACCGCCCCAAGTATCTGCAGTCGCCAGCCATAGCGATAAAGCCGGGAGAAACCCTCACCCTTACCTCTCCCTATGGTGGCCCAGTGCAGATAAGGTTTAGCGACAATGATCAGATAGTCGAATTCAGCTTTAGCCAGGTCGGCCTGCACCCCTTCTGGCGCGACGGCATGGATGAGCAGAGTTTCCTACAAGCCTTGACCAAGGGCGACTATGATTGGGCCGAACTGGCCACAGCGCATTTTGAGGTGCATTCACGGCTCAATAAGATGCAAGAGACCATGAGCAAGGAGCCCATGTGGGACACGCCGCTGAAGATGAGCCAGGCCATCGGCAGCTATGTGCACAACTATCCCCACCTATTAGCTGGCTTTAAGGGCCCGGGTATCGACAGCGTCGACGAAATTGTTAACTTTGCGGCGACTAAGGGGTGGCAGCTCAATCAGTTAGATATGGTTAAACATATGAATGCCGACCAACCTACCTGTGGTTCGGGCTGCTCGGGTAACCCCTACGATGCTTCTTGGTCATTTAGCCCTACGGGCCATGGCGATATCCACGAGCTTGGCCATGGACTGGAGCGAAAACGCCTGAGATTCGATGGCCACGAGGGGCACGCCTCCACCAACCCTTACTCCTATTACACTAAGTCACGGGCCTATATTGAGACCGGTAAGCTTCCCCAATGCCAGGGCCTGTCGATTCAGGATGAGTTTGAAGTATTACAGGCCAGTCAGCGCCAGGCCGATCCCTTCGCCTATATGCAGGCGGCCAACCTCACCAGCTGGTCGAGCGGCATGGCGACCATGTTGCAAACTATGATTGCCGCCCAGAAACAGGGGGCGCTGCAAAATGGTTGGCATCTGCTGGCCAGACTGCACATATTGCTGCGGGAGTTTGAGCGCGCTCAGGCCGATGAGACCAGCTGGCTGGCCAAGCGTGACCAACTGGGCTTTAGCCATTTCGACCTGGCCGCGGCCAAGGAGCTAAGTAACAACGACTTTCTGATGATCGCCATGAGCTTCTCCACCGGGCTCGACTATCGAGACTTCTACCAGATGTGGGGACTGGCGACCTCAGAGGCCGCCAAGACCCAGGTCGCCAGCTTCGCTTATCCTGCCGTGCCCAAGGCTATCTATGTCTATGCGCCGGGAGATTACTGTTATGGCCTAGATCTACAAGCCGTTGCCGTCGATGGCGAACAGGCCTGGCCGCTATAGTTTGGACCAATTTGGTCAGTTGCTTTCCCCTTGACGACAGGAAAACCGTTGTTGTCACCCCCTTTTTGGCGAGCCGGAGTGCTCGCTTTTTTTTACCTGCTCATCACACCAGTGTCACTCAATGTGAATGGTTTTGGTCTTTAAGGTCATTTTTAGGTAAAGTGTGCTGTCAAATGTGCAGTGCTCGCCTCGATAGCGAGTGCTTATCATACCAATCACAGTAAATAGGGGTTCAGAAATAGCGTAACAAATACGTTTAATAACAAGGGTTAATTTTTCGATAAGTCGTTATTCTACAGTCGAAAATAGTAACGCGGTTACCAAACGTGTTAACAAGCTAGGATGTTCGGCGATTTACTAGCATAGGTATCACTAACCAACACTAGATGTTGCAGATTAAGCAGCACAACAAAACGATAAAAATTGAGGAAGGGTATGAGCGACGCCAATGATGCTTACGCAGAAAATGATCTGCGCGAAGTCAAGCAGCTGGGAATGTGGGCCTCCATTGCCAGTTTAAGTTACATTTTCTGGATCGTCGGCGGCATGGAGCTGGTCGAACGTATCGCCTACTATGGTGTGAAAGCCAGTGCCGGTCTTTATGCCAAGGCGCCTGTGTCTGAAGGCGGACTGGGGATCAGTCTGCATGACTATGGTGTCATCATCTCTATCTGGGCCTTGATGCAAACCTTTATCCCAGTGTTTACCGGCGGGATCTCAGACCGTGTTGGTTACAAGGAGACCATCTTCGCCTCTACCGTGATTAAGATCTCCGGTTATCTGGTCATGGCCTTCTTCCCTACCTTCTGGGGCTTCCTCTTCGGCGCCATGCTACTGGCCGGCGGCACGGGGATATTTAAACCCGGGATCCAGGGTACACTGGTCCTCTCGACGGGACGCCAAAATACCTCAATGGCCTGGGGCATCTTCTATCAGGTGGTGAATATCGGTGGTTTCCTCGGCCCACTGGTGGCGGTTCATATGCGCCAGCTCTCCTGGGACAACGTCTTCTATGCCTGCGCCGCCATCATCTCGCTCAACTTCCTCTTCCTACTGGCCTACAAGGAGCCAGGCAAAGAGGAGCGCATGGAACGCAACCGTCAGATAAAAAGTGGCGAGATCACCCAGCAAGCCCTGTGGAAAGACGCCCTACATGAACTAAAAAAGCCGGTTGTCATCTACTATATGCTGGTATTTGCTGGCTTCTGGTTCCTGTTTAACGCACTGTTTGACGTGCTACCAATTCATATTGCTGAGTGGGTCGATACCAGTGTGATCGTTACCAGCCTGTTTGGCAGTGAGGGCACCTCAAACGGCGTGTTACAGTTCTGGCTGGGCCTGGATAACTCGGGCACTAAGGTGATGCCTGAGGGCATGCTGAACCTTAACGCTGGTATGATCATGACCAGCTGCTTCCTGGTGGCGGCGCTTACCGCGAAATACCGTATTACTACCGCCATGCTGGCAGGCTGTTTGCTCAGCATTATTGCCTTCGTTCTTATCGGTGCCACCAACGCCGCCTGGATGATCGTCCTGGCGATTGCCATGTTCTCCTTCGGCGAGATGATGATCAGCCCTAAGAAGAACGAATTTATGGGTAACATCGCCCCTAAGGGCAAGAAGGCTATGTATCTGGGCTTCGTGATGCTGCCTCAAGGGATAGGCTGGGGACTGGAAGGCTATTTTGGCCCTAAACTCTATGAGATGTACGCATCGAAAGAGATCTTCTCTCGTGAGCTGCTTCTTGAGCGCGGCATGAGCGCCAGCGATGTCGCCGCCATTCCACAAGGGGAAGCCTTCACCACCTTGGTCAGCTTCACCGGCGAGTCGGCGCAAGCGCTTACAACCCTGCTGTATAACGCCCATAACATAGGCATGGCCTGGTATATCATTGCCGCCATCGGCACCATCTCAGCGGTAGGGATCTTTATCTACGGCAAATGGCTGCTGAACTTACAGCGCGCCCAAGCCTAACGCAGTTAAGGGAGCCTATGGCTCCCTTTTTATTTGTGCCTCGACCGCTTTTTTCCCAAAGCCCTGCTGTAACAAGGCGTAGCGCTTGGCTTCATCGGCCGGCATGGCTTTGGCGTATAACCAACCTTGCACTGTCTCGACCCCCACTGACGCCACAAAGCGCTCTTCAGCCTTAGTCTCAACCCCTTCGGCAACTAAGTTAAAGCCCAAACTTCTGCACAACATACAGGTGTGACGGTATAAGACCTGCCCTTTGTGATGTTTGATATTGTCCAAAATAGAGCGATCCAACTTTACTCCCTCTATGGTGATCTTACTCAGCAGGCTAATACTGGAAAAGCCGGTACCAAAATCATCGAGCACGAAAGAGAATCCATATTGGCGCAGATAGGCCATACTGGCCTCTACAGCATCGAGATCGGCCACAAACATAGACTCGAGCACCTCAATATCCACCCGTTCGGCCATATCGCCCAGCTGCTCGATCAGCATCGCCTGAATATCCGGGCTTAACACGCTATTTGGGTTTAAGTTGATACTGACCCTGGGATAGAAGCCTTGATGAGCCCATCGCTGCATATCGTCACGCAGCCGCTTAATCACAAAACTGTCGATTAAGTTGAAATAACCAGCCTGATCGAAGGCGGGAATAAAATAGGGGCCCACCACCTTACCCTGCTCGTTTCGCAGCCTAAGTCGCGCTTCATAGCCAACAACATGCCTGTTACTCAGGCTGAGCTTAGGTTGGTAGTAAAGCAGCAACTCGCCGTTGAGCACCTCTTTAATGGTCTTTTCCAGGTTAAGGTTGGCCGCTAGCTCCTCTGATTGCTGCCGCGCATAGTTTCGCTCACTCATCTGGTCGATATCGTGCTGTAGTTGTACCCGCTTAATCAGGTCTCGCTCAAACCCTTTATTGCTCACCAAGAGGCTATATCGCCTGACGAAAGGCAGATAGATAAACACCCCGGCGCATACTAAAAGCAGCTGCACTAAAGGTAGCGCCAGACTGCCCCCTGCCACATAACCATTGAGAAATATCGGTGTGACCCAGGCAAAGCCATTGCCAGTAAAACTTATCCAGCCAGCGTTGATCAGCAAGACCCCTATCAGGGTATTAAACAGGGGCAGCAACACGAAAGGCAGCATCAACCTGGGGTTAAAGATGATTGGCAAGCCATAGATCAAAATTTCATTGATGTTAAACAGCGCAAATGGCAAGGCAAGCTTAGCCACATTGACGGCATTGCGATCTTTAGAGGCAATAAATAAGGCGATCAACAAAGAATGAGTGGCCCCACTGCCACCTAAGAGCACAAACAGATCGGTAAATTGCGACAGCGTCAGATTGGGGGCTACCGACTGCAGCCCATTGTCCACACCGAGCACCAACATATAGGCGATATCACCATGAACACCGAAACACCAAAGAACATGGGTTGCAAGCACACGAACAAATAGCTGAAACATAGTACCACTGGCGGCCAGTGAGTCGGCCAGCGAGCTAAACACCTGCCCCATTAATTCACTGACCAGGTAGGTGCCACTGGTAATAATGACAAAGCAAAGAATTAAGGGAATAAACAGATTGAGGTGCAACTTGAGGTAACTGCTCAAACTCGTGCTCTGTAACAGATTAAGCGCCTTAATGCCCATCAGGTAACGCAGCAGATAGGCCACCAAAATCGGCGTAATAATGGCTCTGGCATCGCCAAACAGAAAATCGAACCCTTGGTTCGTCTCCCAAATAACGCTCCCATGAATATGCAAGGCGATTTGAGTACCGATAGAAAGCGATGCCACCACCACGGCCGACACGTGCAGATATTTGGCAAAATGAAATGAAAGCGACAGCAGCGCCATTAAGGGAAAAAAGCTAAACAGAAGATGACCGAACTGACTCAGCCATACATAGGCATCACTGGTTTGCCAGCCTGGCTGCCACACATCCACCAAAGCCAGCACCAGCGCCAGTAATGAGTTCACAAAGATAAAAGGCAAGAGTGCAATAAAAGACTCTTTTATCGCTATTAAAAACAGGCTGGAGGAGGTTTCTTTGACCGCCAATGTGGATGCTCTACTTTGGCCTAACAGGTCTATTTAACTTAGACCAAGATAGGGAAAACAGACAATTAGCCAGTCCAATAGCGCCCCTTGGGCAAAAAAGCCGGGCACAAAAAGGGGGAACCTAAATCAGGTTCCCCAAGATTACGACTTTCTCAGTGGGCAGTTAGCAGGGGTATGCCCACTTAGCGAGAGTTATTATTGTAGGCTCTAGTGAGCGCCTCCGGCGTGAACTTTATCAACACCGTATGTCTTGCCTTCGGCGTGACAGGTTGCACAAGACTCGATAGGCAGGTCAGCAGTTGTATCTGGCTTACCTTCAACTGTCGCACCGTTGCTCTCGAAGTGAGCGAGTGCAGAGGCACTGTAGTGACAAGAGCGGCATGACTCTGCTACAGGGCTAACAAACTGAGTACCTGCTGCATCGACAGCGATTGCGCGTTTACCAGAAGTCAAACCGCCATCTGCTGCGAAGAACTTGGCACCATCTTTATGACAAGCCTGACAATCGGTTGCCAATGCTGGGTAGCCAATCACTTCCAAATCAGAATTTAGGTGAATAGCAGGGAAACCTCTGTTGTCATCCCATAGACCGGTATGGAAACGGTGAGCTACTGTAACAAGATCTCTATTGTGGAATGTCAAACCTTCAAGAGTCTTGAATATTGGCTTACCATCAGCATCTACCTCGTCGCTCTTATACTCGACAGGCACGTGGTATGAACCACCCCAAGTATTGTTGTGACAACCAACACACTGGTCGAAGCGTTCATTACCATAGTGCTTAGCAACCGTTAACGAACCGTGACATGAATTACACTTAGCTTCATCAGCAGTGATAGACGCAGGATTACTTTGTCTAGCAGGAGTCGCACCGCTACCATCTGCAGTAGCTAGATTCCAATATGTTGGTGCCATTGTGACCCCCACATACTCAATATCTGCATCTGCACATTTAGCCAGCATTCCTTTGGCATCGGCACATACAGAGAAGCGTGGAGTGATCGCAATACTCTTACCATCGAAATCAAGGCCGTCTTTCTGTAATGTTACCACTAACTTACCACCAACAGCTGGCGTACCATTTAGTGATAAATAATTGCTAGAATTACCAAAGTAAGTACCTTTAGCGTCAACCCAGCCAACCAGCATACGGTCATAGTTAGTGTATTCACTGAAGTCAAAGCCGTCAGCGATAGGTGCACCGTCTACAGTCACATCAAATGTGACCACAATTTCATCAAGTGCAGGAGAAACATTTTCAGTATAAGCTACTGAGCTAACACTAATTTCCATTGAATCTGTCGCAATCGCTCTAGATCCAACTTTATGTACCTTCTGTGGACTCAGATTACCAATGTGACAGTTCATACATTGTGAATCATCAGCCTGTGGCAACTGGAACTCAGAGTGGCCTTCACCAGTTTCAAAGTTCACAGTAAGGTGACAACCTACACAAGCTTCTGCATAAACATTGTCGTTCCACTGAGTACCATTGTCGTGACAGGTAGTACACTCATTGAGTTCAGATGGGAAGTGAACATCACCAAACTCTTCTAACGCTTCACCTTTAACCCAACCATAAGGCGCTACATGACCAGCAACGTGTATGGTATGGATCATCGCATTAAAGTTAGCGTTCCAGCCTTTTTCAGGATCGTACTGATCAGAGGCATAAGCTGGGTTATGACATGTAATACAGTTTTCCACTTTCTGGTAGTTGTGGTGAGCACCGATGTTAGCAATGCGTTGATCGCCTTCACCATAGCCCATTAACTCACTGTGACACTGGATACAGGCAGCATTGGATACTGAATCTTTCTCAGATACGGCCAACTCACCCGTTGCAGGAATAAAGTCGAGCGGAGTAGAAAGCAATTTATCGGATATCGATGCGCCAGTAGCGTCGGTCACGTTATAGGTACGCACCATGACGCGGAACATGCTGTTAGGATCGCCATCGGCAACCACTACAGGCGCATTGCCATCATGTTCCCATGTACCAGTATAAGTACCTGGATTTTCAGGATCTTCTACCAAGGTACAAGCATCAACTTCGGCGCCGCCACGTGCTGTCGCCTTACCCGTCGGCGTACAGTACATGCTAGAGCCAAACTCGTTGACCAAGGCATTATTTGACCAGAGCATAGGAGCACCAGTATCGGTGGGGTTAGCGATCTGGTTCGTCACATACAGAGCAACCTTGTCCAGACCGGTAAACGGAACATCATCTCCTTTAGCATTTTTACCTGTCGCGGTGAACTTAATAGAGAAGTCATCAGCTCCTACTACTACAATGTCGGCAGGTTCTAGCGTTAGTTTGAAGTCTGCGGCAGTGGCTACAGCATCAACGGTCGATCCCGCTGGTGCACCAGGTGCACCAGGAGTACCAGGAACGCCTGGTTCACCTGGGGCTCCATCTTTACCGTCATCACCATCACTACACGCGCTCACACCAATGGCACAGAAGAGTGCCATGGCTAATAAGGTAATTTTATTTTTTTTCATCGCCATATCCCTTTATAGGTATTTGCTGCTATTGCAGTACCTCAAATATAAGGGAGTGGCGATAAATTGTTAGTTAATTGAGTCCAAGTTGTGACTACAATTTAAAGATTCATTAACAGAAATTTCAAAATTTGAAACCGTAAATTTCAAATTTTGAAATTAACATTTAACGAGTAGCTGCTTGATAAGCTGGATAATTAATTCTCGCTGCTCTAAAGAGTAACGACGATATTCCGCCGGATTTTCAAGTAATAGGTACTGTGGTGACATGCTTTCACCATGTAACCTCGCCACCTCCTCGTCGGAGAGCCGTACCACACGCAGCCCCGGCAAGCAGCCACAAATATCCGCCTCTGAGCAGGGCAAGAAGGCCACCGAGTTCATGGTCAGCAGGTGGCTATACCACTCATCACGAGAGCTGACTCTTTCTATGCTGTCGATATCGGCACCGTGTTGACGAGCAAACACCTCTAAGGGATCAATCTTGTCGTTAAACCCCTTACCGTCCAAGCAGAGAAAAGGATGACGACAGACGGTTTCCAGGGTCAAAGGTTCGCTCTGGGACCAGATGGCATGTTCTTCGTTGGCCGCCAGACAAACACCACTCAACTCACCCAAGGACTCTACCGACAGGTGGTGTTCGCTACAGGCATCAAAAGTAATGCCCATATCCAGCTCGCCGTTATGAATAAGATCGGCAGAATCATCCCCCCAAATCACAAACTGCAGCTGACTAAAGGCATCTCTGGCGTTGCTGCGGGAATAAGCCAATGACAGGCTAGCCAAGATACTCGGAGTGACTGCGATTCGCAGACGTTCACTGGCCAGCTCACTGCTCTTTTCACAGATAGACTGTTCTATTTTTAAAACGGCTTCACAGAACTGACATACGGGCTCATAGAGAAATTCAGCCATGGGGGTTGGCTTGAGGCCAAGTTGTCGCCGATAAAACAACTCATCATCAAAAGTAGCACGTAACATATTCAAACAACGGCTAATTTTAGGAGCGGAAACGTTTAACTGTTTCGCAGCGATATTGGCGTGTCCGGTTTGAAAAATGACTTTAAACACCATCAAACAAAACACATCGAGTTCGCTGATTTTCTTTAAGGTTTGATTGCTCATCGACACTATTGTTTATTTGAGTAATCGAATATTTATAACACAGGATTTACAGTAAACGATATAGCCATTAGTCACACATTTAGCGATGGCTTGTCTAACTCAGCGGTAAGTGCTAGAAGACGCTTCTATGACAAACTTCTGCCCTATGAATCTCATCACCTCACTGGGATATACTGGCTACCTCTTCGGCCGTTAGCGCTCGGAACTCACCAGGTTCAAGTGACTCATCCAGGTGAATATTGCCCACGGCGAATCGGTGCAATGTCATGACCTGATTACGGAATCGGCCAAACATACGCTTAATCTGATGATAGCGTCCCTCTAGCAAGCTAACCCGAGCAAGGTGGCTGTCGAGGATCTCCAGCTCTGCAGGCTGAGTGGTAATATTTTCATAGGCAAAATAAAATCCTTCGGCGAAGGCTTTCACATAAGCCTGAGTCAGCGGAGCCTTGAGGCCAACCAGATACTGCTTCGCCACCTTATGCTCGGGAGACATGATCTGTTTCGACCAACGGCTGTCGTTAGTGAGCAGCACCAGGCCCGAGGTGTTAAGATCCAGACGCCCGACGATATGCAGCCCCTTGTCCTGATATTCAGGCAAGAGATCCATCACTGTCTTGTGCTGGGTATCCTTAGTCGCACTCACCACACCCACGGGTTTATGTAACATCAGGTAGATGGCCTGCTCCTGTCTGAGCACTTCACCATCGAGCATAACCACCGAAAACTGATCTATCTGCCAGTCGGCATCTCTCACCACAAGCCCATCGACACTCACCCGGCCTTTCGCCAACAGTAGCCGCACCTGCTTGCGCGGGATCTGACATTGTTGGCTGATAAATCTGTCTAACCGGGCACGTTTAGCTGACATCATCGCTTGCCACTGGGGCTACCTTATAAGCACAACGTCTGGCACCAGCAATGATATGCTCCTCACGGCTAACCTCTGCCATACCAATAAAAAGCTCTTGGAATAACTGTAACTCTGAGCGACAAAAGTTGGCGCAGCGGCTGGCGGCGGCGCAGATAGGACAGTGATTTTCCATTAGCCAGTAGACACCATCTTGCACCTCTATGGTTGCCACATACCCTTCCTGAGTTCTGATCTCAGCCAGGGTCTCCAACTTTTCGACAAGGCCGCTATGGGCCGAGAGTGCCTCTTGATAGATGCGCTTGCTAGTCTGCTCTCGGTGCGCGATGAGCTGCTCCAGCCCCTGATCACCAAAGACCACACGTACCGAGTCAACCAGCTGACTGCTTAACTCATCGTGGCGATCGGGAAATTTTTGGTAGCTTTTCTCGGTAAGCGCCCAATAACGGGTGGGACGACCGCGACTGGCCTTTCTATCTTCGAAGCTCAAGATCCCCTCCTCTTCCAGTGCCTGCAGATGCTGTCTAATCCCCATGGTGGTCAGTGCAAATTGCTCGGCTAACACCTTGGCGGTGCTGGGCCCCTGGATCTTGATGTAATCGATGATTTTATCGCTGGTCTTCTTACTCACCGCTGTCTCCCCTTAACTCATGTGAGCCCATTATTACCTATCCTGCAGTTAAGTAAACTTTTTTATTTACTTTAGTCTTTACAAAATTAAGTAAAGCAATTACTGTACAAAACAATAAATAAACAAAAGGATTTACATAATGAAACTTCTCATCGTCAGTGCCAGTCAACGTCCCGGCTCCCAAAGTGCCAGAGTCGCCGGATACCTTAGCGAACACGCTAACCAATTCAATGAGATACAGCATATAGAGTTATGCCAACACGCCTTGCCTTTCTGGGATGGCGATAGAGAAAGCGCCGCACTCCAAGCGAGCGACTGGCATCGCATCAGCCCTCTGGTAAAACAGGCCGATGCCTTGATTCTTATCACGCCCGAATGGGGTGGCATGGCCTCCCCCATGCTGAAAAACTTTCTCTTGTTATGCGATAACCAGGATACCGCCCACAAACCCGCCCTGTTAGTGGCGGTCACCAGTGGTATCAGCGGCAGCTATCCCATCGCAGAGCTCAAGATGAATGCGCTGAAAAACAATAAGCTGGTGCCGACTCCCGATCACCTAATCATACGTAATGTCGAGCAGGTACTGGGTGAGAAGGTGGTCGATAGCAGAGATCAAGGGTTAAGAGAACGCATTGGTTATAGTCTGCATATGCTGGCTCAATACTCAGTAGCACTGAGCAGCATACGCCAGCAGCACCAAGACCTGCCCTATCCTAAACAGCAAGAGTATGTGTATGGCATGTAGCCTAGGATAAAAACTAAATCATTAAAATTTCGATGGAATATCTTAAATCTAACTAAGAAGGAATTTAATCATGATTCATCTGGAACACATTAATCTCGTCGTCACCGACATAGACAGGGCGCTTAACTTCTATCGCGCGGCCTTTCCGCACTGGACAGTCCGTGGCGGCGGTCAGGGCTCTTGGTATGGCAAACCCAGAAACTGGATCCACTTTGGCGATGAATATCAATATATTGCTTTTAACGACGATGGCGAAGGCGAAAACCGCGATCTCAAAGGTCATCAAGTGGGACTGGCTCATTTCGCCTTTGTGACCCAAGATCTCGATGGCGTGATCACTAGGCTCAATCAGGCGGGCTTCGAGGTCGACAAAGAGGGACAAGAAGATCCCTATCGCCGCAACGTCTACTTTATCGACCCAAGCGGCTATGAGGTGGAGTTTGTGCAATACCTCAGCGATCTGCCGGCGCAGCGTAATCGTTACGATCTCCCCAGCTAACGCAAGATAAAACCATATGCCCAAGGGATAAACTCGCGTTTATCCCAAATAAACCAGTAGGGTAAACAGCAATAGGTAAGAGAAGAAGCCTGTCAGATAGACGCTATAAAAATCATTCTTTGCCAGACGTTTTTCCTGATGAAACAGCGCTGGCCAATACAGGGGCTTTTGCACCCGGCCAAAGGTGAGTCTCACTCTGCTGGAGATGCCTCTTCAGCCAATCCCTGCGGCTTAATAAAGAAGTGAATTTCAAACTGAGTATCTTGAGTCAAGGGCTCGATACTGTGCCAGTAGCCAGGGTGAGAGATAGCGGTCTCATTTGCCCCAAGCTTTATCTCCCTCTCCACCTGCCCCTGCTTATCCCGATAACCGAAAAACAGCAGTTCTCCCTGAATCACATGGATCTGCTCATAAACACCGGGACGGGTAAAATGACGTTCCCGATAGATGGCAGGCATATCCTGTACGCCAAAGACTGGCGTCTTCTTACACTTCACATATCCTTTAGGCACAAATGACATCTTAAGCTCCCTTTGCAGCGCCATATAAGCCGGTTCATCAGATAGCTAAACTTAGCGCATATTTCAGCAAATATCTAAACCTGGCCTTTGGCGCGATTGCACTTCGCTTAGATAGCGTTACACTGTGCGAAAACTCAGATAACGATATTCCCATGACAGCTTCATTTCATTACAGCAAACACTTTATCTTAGACAAGGCATACTATGGCGAGTGTTTCGACGCCTCGGTGACACAGGCCCCACAATTAGCCGACTACACTAAAGCTATCGGCTTCCTCTTGGCGGGATTGGCATTATTGATGACAGGCGTTAACGCCTATGCCTCTTGGTTTATTGTTGGACTCGGCGTCTTGGAGGCGCTCAGCGTTAAATACAAACGCCCTTGGTACCTGTGGCGCCAGATGATGAGTAAGGCGGCGGGCAATGAGGCTTGCCTCACCTTGGATGAAGAGGGAATCACCACAGAATCACTCTATGTGAAACAACAGCTGCTGTGGGACAGCATTGACGAATTAAAAGAGACAGATACCGGGTATCTGCTACGCTCAGGTAATCGCCAGCATTATCTTTCTAAAAGCCATCTCAATGCCGAGAGTCAGGACTTCCTGCGCAAAAAGTGCGCCAAAGACAACTGATATCCTTAAATAGCTTCATTAAAATTTAGATAGATTCAAACAAAGGGTCATCTCTTTGTTATTATGCAAACGAAATGGAACCAGAACGTAAATAATAACAAGCCTTGGGACGAACTCGATCCTAAGGCATACCTGATATGGAGTAACGATGATCACTAAGCCAAAATTAGTCGCCGCACTGGTAGCGAGTTCAACGCTTTTTATCTCAGCGTGCCAAACAACTAACCCTTATACCAATGAATCTCAAAATGCTAAGGCAACCAATGGTGCCATCATAGGCGCAATTGCCGGTGCTGCAATTGGTGTTGCTTCATCGAGCAAGAGCGACAGAGGTAAGGGCGCACTGATCGGTGCTGCATCGGGTGCAGCCGTCGGTGGCGGTATCGGTTATTACATGGATGTGCAAGAAGCAGAGCTGCGCAAGCAACTACAATCGACTGGCGTTAGCGTCACCCGCAGCGGTGACAACATCATTCTGAACATGCCTAATGAGGTGACCTTTGGTGTTGACCAATCGGTGCTCAGCAGCCGTGCCAAGAATGTGCTCGACAGCGTCGCCCTAGTCGCCAAAGAATATGATGAAACCATGCTAAACGTCATGGGCTTTACCGACAGCTCTGGTAGCGAGTCTTACAACTTGCGTCTGTCTCAGGTACGTGCCGCAGAAGTTGCTAACTACCTGATGTCGCGCGAGATCAAGAATCAGCGTATCAGCTCTATCGGCATGGGCGAATCACGTCCTATTGCAGACAACGCCACACCCCAAGGCCGCGCGCAAAACCGCCGTGTAGAGATTGTCTTAAGCCCTATGCCACAAGGCTAAGACTCTTCTAAAAGGCAAATCTTTGTCCCTTACTCAACGCTGAGTGAGGGACTCATCTCCCCACTCTCCTCACGCATTCCAAACGACCCGCCAAGCCAACTGACAAGCCAGCGCTAGGCCAATTCACAACACGCGAAGGCATCACAGGGCAAACTCTTTTAGCTAATAAGCTATTGAAAGCGTAAAAAAGCCCAGACGAGCAGTCAGTGTTATCACCAACTGCAGGATTTTACGGATCCCTACAAAGCCTGATATGGCAAAAAGATCGTCCGGGCAATCATGGCGCTTATCTATGATGGTTAACGCTTAAGCTCACCCACGGGCAAAACGACTCGGCCATATTCCTGATTCAACACCTGCGCCATGGCGAAGTAGATGGCGCTGGCGCCACAGAATATACCTTCGAAACCAGCAATCATGCCGATAAATGCACTGCCGGTAAAATCACGGGCCGCCAAGAGGAAAAACAGCACAGTCAAAGAGCCAAATACCACCTGTTTGGCGCGTGGGTAACGCAGGGAACCAACAAACATAAAGGCAGTAAACACGCCCCAAAGCGTCAGGTACCAGCCCATGAAATGGTGAGGACTCGCCTCAGCCAGGCCCATCTTTGGCAAGATCATCAGACCAACGAGTGTCAGCCAGAATAAACCGTAAGAGGTAAACGCCGTGGTGCCAAAGGTATCTCCGCGCTTAAAGCACATCATGCCCACCAGCACCTGACCTATCCCCCCATAGAAGATCCCCATCGCCAAGATCATTGCATCGATGGCAAAAAAACCTGCGTTATGGATATTCAATAAGATGGTTGTCATGCCAAAGCCCATTAAACCTAATGGTGCTGGATTGGCCAATTTTGTCGACATCTACTTTCCCCTCACTATCGCTATTCGTTTAGGCGCCCAATGGCGCGATCAAAGTCGCCGCGGATTTTAGAGAAGTCTTAATGACGCCACAATGGGCAAGGAAAATACCAAAAAAGCCATACAAAACAGTAAAATACGAAGAACCCACAAAGAAAGGCGTTAGAGAAAAGTTAAATATTCAATAAATTCATAAAGATAAATAGAGGCTGCAACTGGCGCGTGACCAGCCTCACATAAAGAGGCCGGTTTGCTAAGTGACCCACGAATCCACCTTCACCGCTCATGGCGTTTATCCCCTAGCGGTATAGAAAGTGAGGCAAGACGGGCTAAAGGTCACGCTTTTGGGATTTTTGAGAGTTTCCCCGGCAAAAGTGGAGGATAAAATATTAGTTTACCTTCTACTGATCTAGATCAGCTTTTGCCCCAGCGATGGCTCGCTAAATAGGTAAGATCTGACGATCAAAGCAGATAGTCAGGAGCGCGCCGCCTTAGCGGCGCTTAACTGTCATTAGCCAGGTTAGCTGCATCTGGCCATCATATAGACATTCACATAGACGCCGTCACGAAAAGCGTAATCTTTGGCTTCCCCTTCTATCTCAAAGCCATGGGCCTTATAAAGCGCGATAGCAGCGTCGTTATCCGTATAGACTTCGAGTTCTATACGCCTGACCGCCAGCCAATTGGTGGCCAGATCTATCATGGCTGCCATCAACGCGCTCCCAACTCCTTGACCACGCGCCGACTCACACACCGCCATACCGAAATTAGCCACATGCTTGCGCCTGGCATTAGCGTATACCTCCATGCCTAGCTGTCCCACCACCTTGCCCTCATGCACTGCGACCAGGCTATAACAATTATCCGGTAGCTCCTGCAGTCGCTTCTGCCAGAACGCCAGTGACGGATAGGGACGCTGTAGCGTCCCGGCATAACAGCTGCGCTGACTATAGAGGGCAAAGATCCCTTTTATATCAGCATCTGTGCTGTGACGGATCTCAATTTCGCTTGTTGTCGGTAAACTCGTGTTGGGCTCGGCCATAAAGGTCTTAATATATCCTTATAAAAGAGGAAAATATGCCATAGGAGCAATAGGTTAAGCAATGACAGTATTAGCAATGCCGCTATCGCCCTGTGGCCACACCTCTTTGTAACTCATTGCCCATGGCGATTAATTTAGGCGCTTGTTGCTGCGCCGCGCTAAAGCCAGACTTGTTCTGCCAGCCAAACCAGGAGTGAGCTATTAGTGACTGGGCCACTGGCCCGCCCAAGGTATTGCCCGGCCCCAGCACTATCACACAATCTGGCGCAAACTCCTTAACCCCTACCGCCATCGCCTGACTAAAGTCATAGGGAGCCACCACTTGATGACCTAAGGTGTAGCTGTGTAGCCGAGTCAGATCGCTCGAATATCGACTCCAAATCTGGCCCCTGCCATCTATCATAGGCAGCTTAGAGGGCTGAAACAGTGAGACAGGCAAAGCCTCTTGCCCCCGGCGGGCAATGTCACTGAGCAAAGGCGAATGAAAGGCGCCATGGTTATAGAGACGCATAGGATAACGCTCATCCAACTTTGGCAAGCGGGCCTCCGCCTCGGTCAACCCGGCGTCATTTCCCGCCAAGACCCGATAGCCACCAAGATAAATAGAGGTATAAAGCTCACAGCCATCAAGCTGGTTAACCTCGGCAATCACCCTGTCGAGCAACTCCGTTTGATTCGGATCTTTACGCCAGTCGGCATCCATCTCAGGATAGATCATCTGCCCGCCAATCAGGCCGTCACTCATCATGCTGCCCATGGTGTTGATCACCTTAATAGCGCTGCGCTCATCGAGGGCACCAGCCAGTGCCAGGGCGATATACCAGCCCATGGAGTTACCAGTGACCGCCACTATATCAAAGCGCTCGCGGTCGATATCCATAAAGTCTGCCATGGCACAGGCATAGATGAGCGCCGAAGCATTCTCACCCGGTGTATGCAGCTTAAAGGAATATTTACTTTGACTATCTAAGTCGCTAATGGGTTGCTGGCCCAGCTGACGCCGATAAGCATCTATCGCCTCGATAAAGCCTGATTTGTCACTGTGATACTTAGCCAGATATCCCAGCTCCTCCTTGTTATAGCAGCCACGCCCCGGTGCAACCACCAATGCCCTTAGCTTATTGCTCACGCCGCCCTCACTCCTATTTGTTGGTGTTGTCATTAGGCTTCCCTCGCTCCCGTTAGCAGTTCTTGCTCCAGGCTATCGCCAAGCAAGGCGAGCGCAGCCTCGACGATCTGCGAGCGACTTGGTAGTGGTAAGGTTGCCGCCTCAGCCAGCGGGATAAAACAATCTTCAGCGGTAAGCCTTGCCATCTGCGGCGCAAGATCCCCGAGTCGTTCATGTACGCAAGTGACAATCGCCTCGCTTACCGAACCACTGCGGCGGCACTCATCGACGATCAGCAGATGTTCACACTCGCTGACCGCGGAGGTGATTGCCGCTTCATTGAGCGGGATCAGATACCGCAGATCGATCACTCGGCAGTCTATCCCCTTCTTAGACAGCTCTCGCTCGGCCTGACGGCTAAAATAGTAGCCATTGCCATAACTGAGAATCGCCAGTGTCTTCCCCTTGCCAAAGACGCCTAGCTCGCCATAGGGCAAGGCTTTCGCCTGATCTTGCGGGCAGTAGCTATGACTCCATAGTCCGTCACCTTCCTCATGAAGATCCCGCGTCATGTAAAGCGCAATAGGCTCCAAGAAGATCACCAGCCGCTGCTCCTGCTCCGCCAGGCGCACACATTCTCGCAGCATCCCGATGGCATCGGCGCCATTGGAGGGGCAGGCCAGGATAAGGCCCGGAATATCGCGAAACACCGCCAGGGAGTTATCGTTATGAAAATGACCACCAAAGCCTTTTTGGTAACCCAGGCCGGCGATACGGATCACCATAGGGTTACTAAATTGACCGTTGGAGAAGAAAGGCAGGGTCGCCGCCTCACCGCGGATCTGATCTTCGGCGTTATGCACATAGGCAAGGAACTGGATCTCGGGAATAGGCAGCAATCCATTGTGGGCCATGCCGATGGCCAGCCCCAGAATTGAGGTCTCATCCAGCAGAGTGTTGATCACCCGGTTAGGGCCAAAACGCTCCACTAGGCGCGAGGTCACATGATAGACCCCGCCCTTCTTGCCAACATCTTCACCGCAGACCACGATATTCTGCTGGCGTGCCATCAACTCGGTCAGTGTCATGTTGATCAGCTTGCCCATGTGCACCGGCTTGCCCAGAGAGTTTTTGTCGGCGCTAAAGAGCTTTGCAAAGGACTCGTCACTCAGGCTCTGATGGACCACTGGCGTCTGGCGCACAGGTGGAATCACCGCCGCCATCGCCGTCTTGGCGCTAGTCAGTTTCGGTCGCTCAACCGCCACCTTCGCGATGGCAGCGATACGCGCCTTGAGAGTCTGGTACTGCTCGACGATCTCTTCCGGGCTCATCAGATTGGCCTCGATGATCTGCTTGGCACTGAGCAGCAGCGGATCTTGCGCCTCATTATCAAAAATCTTCTGTTTGCTGAGATAGGCAATTTCGGCATCGCTACCGGCGTGCCCCATCAGGCGCACCGTTCGTACATGTAAAAATACTGGCCTGCGATTATACCTGGCGTAATCGGCCGCCTGACGGCTGACCCGATAACAATCGAGCAGATCCCGTCCATCACAGTAGAAATATTTGATCCCGGCGCGATCTTTAAAATTAGCCGCAATCCAGCCGCTTGGCGTCGCGGTAGAGATCCCTATGCCATTATCTTCACAGACAAACATGAGCGGCAGTGGCACCTGTTGATAGGCGGCCCACCCCGCGGCATTGATCGCCGTCTGGGCGCTAGCATGGTTGGCAGAGGCGTCACCAAAATTACAGAAGACCAGACTATCCTCGGGCAAGACGCTATCGATACTGAGCCTCTGATTCAAGGGAATACTCAGGGCCGCGCCCACCGCCTTGGGCAGATGAGAGGCGATGGTGGAGGTCTGCGGCGGGATCATCAGCCGCTTGCTGCCGAGCACCTTATGGCGTCCACCCGAGATAGGGTCTTCGCTTGAGGCCGCAAAAGAGAGCAGCATATCCCACAGGGAAGTCTCGCCAGGCACCTGGCGGGCACGCTCTATCATGAAGGCCGCGCTGCGATAATGCAGAAACGCCATATCCGTTGGGCGCAGCGCCGCGGCGCAGGCGGCATTGCCCTCATGGCCAGAACTGCCTATGGTGTAGAAACCTTGATTACGGGCGCGCATGCTGCGGGACTCAAGATCCAGCAGACGGCTCTTCATCTGTGACTCGAACATGCCGACAAAATCGGCATCGCTAAGACCCAGGCTGAGATGATCCCAGCCCTGCTCTATCTCCAAGAAATCTTGCTGTGATACACGTTCGACAAATTGCCTGTCGAGGGCGATAGCTCTATCTTCCAACTTGACCTACCTCAATTTGGCGCAACAAAGCCCATACCACAGGCGTTCACTAGGCCGCTGCGACGAGAAAGCGGAGCGACACCGTCGCTCCGAATGAAGGAAAGGGTTATTCGAAGGCCTGAATGCCTGTCTGGGCACGGCCCAAGATGAGAGCATGAATATCATGGGTGCCCTCATAGGTATTGACCGCTTCGAGATTCATCACATGACGGATCACGTGGTACTCATCGCTAATGCCGTTACCGCCATGCATGTCACGGGAGGTACGAGCGATATCAAGCGCCTTGCCGCAGGAGTTACGTTTGATAAGCGAGATAGCCTCTACCGGCAGCGCATCCTGATCCATCAAGCGGCCCGCCTGCAGACAGGCAAATAAACCTGTGGTGATCTCGGTTTGCATATCCGCCAGTTTCTTCTGAATCAGCTGAGTCGCCGCCAGAGGACGATTAAACTGAATGCGATCTAGGCTGTATTGACGCGCCGCGTGCCAGCAGAACTCGGCCGCGCCGAGTGCGCCCCAGGCAATGCCGTAGCGGGCCTTATTCAAACAGCCAAACGGCCCTTTTAATCCCTCGACATTAGGCAGCAGCGCCTCTTCCCCCACCTCGACATTGTCCATCACTATCTCGCCGGTGATCGACGCCCTGAGGCTGAACTTGCCCTCTATCTTAGGCGCGCTCAGTCCCTTCATGCCCTTGTCTAAGATGAAACCACGGATCACACCATCGAGCTTAGCCCACACCACAAACACGTCTGCGATGGGCGAGTTAGTGATCCACATCTTGGCACCATTAAGGCGATAGCCACCGTCAATACGCTCGGCGCGGGTCTTCATGCCACCGGGATCAGAGCCCACATCCGGCTCGGTTAAGCCGAAACAGCCCACCCACTCGCCGGTCGCCAACTTAGGTAGGTATTTCTGGCGCTGGGCCTCGCTGCCATAGGTATAGATAGGGTGCATCACCAGGGAAGACTGCACGCTCATGGCGCTACGATAACCGCTGTCGACCCGCTCAATCTCACGGGCGACCAGCCCATAGCTCACATAGTTAGCATTGGCGCAGCCGTAAGCCTCGGGCAGGGTTGCTCCCAGGAGTCCCAGCTCACCCAGTTCATTCATGATCTCACGGTCAAAATGCTCATTGCGATTGGCCATCAATACCCGGGTCATCAACTTCTCTTGCGCATAGTCGTGCACCATTTCACGGATCATGCGTTCATCTTCGCTAAGCAGCGCATCAAATTGCAGTGGATCTTGCCAATCAAATTTCACTCGAGCCATGAGTCTGTTCCTTGCTGTCGTTATTGTTGTGATCGCAACTGACGACTAATTCATCACTTGCTAATTCGACTAGCATAGGCATAATTTACCCTTATAAAAAATATTCTTTTTGTTTAGCTTCTATAGTTATTTTCTATACCTTACGTAAAGGTAAATTAAAGAGCCTAATATGAACCTGAGAGCCCTGAGTTACTTTGTCGCCGTATATGATAAGGGCACCATCAGCGCCGCCGCCAAACAGTGCTACATTGCCCAGCCATCGATATCATCGGCCATCAGCCAGCTAGAAAGTAAACTCAATACTCAGCTTTTTCAGCGACATGGTAAGGGCGTCAGCCCAACGGAGTCGGCCGAGCGCCTCTATCCTTTGGCGCAAAAGCTACTGAACGAATCTAAGGCCATTCAGTCGCTGTTTAACACACCGGAGCAACGCCAACCTTTTAAACTTGGGTTGATCAACTCATTAGGGGTACAGCGGATGAGCATGCTGCTCAAAGACTTTACCCAGGCCTGCCATGATATGGAGCTCACCCTGGTTGAGGCCAACGAAGCCTGTGATGCACGTATCATCACTACCAGCCAGTTAAAATC
Source organism: Shewanella sp. ECSMB14101 (assembly GCF_000773485.1). Lineage (NCBI taxonomy): Bacteria > Pseudomonadati > Pseudomonadota > Gammaproteobacteria > Alteromonadales > Shewanellaceae > Shewanella > Shewanella sp. ECSMB14101. Next base: position 256,876 of record NZ_JSFF01000002.1, on the reverse strand, counting down.
CGATGAGGCGTTCCAGCCCATTTGGCACGATGACTATCTTCTGGCTATCCCTTCAGCCATGAGCCTGGCGCTGAAAAAAGAGATACGCCTGCAAGATCTCAGTGGTCAGCCCTTTATCCACCGCGCCCCCTGTGAGGCTCTGGCCGATCTGCAGCAGTTGATGGATTTAGAGGGCATTAAGATGCAGATCCGCGCCCGTATCCAAACCGTGGAATACGCAGTCGGCCTGGTAGCGGCAGGTGTCGGCATCGCCTTGGTTCCTGCTCTCCCAGTGCTGATGGAGCAAAACAACATCATCTATAAAGCCATTGGCGATCTACAGCTTAAGCGCACCGTAGGGCTAGCCCTACCCAGAGGTGGTGAATACACAGAGCAGCAAAGGCAGTTGCAACAAGTGAGTAAACTCTATAGCTAGAAGTGTTCACCCAAACAAGAAGCACGGATAACAACCCGCCAAACCTTATCCAACACAAGCCCTGAAGCTGTATCATTTTGCATCATGAATGCCGAAAAAACTGTGCATATATGACGTAAATGGTAATCTTTTGCTCAGACCCTGTATTGACCTGACTTATAGTGTATCAATCACCATGATAAACAAGTTGCTGACAAGCCTAGTAACCATACTCTTACTCTCATCTACCGCTTTGGCTGATGAGCAGCAAGCTTGTCTTTCAGATGATGACTGTATTGAGATAGGAAAATGGCAGTTTGGCCTGGCGCTTGGCTATGGCGAACGCTCCAATCCGATCCGCGACTATGATGACATCCCCATCTATTTAGCACCGACCCTGGCCTATTATGGTGAAAAGTGGTTTTTCGATAACGGCAACCTGGGGTATACCCTGGCCGATAAAGAGCATTTCAGCCTCAACTTGAGCACTAGCTTTAGCAGCGACAGCGCTTATTTCTATCGCTGGGATCCTTCGAATATCTTTATCTCAGGTAATAGTCAGCTCACTTCACCTTCTTCGGGGTTCCCCTCACGTCGCGTCCCCCTAGGTACAGAGTCTGAGCCTGTATTTAATGAGCTAGAAGACAGGAAATTTACACTTCTTGGCGGAGCAGAAGCATTTATTTACACACCAGTGGGTATAATCAATATCGCTGTGGCACATGATCTTTTCGATGTACATTCAGGCATGGAGGGCAAATTAAAATGGCTCTACAACATGACCTTAGATGACTGGATCTTTGAGCTTTCTGCTACCGCTAACTGGAAGAGCAAAGAGATCATCGACTACTATTACGGCGTACGCTTCAGCGAAAATGAGTATTGGAGCGAACAGTATCAAGCCAGTTCAGGCACTAATTTAGGATTAGAATTGACGACACAATATATGATGAATGAACACTGGGAGTTACTCTTTCTGGTTCGCTACACAGATCTGGCCGACGCAATAACCGCCAGTCCGCTCGTCAATGAAGATCACTCTAGCACTTACTTTATCGGCGCTGCCTATAGATTTTAAGGTAAGTTTTTTCAATGACTTTCAAGCTGATACAGGCAATTCTTGTTATCTTATTGCTGTGCAATATCACCTATGCCATGGGCCAAGAGTCCGCGGCCAGCTTGTCTTTGTCACCCCAATTTTGCATCACGGCCGATGTCGAACAAAGCTGTGAAATCGAGTTAGTGTTGAGCTGGGAGACCCCCTATCCTCAGGTGGTTTGTATCATGTCGGATCACAATGCACTGGAGAAATGGTGCGCGGACTCGCCTAATACTCACTCGCTCACCGTCAAGGTGAAGACACAACACGATATTCAATTTGTCATGATAGACAAACAAAGCCATCAGACATTGGCTGGCGTGAAACTAAAAGTTACCCCCACTTCGACCCCTCAAGTGAGGCGTCGTTATCGCAACCCCTGGAGTCTATTCTAATGACCGAATCTCAATCGACCCATAGAGTCTTGCTCGTCGAAGACGATATTCGTCTGGCAAATCTGATTGTGGATTATTTAAAGTCGCATGGAATGCATGTTGAAGTTGAGCGTCGCGGGGATACCGTATTGACCCGACTGATCAACTATAAACCAGATATCATCTTGCTCGATATCATGCTACCAGGGATGGATGGCCTTACCTTATGCGAAAAGCTGCCCGACTACTTCGCCGGCCCAATCCTCTTAATGAGCGCTCTAGGCTCGAATGAAGATCAGATCAAGGGACTGGAACTCGGGGCGGATGACTATGTCGTTAAACCTGTCGATCCCGCACTGCTTATTGCCCGTATCAACAATCTACTGCGCCGCAATGCTAAGCCGCCACAGGCAGAATCTCACTGCCTCAGCTTTGGTAAACTCAGCATAGATCCGCACACTCAGGCGATTCGTCTGGGCGATCTTGAAGTGGATCTGACCAGCCATGAGTTTGAACTCCTATGGTTGCTGGCCTCTCAAGCGGGACAAGTATTGAGCCGTCAATATATCTATCAGTATCTGCTCAATATCGATTTCGACGGCAAAGACAGAAAGATCGATGTGCGCATCTCTAGGTTGCGTAAGAAGTTAGGTGACAATATCGAAACCCCGTTTAGAATTAAGACGGTATGGGGTCAAGGATACCTGTTCGCCCCAGAAGCCTGGAACAACTAGCGGAGCAGCGTTGAAACGACTCTTCATCAGCCTATACCTATTACTGAGCCTCAGTTTCCTCGGCATAGGCTGGACACTCGACAGTATTTGGCAAAACAATGTCGATGACAGCGGTGCACAAGATGCGCCGCTGATCGCTTTGGCGCAGCTGATCGGCAAGCTACCCATAGGGCAGAGAGAAGCCTTCCTGCAACAACTCTCGACACAAGAAAGCTACCCCCTAAGGCTACTGCCCCGTCAGCAGGTCGCCATGAATGAAAGCAAGCTTCTCAGCAAAGATAGCGTACTGGTCACCGCTCCCGATGAGGAGCATGAGTTGCATTTTATCAGGGTCGATGATCAACAGATCTTAATGGCCGGTCCCATAGAGATAGATCCCAGAGAGCAGCTACGCGGCCTGTTTACCCTGCTCTTCTACCTGTCCCTCGCCCTGGTAGCACTGATCTGGGTCTGGCCACTGTCCCGGGATCTCAAGACGCTGCGACTGGCGACCAAGGAGTTTGGTCAGGCTAAATGGGATACCCAAATACAACTGTCGAACCGCTCACAGGTACAACCCCTGGCCAGTACCTTTAATGAGATGGCAAGGCATATCAGCGCCCTGATCGAAAACCAAAAGCACCTCTCTAATGCCGTCTCCCATGAGATCCGCACTCCCTTGGCGCGACTTAAATTTGCCCTGGCTCTAGTACCCCAGTATTGCGCGCCAGATTCGGATCCCGACCGGCGTCAGGCGTTTCTCGACGAGATGCAGCAAGATGTAAAAGAGATGGAGACCCTGCTGCAAGAGCTGCTTACCTACGCCAGCCTGGAATCTCAACCACAGGATCTGGAATTTGAATGTTGTGAGCTGACCAAGCTTACCCAGCAAACCATCAGCCGGTTACAAAACAACCACGAAATAGCGATCCATTTTAATGCTCAGACGCCTGAGCTTAAGGTGATGGGCGACCCGTCCCTGGTAGAGCGCGCCCTGCAAAACCTGATCATTAATGCCCAGCGCTTCGCCACCAGTGAGATCACTATCGCTATTAGCCAAGATCACAAGTCGGTACAACTTAAGGTGATTGATGATGGACCAGGAATCGCAGAGGAAGATCAACAAAAGATCTTTGAGCCCTTCTATCGCAGCAAGGTGGTGCAAAATGGCAACAAGGGTCACGGCCTGGGACTGGCCATCATCAAACGCATCATGCATAGACACAGTGGACAGGTAACACTACAGAGCCGACCGGGAGAAACCATCTTTACCCTGATCTGGCCGAGGGTGAGTAGCGCTAAATTCAAGCACAAAACCCAGTAAGATAAGCCCCTTATTCGATGTCAAAGTCCAGCGACTGGGTCGCTGCGGCGCGCTCCTCTAAGATGGCGGTTTTCTTAGCCTTTAACAGCGCCAGACGGCGACGACGATGACGCTGTTTACACAGACGTATCACCTCATTTTTTTGCGCATCGGAAAAGTTCAGCCAATTAAAGCGCTCCTCTCTGCTGCGCAGACACCCCTTGCAATAGCCCCTGGCATCGGTCTGACAAACACCGATGCAGGGACTTGGGATCTCGAAAAACTCTAACTGTTCCATGAGGGATAGCCGCAACCTTTTACCTTTTGAACCTGTTATCTATGAACCTCTGACCATGGCCCACTTAAGCGGTCGCTAAATGAGCCTATAGTTAAAACATAACCTAATTCACAGTCACTGGCTAAACTTTATTCATCAGGTTAGACTAAAATCTCTTGCGTAAATAAGCTGATAGCATCAATTTTTCATCATTAGGGAACCCTATGACCTCACTTCGCTTTATTATCCCTGCATTAGCGGCATTGCTGCTAAGCGCCTGTGCCAGCAAACCTACTCAAGATTATGATATTAAATATAATTTTAATGACTTGAAGCAATTTACTCTGCAAAAGCCTGCCAATATTAGCGATCCGCTCAGCACCTCACGCATAGATACCGCTATCGTCGAACACCTCACAGCACGTGGCTATGTTCAGACAAGCGACCAAGCACAATTTATGGTGACCTATGGCTTTAAGGTAGTAGACAAGCCTAAGCGCTCCGGGCTCTCTATTGGTCTGGGAACCGGCAGTTGGGGCAGCTCTGGCGGCGTAAGCGTAGGGACCAGTGTGGGTGTGCCAATGGGCAGCGACAGCAACAAGATGCAGATCATCCAGATCGATATCGTCGACAGCGCCAGCAACAAACTAGTATGGCGAGGCAGCGACGCATTTGACTTCGATGATGGCGGCGAAAAGAAGGCCAAAGAGACTCGGGAGACGGTCAACAAGATCCTCGCCCAGTTCCCACCACAGCCTCGCTAATCGTCCACAAGGCGATTAATGGGCGTTCACCGTACGCCCATTGGCCCACTGGCGTAGGACATTTAATTTTTCACGCATCACGACTGAGAGCGGTCGCGTCTTCATCAATTCATTAGCCAAGAGTTCCTGAGACACCACTTGCTCCAGTGCCCTTGCCGTGTAACGCGCCGAGATAACCGCCTGCTCTATTTCTGCCCCCGAAAAGCCCTGACTCGCCTGAGCCAATTTGGCCAGATCGAAACAGAGGGGATCCAGCCCCCTGCGCTGCAGATGAATCAAGAAGATCGCCTGACGCACCTTGTCGTCTGGCAGATCCACAAAGAAGATCTCATCCATTCGTCCCTTGCGCATCAGCTCTGGTGGCAAGGCACTGATATCGTTGGCCGTTGCGACTAAGAAAACCTCTGACTGCCGCTCGGCCATCCAGGTCAGCAGCGCCCCGAGGATCCGCTTAGAGGTGCCATCGTCGCTGCTACCACTGCTCAGCCCCTTTTCGATCTCATCGATCCACAGCACACAAGGCGCCATCAGATCGGCAAGCGCCAAGGCGTTGCGCAGATTCTTCTCAGTCTCACCGATATATTTATTATAAAGGGCCGACATATCCATACGCAGCAGAGGACGTTGCCACATGCCAACCACGGCCTTAGCCGCCAGACTCTTACCGCTGCCTTGTACACCAAGCAGTAAGATCCCTTTTGGATGCTCGACGTCTGGCTCACCACTTGAGGCGGGACTGCGCTGAGAAAGCCACTTCTTGAGGTTGTGTAAGCCCGCCACCTGAGAGAAGTCACTGGTGTCATACTCAAACTGCAACACTCCCTCCATATCCAGCAGCTTAAACTTGCCTTGATTAATTCTATCCACATCCGAGTGGGTGATCGCTCCGTCATCGACTATCGCCTTATGGGCTAGGCGCCGTGCATCGTCGAAGGTCAGCCCTCTGAGGTTGTCCGCCAGTTTAGCCACCGCCTCCTCATCGACACTCTGTAATAAGCCGTCGCTACGCGCCTTGTCTATCTGCTCATAGATAAGGTTTTCTAGTTGGGCGGGATTGGGCAGTGAAAGAGAGAAATGGGCACAATAGCGTTTAATTTCAGGCGGAATATCGAAGGCATGACTCACCAGCACAATCGTATGTTTCAGTGCCTCGTATTCGAGGGCGATCTCTTTTAACAGACGCACATTCTTAGGGGCGTTTTCCACAAAAGGATGAAAGTCGCACAACACATAGATCCCCTGCTGACTGGTCGACTTTATCTGGCCTAAGATCTCCCCAGGATCTGTGTTGAACTTCTGGGTGCCCATCTTTACGTCGGCGCGAGTGAGGCCCTGGGTAATACTCCAGGTAAACAGCGGTTGATACAAGATGCTCGATACCCGTTTAAGCAGGTCGATCACCCGGTGCTCTTCATAGGTTTCAATCACGACTATCGGAGTGTTGGAGCGCAGTACAGCAGTAAGATCCCTGATATCTTGCATAGAAGTCCTTAAGAAAAGTGTCGTCTCCAAGTCGCTTAGGCCTGGATGTAGCCTATTGATACCCCACTCTTAAGGCAAATTCAATCACGCCGACCTGGCAAGGGATATTATTAGTAGGTCACACTGATCCAAAAAGTCACTCCCTGCGTATCAATATGTCTGCCTAATTGTTGCGTCTATTAACTACTATTAAGCTATTAGACTCATGCGCGTAATCAAGGGCATCAATACACGCGAGAGCCCTAAGATAATGGATAACGATTCAGTCACCTGAGATCGTTTTCTCTTTGCGTTTCACCTAATCGATAAAGGTATACCCAGATGTTTGGTTTCAATCGTACCAAAACAGATAAACTACAGGCACAGAAGTATCAAGCCCTGTGCGATGAAAGCCAAATGTTAAAGGCAATACGACGCAGCGCCCCCTACATCGAATTTACCATTGACGGTAAGATACTGACCGCCAATGAACAATTTCTGTCGGTTATCGGCTATTCTCTGGACGAAATCCAAGGGCAACATCATAGCCGCCTGTGCAGTCCATCACTTGCAGGTAGCGCTGCCTACCGCAACTTTTGGCAAAACCTCGCCAGAGGCCAGGCGAATCACGGCACCTTTCAGCGCCAACATAAAGATGGCTCAACTATCTGGATAGAGGCCACCTATGTGCCCGTTCCCGATGACACTGGGCGCATCACTAAGGTGATCAAAATAGCCAGCGATGTAACCCAGAAGAAACACCTGGCCGAACAACAAGAAGCGATTTTCAATGCACTAAATAAGTCTTTGGCCTATATCGAATTTACCCCCCAAGGGGAGATCATCGATGCCAACGCTAACTTCTGCAGCGCCATGGGCTATAGCCTGAAAGAGCTTAAGGGACAACATCATCGTCTCTTTTGTACCGAGACCTTCTTGCGCGATCACCCCCATTTCTGGCAAAACTTGGCCAAGGGGCAATTTGAATCTGGGATGTTCGAGCGTATCACCAAGCAGGGCCAGCCCATCTGGTTAGAGGCAACCTATAACCCGGTGTTCGACGATGCCGGAAAGGTTGTTCGCGTTGTCAAACTGGCCAGTGACATCACCCCTCGCATCATTGATCAGCAGGCGGTGCATGAGGCTTCACAACTTGCTCATCAAAGTGCCCTAGAAACTGTCGATATTGCAGGACAAGGGGCGACGATGCTCAACGCAGCCACCAACCTGGCCAACGATATTGATAGCGCCGTATCTGAGGCCACTCAGCTCATGGCCGAACTGGCACAGCAGTCACAGCAGATCAGCCAAATCGTGCACACTATTGCCAAGGTTGCCGATCAAACCAACCTACTCGCTCTCAACGCGGCCATTGAAGCGGCCCGCGCCGGAGACCAGGGTCGTGGCTTCGCCGTGGTGGCCGATGAGGTGAGAACCCTCGCCGCCAATACCTCCAATGCCACTCAGGATATCGAGCATATCGTGGCGCGTAACAGCCAGCTAACTCAGGTTTCAGAAAGGGGAATGCAATCGATTCAGGAGAAGGTTTCCCAGTCCAACCAACAACTGGCAACGACTCAACGCTTGATTGATGACATACGCCACGGCGCGCAGCAGGTTGCCGATACAGTCAACGATCTGGTCAACAACAAGTAACCACCCACTTGCTGACTAACTCCCAAAAAAATAAGGCCCGCATCGCGGGCTTTAATGTTTCAAGGCTATGACTAGTGAAACAGATAGTTTAACCAGCCTTGCATGCGCAGCAACACTTTACGCATCACGGCCACATGAGAGAAATGCTCTGTATAGACGGCCACCTGACCCGATACCCCGGCGGGAAAGTTTCGCTTGGCCTCATGATCATCGAGTTCGATAAGGACTATGGTGCGGCCTCTGGGAAGCAGCGCCATAGAGGAGACCAGAGAGCCTTGCGACTGTATCTCACCCTCTGCCATGGCGGGTAGCACCTTAGCAACACGGCCTTTGAACACCTGACCCGGCGCGGCATCTAAGATCATCTCAGCTTCATCACCCTCCTTGAGACGCAGCAGAGAGTTTTGCCAGAAGGCACCGGCAAAATAGCGCTCCTCATCGGGAATAAAACTCACCAGTGATCGCAGCGGCATAGGCACGGCAATGATCCCTGGGCGCAGCGCCATCTGAGTGACGATGCCGTCGGCGGGGGCCCTGACTATGGTATGTTCCAAGTCGTAGACGGCTTTATCCAATTCGGCTCTAAGCCCGGCGACCTTAGTATTGACGCCATCGACATTGGATTCATAGGCGAGCCTTACCCTCAGCTCTTCGGAGCGTGCGGCAGTTAACTGAGCCTCGGAGGCCATATAGAGCTGACGTTTGTTATCCAATTCCAACTCGGTAAAGGGAGAGTTAGCCCCACCACGCTTACGGCCTTTCTCGTAACGCTCAAACGCCGACTTGGTGCGATCTCGGTCTGCCATGGCTCGCTCGACGCTCGCCTTAGCTGTCTGCCAGGCGGCCTCCAATTGAGGCACCTCAAGCTCTGCCGCTACCAGCGCAGCCCGCTTTTGCATCACCACAGCCTCGAAAGGTTTAGGGTCGATACGAAACAGCACATCTCCCTTTTTGAGCGGCACATTGGGTTTGGCTTCAACAGAAAGCACTAAACCGCGCACCGCTGGGCTGATAGGTACAGTGGCAAACACGTGGCGCGCATGGGGAGTATAGGGATGGTTATAGTTCATCAAGAGCACCAGAGCGCCAACCAGCACTATTCCTCCCAATATTGCCGTGGGTACTGTCCACTTATTCAAGGGGATCTTGAAGATTTTAAAGATGGCGATACAGATGGCGGTATAGGTAAGAATGAGTAGCAGATCCATATTAAGACTCCTTCTCTTGCTCTTCAGCAGCGCTTGGCTTTTCCACATGCTGTGGGCTTTGTCCGCCCTCTACCGCGCTTAGACGCTGTTCAAGCTTGGCTATGGTCTGATTGAGCAGTTTAACCTCATCTTCCAGCTCAATCTCACGCTTTACCACCTGATTAAAGCCCCAACCTCTGTCTTCTCGATACAGAGTCGCCCAAATCCACAGCAAGGGCCAGATGGCATGCAGGGTAAAGAGGCTGACCCAACCGGCAACATGCAGTGCATCTTGCTGAGGATGATTGCGCTTCTTTGCGATCTCATAGGGAATGTCGTGGATCACGATCACCCCATAAAACAGAAAGACAGCCACAAAAATAATGACGCCTAAAGCAAAGTAATCCAGAAACACGGCCCACTCCTTAATATTATTGATTCCCTGAAACGGCAGAGCTAGTCGACCTCACCATAGATATCACTAGGACACCTTCAAGCTCGCTGTATTTATACTAGACATAAACTGCTGATATTTCTTTTCTAATTGGATGAATAATCTTGATCCACTACACACTTGTTGGCGGAAAAGATCTCAATCTCCTCCTTGTCAGGGTAAGATAATCGCCAAATAATTGAAGCAGGTCCGACAGAGACCCTCTCATCATCAAAAGGTACCCACACTATGATAGGCACCCCCTATTCAAAAGGCGCCGTGCGCGCCATGCTGCTTGGATGTGGCGAACTCGGCAAAGAAGTTGCCATCGAACTGCAACGTCTGGGCGTTGAAGTGATCGGCGTCGACCGCTACCCCAACGCACCGGCCATGCAGGTCAGCCACAGATTCCATGTGATCAATATGCTCGATGGCGCAGCACTACGCGCCATCATAGAGCAAGAGAAGCCCCATCTGGTGATCCCAGAAATTGAGGCGATCGCCACCCAAACCTTGGTCGAGATGGAAGCCGAAGGACTTAATGTGGTCCCCACGGCGAAAGCGACCCAACTCACCATGGATCGTGAAGGGATCCGCCGCCTCGCCGCCGAGACCTTGGAACTGCCCACCTCACCCTACTTCTTCTGCGATACCCAAGGGGAATTTGAACAGGCGGTGGCTAACATAGGCCTGCCTTGCGTGGTCAAGCCTGTCATGAGTTCATCGGGCAAGGGACAAAGCGTTATCCGCAGCCAGGATCAGATCTTAAAGGCCTGGCAATATGCCCAGGAAGGCGGCCGCGCCGGTGGCGGTAAAGTGATTGTCGAAGGCTTCGTGCCCTTCGATTATGAGATCACCCTACTCACCGTCAGTGCAGTTAATGGCATACATTTCTGTGAGCCGATTGGTCATCGCCAGGAAGATGGTGATTATCGCGAGTCATGGCAACCCCAGGCGATGAGCCCGGCGGTTCTCGACAAGGCGCAAGAGATTGGTCGCAAGGTGGTCGAAGCCTTGGGTGGCTATGGCCTGTTTGGCGTCGAGCTGTTTATCAAAGGCGATGAGGTTTACTTCTCTGAAGTTTCCCCCCGCCCTCACGATACCGGTCTGGTCACCCTGATCAGTCAAGACCTATCTGAGTTCGCCCTGCATGTGCGCGCCATCTTAGGCCTGCCGATCGCCAACATCAGCCAACATGGCCCATCGGCTTCGGCGGTTATTCTCGCCGAAGGCACTAGCTACAACATCGCCTATCGCGGCATGGCACACGCACTGATTGAGCCCGACACCCAACTGAGACTGTTCGGCAAACCAGATATCGACGGTCGCCGTCGTCTCGGCGTAGGGCTCGCCCGCGGCGAAACGGTTGACCAGGCCATCGACAAGGCCCTTAATGTCGCAGGCCAAGTCGAAGTGCTGCTGGATTAATTGCAGCCATAAGCCAAAGGGCGCCAACTGGCGCCCTTGTTATTTTTCTGCTCTGAATCAAAGCACTAAAATCAAAGCCCTAAAATCAAACCCCGGTTAGTTAACCAGATGCTGAGGTTTTCCCGCCAGAAACCCCTTAAGATTTGCCACCGCAATGGCCAGCAGGTTCTGCCGAGCCTCAAGTGTGGCCCAGGCATTATGGGGGCTGATGCTGATATTGACGGCGCTCAGCAAGGGATTATCATCACTTGGCGGCTCAGTCGACAAGACATCCACGCCAGCGGCGGCGATCTCGCCAGCTCGCAAGGCATCAGCCAATGCCCGTTCATCCACCAGACCACCGCGCGCAGTGTTAATCAAGATGGCACTTGGCTTCATCGCAAGAAGGCGCTCACGGTTAATTAATTGCTCGGTATCACTCGTCAGTGGGCAGTGCAAGGAGATGATATCGGCCTCGGCAAACAGTTCTTCTCGCTCACACCAGCGCACGCCATCAGGCAGGCCCTGTTTAGGCGAGCGCGTATTGACCAGCACCTGCATCTGAAATGCCAGGGCGATGGTCGCCACCTGAGCGCCGATATCCCCAAATCCTACCAGCCCTAACACCTTTCCTTTAAGTGACTGAAGCGGCGCCAAGGTAAAGCAGAAATCGGGCGACTGGGACCAAGCGCCAGACACCACAGCGTTATGATGATCCGCAAGGCGTTGGGTGTGATGCAGTATATGGGCAAACACCATTTGCGCCACGGCATCAGGGCCATAACCTGGTACATTGGTGACCTTAATCCCCAGCTCACTGGCCGCGGCGAGATCCACCACGTTGGTGCCGGTGGCGAGCACGCCGATATACTCAAGCTCTGGCAAGGCTTTTAGGGTTTCTCGGTTTAGCACTGTCTTATTAGTCAGCAACACCCGCGCGCCTTGCGCCCTTGCCAACACCTCATCTGGCGAACTTCGGTCATAACAATGAAACTCTCCCAACTCGGCCAGTGGCTGCCAATCGAGATCGCCAGGGTTGAGGGTATAACCATCGAGTACAACGAGCTTCATAGGACCTCTCTGTTTCAGCGACTAAAAAGTGTATTTAAAACCCGCATTGACCTGTCCCTGCCACATAAGATCGGCACGGATATTCCAGATACAGCGGTTAGCATCACAAAACAGTGCATTATCACTGTTAATAAAAGTGGCATAGCCTCGGCCATCGGCAAATAGGCTGAAGTTATCGCTAAAAAGGTATTCGACGCCGCCACCTATGCCCATGGAAAAGCGTGACTCATCGGAATAGTCTCCCGATGGCCGCATTTGAGTCATCCCCGCACTCACTGTTACATAGGGGCGCCAATTGCCTCTGGGGAAATAGAGCGATCCACCCAGATGCAGGTAATTCAGTTCCAGCCTTGCAAGTCGATTGGGGGTAAACATCCCTGCGGCATGCATATCCGTGCTCTGATGACTGTATAGAAAGTAGACATCACCAGGATCGCGGGTCTTCATCCCCAGCATGATACCGTAATGGCTCGCGGCCTCGATATCGATACTGCCCTCGACATTAGTATCTAAGTCTGTGGCATCGAGTTCGCTGGTACCAAAGCTGTAACCACCAAAGGGGGCGATATAGATATCCGATTTCGCCGAGGCGGCTCCGGTTAGCAAGCTCGCCAAACATCCTATCAATACCATCAATACTGGTTTCATCGCCCTCTCCTTTTGTAGACAGTGATTACCGCAGGGCGCGCTCTTGTTTGACTCTGTCGTAAGCCGCCTGAATATCTTGCGCCTTCTGCTTTGCCAACTCCATCATCTCTGCCGGTAACCCCTTGGCCACGAGCTTATCGGGATGGTGCTCGTTCATCAGCTTGCGATAGGCCCGTTTAACCGTCTGATCTGAGGCCTCTTCTGTCAGCCCCAGAACCTCATAGGCATCGTGAATGGAGGTCTTCTGCTTGCCCTGGCGCTGAAAATTAAACTCAGCCTGCCAACGCTTTAACAGGTCGTCCAGTTGCTCGCGGCTAAATCCGAGCTCCTGCGCCACGGTTAAGAGTATGGCATGTTCTTTGGCGTCTAGCTGGGCATCGGACAGTGCCGTTTGGATCTGGATCTCCAGGAACATCTGCAGTAGCTCACGTCTCCCCATAGAGATCAGCCTGAAGGTGCGTAGCGACGCCTTAAGATCGAAATCCGCCGCCTTACCCTGAGTAAAGGCCGCTTGGGCCTCGCGCCTTGCATCGCCTGATAGGCGCATCTGATCCATCAAGGCCGTAGCCAAACGAATATCGTGTTCGGTCACCTGACCCGAGGCCTTGGCCACATGCCCCATCACCGCAAAAGCGGTATTAAAGAACAGCGCCTGACGATCGCTGCTCTTGCCCATCAGCTGCTCTATCTGGCCGCGCTTCTTGTCGTAAAGATGCCCCAGCCAAAGCCCTATGATGCCGCCGATAATACGGCCAAACATAAAGCCGATGGCAAAACCAAAAAATTTACCCCAAATCTTCATCGAGAAACCTTACTCATTGATTGTGCCGCCCTTAATTCACTATCCAGTAAATGAAAACGCTCGGGGGTGCCCACGTCGCACCACAGGTGCGGGTAATGCTCGCCCCCAATCAGACCCTGTTGCATCTTTTGCCGCAGCAGCGGCGCCAAGGCGAAACGCCCCTCGGGAGCCCCCGCAAACAAACGCGGATGGTAAAGCCCCATGCCGGAAAAGGTCAACTTGGGCTCACCAGACTCTTGCACCTTACCGGCAACCAAGGCGAAATCCCCCTGAGGATGCTGCACGGGATTATCCACCAACCAGAGATAGGCTTCTTGCTCACGCATCAGCTCGGCCACCAAGGCATGGGTCAGAGGCTGACCATTCACCATAGGCAGGCTATCAATATAGACATCACCATTAAGTACCAGAAAAGGCTCATCACCGAGTAGTGGTAGCGCGCGCTTAATGCCGCCACCCGTCTCCAGCGCCTCAGTCTCAGGGCTGTAGTGAATGCTAACCCCCCAGGCGCTGCCATCGCCTAAATACGCTTCTAACTTATGCCCAAGCCAAGCATGATTTATAACGATCTCATTTATTCCTAGGGCGGCGAGCCGCTCTATGTGATAAACAATCAATGGCTTATCGGCCACCGCCACCAAGGGTTTGGGCAAGGTATCGGTTAAGGGGCGTAAACGCTCACCTCGACCCGCCGCAAGAATCATCGCCTTCATCACATGGCTCCCATTTTGGGGATAACTTGGGTGTCTAACCAGGTGATGAAAGGGGTAAACTCGGGATATTGGGCACCGATATCGCGCACATAACTCAGCGTCAGTGGAATATCTTTCATATAGCCAGGCTTAGCGTCGCGATAGTTGAGACGACAAAATATCCCCGCCGCCTTAAGGTGGCGCTGCATCCCCATTAGATCAAACCAGCGACGATACTGACTCAGCGAAACCGTTTCTTCGATTAACCCCAGGGTACGCATCTGCTGATAGTGCTGGGCAATCAAGGGAGTAATCACCTCGTCAGGCCAGCGCACATAACAGTCGCGCAGCAAAGAGACGGCGTCATAGGTGATAGGGCCAATCACCGCATCTTGAAAATCGATCACCGCCAGCTCATCATCACACAACATCAGATTACGGCTATGGTAGTCCCTGTGCATGCCCACTTTGGGTTGCAGGGCGACATTGTCGATAAGCAGCCCAAAGCACTCATCTATCATCTCTCGCGCTTGATTATCTATGTTTAGCCTTAGGTGATGCTGAACCAACCATTCGAGGAAGATGTTTAGCTCACGCAGGACAAACTCGTCGTCATAATCGGGCAGCGACTCGCCATCAGCCTCTGTGATAGTGAGCACTTGATCCAGCAAGGCCAGAGCGCGACCGTAATAATGACTCACATTGTCAGAATTCAATGCGTCCAGCAGCTGAGTGTCCCCCAGGTCGGAGAGCAGTAAAAAGCCTTGGGAAAGTTCGGCGGCCTTCACCTCAGGCGCCTTAATCCCACGCGCTTGATAGGCGTTGGCTAAGGCAATAAAAGGGGCAACGGGCACCAGATCCGGCGGGGAATCCATGGCGATAAAACTTTGCTTGGGTAATTGGACGCGAAAATAGCGACGAAAACTGGCATCCCCGGAAATCAATGCGACCTGAGCATCATCGCCTAAAGTTCGCGCTATCCATGAATTAAGGGCAAGAAATCTTGGATCTGACAAGGGCACCTCATGGCTCTTAGAAGAAAATTGCTTTATTATAAAGCAAAATAGAAACAGCAATTAAGATGATTCTATCTCTTTTGCTAAGTTGCTTCCCGACGGGGATGCAACTATTCTCACCGATAACTTGTCTAGACTAAGAATTCACTAAAACGATAAAAGATGCATATCCGTTACTTATTGGCATTGGCGCTACTCCCGCAGCTAGTCTTGGCAGACGAATCAGAGACCACTCCCGCGCCCGGTGCCCAGTGCCTGGTGTTGCCTCCGGTGCCTATTCCCGAGCCCAGCACAGATGAGCGCCCCTTAAATCTGCAGCAAATAAAGATAGTATCCGACTCATCGTCCGCCAAGATGGGTGATAAGGCGAGCTTTGACGGTGATGTGAGCTTTAGTCAAGGCGGGCGCCATATCGCCGCCGACAGTGCCGTGCTGGATCAAGCCAATGAGCGCCTGGATGCCAATGGCAACCTGGTGTTTCAGGACAATATGTTTACCGTCACCGCCGACTCACTCAGCGCCGAGATGCGTAGTAACAGTGCCAAGCTTAGCGGCGCCCAATATTGGATGCACGGCCAGCAGATACACGGCGATGCAGAAAGCCTTGAAATTACTCAGGACAATAACCTTCATCTGTCTAACACCAGCTTTACCACCTGTCCCCCAGGGGACACCTCTTGGTTGCTGGAAGCAGAAACCATTAAGATTGATAGCAGTGAAGAGTGGGGCGAACTTTGGGATGCCAAGCTGAGAATAGGCGATGTCCCCGTTTTCTATCTACCCTATATGACGATTCCGGTTTCAGAGAAGCGCAAATCCGGCTTCCTATTTCCCTTTTTCAGCACCAGCACCACCAATGGGGTCGAGATATCGACGCCTTATTATTGGAATATTGCGCCTGAATATGATCTGACCTTCACGCCTCATTACATGTCGGCGCGCGGTCTGTTTTTAAAATCGGAATTTAGATACCTCGCCGGCGACGATCAGCAAGGCCAGCTCAACCTTGAATATCTGGGTAATGATCAGCTAGTGCCAAACCGTGCCGATCGCTACCTCTATCACTGGCAGCATAAAGGCGCTATTGCCGAAAACTGGCGAGTACTGGCTAACTTTACCGATGTGTCAGACAACAACTACTTCAATGATCTGCCATCGGACGTTTTGAGAGCCACAGACAACCAACTGTCTCGCATTGGCGAAATAGCCTATTTCGAGGACAACTGGGATCTCTCGGCCAGGGTGCAAGATATCAAGGTGTTGGGCGAAGATGAGTCTCCTTACCAGGTGATGCCTCAGATAGCGTTCAACTACCGTTCGCCTGCACTGTGGAAAGGGCTAGATTTCAACCTCTTAGGAGAAGCCAGTAACTTCCGTCATAAAGAGAACCAGTACGCCACGGCCAGCCGTTTGCACATCGAGCCAAGTGTGTCGCTACCCATTCATGGCCCGGCAGGTTCGCTTACTAGCGAACTTAAGTTAATGCAAACCAACTACTGGCAAGATACCACCAACTACAATGGTACCGAGCCACTCGACAGCTCGGTCAGCCGTACCTTGCCTCAGGTACGTATCCATGGCCAGATCAACTTCGAGCGTTTTACCGACTTCTTCGATGTTAACTATCGCCAGACGCTGGAGCCACAATTCCAGTATCTGTATGTGGGATATGAAGATCAGTCCAATATTGGCATCTATGACACCGCCCTGCTGCAAGAAGACTACTATGGCCTGTTCAGGGATCGTCGCTTCTCCGGGTTAGATCGCATCGCCGATGCCAATCAGATGACCTTAGGCTTAACCACACGCCTGTTTGATGAGCACAACCTAGAGCGTTTTAAGTTCAGCTTAGGGCAGATCTTCTATTTCGAAGACAGTAAAGTAGGGATCACCGAACCCTCGCGCCCTAACCAGATATTTGAGCAGCAAAACACCTCCAACTCTGTGTTAGCGGCCGAACTCAACACCCAGTTATACAGCGATTGGTTTTTAAGTGGTGCCATTCAATATGACACTGAAAACAAAAACAACAAGAAGAGCGAAGTCACCCTGGATTTCAGGCCTGGGGTCAACAAGCTCATGCAATTTAGCTATCGATACGTGCCCGATTTAGTTAACAGCAACACCAACGAATCTGTTAATGTGTCGCAGACGGGCTTACGTGCCGCTTGGCCAATCAACGATAACTGGTATATCGTCGGCAACTGGTATTACGATCTCAATGAGAATCGTAGTGTCGAGAGCTACACAGGATTTCAATACGAATCTTGTTGCTGGGCCGTGCGCTTAAGTTATCATTACCGCATTAAAACCAATTATGATGACAACCTGGATCCGACCTTCGATGACAGAGAGCTATTCGAAAGCGGCTTCTACCTGAATTTTGTGATCAAAGGATTGGGAGGCTCAGGCCCACTAGGTGTATCGGATATGCTCAACGATGGTCTCTTTAACTATCGCAAGCCACTCTACCTGAGAAACTAGTTTTTGATATTTAGTGCGCTTTAAGCTGAACCTAGATACGGACTTGTAGTCCAATCAAAATAATCGAATTACATCGTCGGTCGACGTGCGTGTTGACCGACCTGAATATGCCAAGGATTTTTGTGGATGAAACCCTGTAAACAACTGATTTTTGCTTTACTTACACTGGCGATGAGCCACGGTGCGATGGCCGAAAACGTCCCTCTCGACAGGGTGACAGTACAAATAAACGAAGGCATAGTGCTGGAAAGCGAAATCGTCAACATGTTGAAGACAGTGAAAGCCAATGCAAAGGCCGCTGGTCAGTCACTGCCTTCAGATAAAGCACTGCGCACTCAGGTGATCGAGCGCCTTATCATGACTCGCCTGCAATTACAGATGGCCGACCGTATTGGTCTGCACATCGGCGATCTACAACTGGATCAAACCATTGAGAATATCGCCAAAGAACAGAAAATGACTCCAGATATGATGCGCGAACAGTTAGAAGCTGACGGTATCAGTTGGAGTCAGTACCGCGAACAGCTGCGTGAAGAGATCACCCTAGGTGAGATCCAGCGAATTCAGGTTCAGCGTCGCATTCAGGTGTCTCCACAAGAGATCAACAGCCTGGTTAAGCTCATTGAAGAACAGGGCATGCAACAGGTGGAATATCAGATAGGCCATATTCTTATCGAAGTCCCCAACAGTCCCAACAGTGAACAGCTTGAATCTGCCAGTAACCGCGCCAATGCCGTACTCAAACGCCTGCAAGATAATGCTGACTTTAAACAAACGGCTATCGCCTCCTCGTCAGGCCCTAAGGCTCTCGAAGGCGGTATCTGGGATTATATGAACGTCAATGAGATGCCAACTCTCTTTGCCGAACTATTAGTAGGCGCCAAGACTGGAGATATTATTGGCCCTGTACGTAGCGGCGCCGGTTTCCACATCATCAAGGTGATGGATGCCCGTGGTCTGCAAACTAAAGAAATTGACGAAGTGCGTTCACGCCATATACTGATCAAACCTTCACCGATCCTGTCGGAAGAGCGCGCTAAGGCGATGCTGGATAAGTTTGTCGCTCAGCTAAGATCAGGCGAAGCCGACTTTGCCAGCCTAGCACGTCAGTACAGCGAAGACCCAGGCTCTGCAACCAAGGGCGGTGAACTGGGCTGGGCAGACCCATCGGTCTATGTACCCGCCTTTGCACAAACACTTAACGCACTGAAGCTTAACGAGATCAGTGAGCCGTTTCGCTCTAGCCATGGCTGGCATATTGTCCAGTTAGAGGAGAAACGTAAGACGGATGCAACGGATAAATTTAACACTAATCGCGCACATCAGCTCATCTTCCGCCGTAAGTTTAATGAAGAATTGCAAAACTGGCTGGATGAAATGCGAGCAGAAGCTTACATTGAAGTATTCGATGCCGATTTTAATCGAGGTTAACCATATTGACGACTAAACGCATCGCCATCACACCGGGAGAACCTGCCGGTGTGGGCCCAGACTTAGTCATTCAACTTGCTCAGCGCGCTTGGCCCGCTGAGCTTGTTGTTTGTGCTGACCCCACATTGCTGACCTCGCGCGCCAAAAAGATTGGCCTGCCGATTCAGCTAAGGCCTTATCAGCCAAGTCAGCCTCCAAGACCACAAGAAGCGGGCACCTTAACCATAGTGCCCTTCCCGCTGGTCAACGATGCGGTATGCGGCAAACTCGATGAGCAAAACAGCAGCTATGTCATAGACACCTTGGCTTACGCCGGTGAAAAGAACATGAATGGCGAGTTCGATGCCGTGGTTACAGGCCCAGTGCACAAAGGGATCATCAACCAAGCTGGTATCCCTTTCAGTGGTCACACCGAGTTTTTTGCCCATCAAGCTAACTGCCAGGATGTGGTGATGTTACTTGCAGCGCCAGGCCTGCAAGTTGCCTTGGTCACCACACATATTCCACTGGCTTATGTCTCTAAGGCGATCACCCGTGACCGCCTGCATCAGATCATCAAGATTCTGCATCAGGATCTGGTGACCAAATTTGCCATAGACAACCCCAAGATCTATGTCTGTGGCCTTAACCCCCACGCAGGCGAAGATGGTCATCTGGGACGGGAGGAGATAGACGTCATCATTCCCGCACTCAACGAGCTGCGCGAACAAAACATGCACATAGTAGGCCCACTGCCAGCGGACACTCTGTTCCAGCCCAAGTATCTGGAAGATGCCGATGTGATCCTCGCCATGTATCACGATCAGGGGCTCCCAGTATTAAAATCCCAAGGATTTGGCAGTTCGGTCAACATCACCTTAGGCCTGCCCTATATCCGAACCTCGGTCGATCACGGCACGGCATTAGAGCTGGCCGGCACAGGCAAGGCCGATATCGGCAGTTTCGTCTGTGCGCTAAACAAGGCCATCGAACTGGCCACCAAGAATGAGTCACTTAAAGAGTAGTAATGAGTAATAAAGTACATTTAGGCCATACGGCTAGAAAACGTTTCGGGCAGAACTTTTTGACCGACAGTAATGTGATCAACCGCATAGTGGGCGCCATCGCTCCGGACAATGATCACGTGATGGTTGAAATTGGCCCAGGCCTAGCGGCACTCACCGAACCTGTAGCCGAAAGCATAGACAAACTGACAGTCGTTGAGCTGGATAAAGATCTGGTTGAACGCCTTCAGACCCATCCTTTCCTCAAGGATAAGCTTGAGATCCATCAAGGGGATGCGCTGAAATTTGACTTTATGCAGCTGGTCGAAGAAGGCAAACAGATGAAGGTATTTGGTAACCTTCCCTATAACATCTCAACACCGCTGATGTTCCATCTGTTTGAGTTTGCCGATCATATTGAAAACATGCACTTTATGCTGCAGAAAGAGGTGGTACTTAGACTCTCAGCGGCGCCAGGCACTAAAGCTTATGGCCGCCTCACTGTAATGGCACAATATTTCTGTCAGGTCATGCCGGTACTCGAAGTACCGCCAGGCTGTTTTACACCACCGCCTAAGGTCGATTCAGCGGTTGTGCGACTCGTGCCCTACAAGAACAAGCCTTACCCCTGCAAGGATGTAGACCTGTTAAGGCATCTGTGCACTACGGCCTTTAATATGCGCCGTAAGACACTGCGCAACAATCTAAAGCAGCTATTAAGCGACGAGGATTTCAGCACGCTTAATATCGATGCCAGCAAGCGTCCAGAGCAGATCACTGTGGCCCAATATGTTGCCATGGCAAATCATCTGGTAGATTAAAAACAAGCCTAATCAAGGTGGAGGTGCCTTGGCACCTCCACTTTTTAACCTTTAGGGATCCGAATGAAACAACTCGAATCCTCAATCAAAATTGAGGTCAAAACCGACTACATCGAAGAGCAATCTTCACCCGAAGAAGAGAGATACCTGTTCAGCTATACCATCACCATAGTTAACTTAGGTGATCAGCCCGTGACCTTAAAGAGCCGCATGTGGAGCATCACTGATGCCAACGGCCATGAAAGTAAGGTTCAAGGAGCTGGCGTTGTCGGCGAAACTCCCACCATAGCGCCTAATACCGCCTATCAATATACCAGCGGCACTGTATGTGAAACGCCATTTGCCGTGATGCAAGGCCACTACGTGATGGTCACCGAAAGCGGTGAAACCTTTAAAGCCCCTATCGCCCCCTTCCGTCTTGCAGCTCCCGGCCTGCTCCATTAATCGCACTAAAGGATACAGGTAATTCATGGCGACATATTTCGTAGGCGACATTCAGGGCTGTTTCGATGAACTTCAGGCCCTGCTTGCCAAGGTGGCTTTTAATCCCTCGACCGACGAACTCTGGGTGGTCGGCGATATGGTCGCCAGAGGTACGCAGTCGCTCGAAACCCTAAGGTACCTCAAAGGGCTAGAAGGCGCCGTAAAACCTGTACTGGGTAACCATGACCTGCATCTTATGGCGCTGCATGGCAAGGTTAAACGCCCTAACCCTAAAGATCACCTCGACTCCTTACTGAGCGCCCCGGATATAGCCCAGCTGATCGATTGGCTAAGGCTACAGCCTTTGGTCAGGGAACATTCAGACCAGGCCATTCTGATGGCCCACGCGGGAATACCGCCACACTGGGACGCCGCAACCGCAATAGAAGAGTCTCGCCAGGTTCAGCAAGTTCTCAGCCGCGATGACTATGTCGACTGCCTTATTAGCAAGATGTACACCAACGAATCTAGCCATTGGCAGCCAGATGCTCAGGGGCTGGCACGCTGGGTGTATACCATCAATGCCCTGACCCGCATGCGCTTTCTTTATCCCGATGGTCGATTAGACTTTGATTGTAAACTGCCGCCAGCACAGGGAGAGGAAGTAGGTCTTATCCCTTGGTATAAGCAGCCAAGCTTGGCCATGGAAAAACATACTTTGGTCTTCGGTCACTGGGCCGCACTAATGGGCAAGGTCGACCAGATAGGCCTGCATGCACTGGACACTGGCTGTTGCTGGGGTCAATATTTAACCCTTTGGCATCTTGAATCAAATCAAAAAATTACCCAAAATAAGTTAAAAAAGAGTTAAACTACAACCAAGTTTGGCCGATACAAAGCTAGCGGGCATCACCCGCACCCCCTGAGAATATGTTTTGTAATTAGGGATATAACAACAAAAACCGGAGTGCCCTATGAAATTGAATGTCGCCACTCGAGTCATTGGTGGATTTAGCGTCGTCACATTACTGCTTATCGTGTTAGGAGTGGCGTCACTGGTCACCAACGACAGTATCAAGAGTAGCACCCTTGTTTTGCAAGACCTGAGCCTACCAGCGCTAAAGAGTAGCAATGGCCTGACTCAAAACCTTGCCCTACAGGAGAAGCAACTCCTAGTGGCTTTCCATAGCAAGCAATCCAAAGAACTCCCTCAAGTTCGCAATCAATTTACCACCTTTAGTAAAGGGTTTCTGAGTGAGTTAGATCAGCTTAATCGCATTATTCAGGGACACGAAGCCAACTTAGGGAATCAGATCAAAACACTAAGATCCAGCTACCAAACCTTTACCGACAACAGCCTCAAAATGATGCAGGCTCGCGAGCAGTCACTGCACACTCAAGAGTCTCTGATAGATGACCTGGATAACCTTGAAGTCGCCGCTGATGATACCGCCTCCCTCCTACTGGATCTTATCGATCTGGAGACAAGCGAAGATCCCACAGACAGGGAGATCGCCGCGACAGCCAGCAACATAGACAATAGCTTCAGCAACCTGATCACCAGCAGCTATGACCTAGTCAATAGTAAAGAAAAATCCAAGTACGACACGATTCTCAAGGAACTTGACTACATCATCAGCGAAGCCCAAAACAAGCTCGAATACGTTCAGCGTCATTGGGAAGGCGTTATCGACCAAGAGATCCTGGACAATATCAATACCGAAGCGGGTAAGGTCTTTGCCATGCTTAACGGTCCCCAATCGCTCCTTAAGCGTAAAGGACAGCAGCTGGATTTCAACCTGCAGGCCGGTCAACTCCTTACAACAGTTGAGTCTGACGCCACAGCGGTCAATCAAAGCATGGCTAGCTTGAATAAAGCCATTGAGTCGACCTCACAGGAAGTCAGTATCAAGGCGATCGAAAAAGTCGATAGCGCCAGTTATCAGACCCTGGCGCTGGTATTAATCGCCATAGTCGTCGCCGTACTGGTGAGTATCGCCGTTATCCGTCCGCTCAAGCATTCGCTCGATAAAGTAAATAATGCCCTCAACATCCTGGCCTCTGGGAATTTGACTCATAAGCTCGACGATAGCGGTCATGATGAATTTGCCGAACTTTCTCGTAACTGTAACCGACTGGTAGATAGCCTGCGCACCCTGATCCAGGGCATTTTAGATCGCTCAAACCAACTGGCCGCCGCAGCTGAGGAAACCTCAGCCATCACGGCTCAAACGACGGCGGGTATTCAGGAGCAGAAGAACCAAGTGGATCAAGTCGCCACTGCTACCACCCAGCTTAGTTCGAGTGCTATGCAGGTGAGCACTAGCGCCGATGAGGCTCTGAATCAGATTAGGCAGGCAGATGAAGAAGCCCAACACATGCGCGCCATCGCCGATGAGAATAAACGCACCATACTCGCCTTAGCAGACGAAGTCTCGAAGGCGGGGCAAGTGATCAATAAAGTGCATTCAGACAGCGCCTCTATCGGCTCTATCCTCGATGTGATCCGTGGCATTGCCGAACAAACCAACCTGCTAGCCTTAAACGCCGCTATTGAAGCCGCCAGAGCGGGTGAGCAAGGTCGTGGTTTTGCCGTGGTCGCCGATGAAGTGCGCAGCCTGGCATCACGTACACAAGACTCTACCCAAGAGATCCAGCAGATGATCCAGGTGCTACAACAGGGCACACAAGAAGCGGTCTCTGTAATGGAGCTGGGACGTCAACAAGCCAATAGCTGTGTCGAGAAGACTGAGCAGGCTAATGAGGCCCTGGAAAGCATCAGCAATGCGGTACATTTCGCCCATGACTCAGGCACTCATATCGCTAATGCGGCTCAAGAGCAGAACCTGGTTAGCCAGCAGGTGTCTGAGAAGCTCGAACATATTGCCGCCATCTCTGAAGAGACAGCCACAGGCGCCGATCAAACGGCTCAATCGAGTCATCAGGTGGCTCAGCTGGCCGAAGAGCTGCAGGCTTCTGTAGGTGAGTTTAAGGTTTAATTACCGAGCAGCCACAAAAAAACCGGACTTGAGTCCGGTTTTTTATGGCTAACTGAAAAGTCTTCTAACGATTAGTTACCAGCAAGACGTTCCTTGATTGCAGCGGTAATTGGACTGCCGCCATGGCCGTTACCCTCGGCCCATTCGACAACTGTCATACCATCGGCTTCCTTAACACTTAAATCTTCGGTAGAGAGTCGCTTAGCCATAAACTCACCCACGTCATTGGCGCCGCTCTTCATGGCGAAACGTAATAGGCTATCACCTTCACAAGCCACACCTTCATAAACGTTTCGTAACTTTACACGGGCTTCTTTCAATTTTTTGCGTAAACGGTTTTTGTCATCAGCCTGAACATAGTTGCAGATATTCGCAACAAGTTGATCATTAGCTTGTACAGGTGCCGGAACGGTATATACAGACGCTGCAATCACTACAGCTAACGTAGTCGGTAAAAAACGCATCGGGTACTCCTATAATATTTATTATTTTTTTCAATAGGCTATCGCTAATCCGATAACTTAAAGACAACTCGGGGTAACACCATAAGTTAACATTTTTTTACCAAATTGATAAAGCGATATTCCAAACCTTTATCATTTATGTGAGATTCACTCTGAAGAAGCTGCCAGCTGCCATCGTCCCACTCGGGGAAGTGGGTATCACCAGCAACGTCGAGATTAATTTCGGTTAAATAGAGAATATCTGCTTGAGGCAGAAGCTCGGCATATAACTGGCCACCACCTATCACCACCAACTCATCACAACCTTTAACGACTTCCTTAGCCTGTTCAAAAGAGCTCACACAGGTTACGCCTTCAATCACCAAATCTGCCTGACGGCTGACCACGATATTGTGGCGACCCGGCAATGGTCGACCGATGGACTCGAAGGTCTTACGGCCCATTACGACCGGCTTACCTAAGGTCATCTGCTTAAAATGGCGCAGATCTTCCGGTAGATGCCAAGGCATCTGATTATCTTTACCGATAACCCGGTTATTCGCCATCGCGGCGATCATTGCAATTTTCATGGGCTCTCCAACGGTCTATTGCCGTTTCTTTAATTAAGAATTAGATCACTGAACGGGTACGAAAATAGAGCAAACTGGGCATAGCCAATCCCACTGAAAGTGCGCCTAAAATGAAGATAGTCTTCAAACCATTACTGATCACCTCGGCGGTCAGTTCTGGACTCACCTCAGACATAGCCGTCAACTGAACCAAAGCAATAACCGTATTGTAGGCATAAGTGCCAGGGATCATCGGGATGATCGCCGCAACCGCATACATGAGCGGTGGGGCAAGATGTCTCTTCGCAAAACCTATGGTTAATACGCCAACCAAGGCTGCGGCCACAAAAGTGCCCCACTCTATCGGCATGCCAAAATGCATTAGCAAGGTACGCAGACTATGTCCTAGGGAACCGGCAAGCGCGCAATAGGGTAAGAACCGTCTCGGCACATTGAATACCATGGCGAACCCCACCGCAGGCACCGCAGAGAACAGAGCATCATTTAGCAGCTTAATGAGCAGATCCATCATAGGAAGAGTCCTCCTAATTGCATGGCAATGGTGATCCCAATAACCGATGACACGGTTAACAGAGTGGCATGTCCCCAACGAGAGATCCCAACATTCAGGTGTCCCTTCACCATATCAGAAATGGCGTTGATCATAGGAAAGCCTGGGACCAACATCAGCACGCTGGCAGCCATGGGCAACTTGGGCGTATCAGTCAGATGCAGGTGATACCCCATCTGCGCCACCAGTGTGGTAACAAAGGCGGTAACAGCAAAGTTCAACAGCAAGTTAAAATGTCGTTTGGCAATAGCGAGACGAACCGACATACCCACTGAGGAGGCTAATATGGTGATCAGCACTGCCATGGTATCGCCACCAAACAAGTGACAAAAGCTACCGCAGGAAAGGCCGATCATAGGCACTAAATAGCGCTTGGGATAGCTCTTGGGTTGAATACGGGCGACACGCTTACGCACCTCATTGAGACCGTAGATCCCCTTTTCGGTCAACAGGCAGATCCGCTGTAATTCGCAGATGATGCTCATGTTGATACCATGTTCGCGAATCCGTCTGGTCGTCGTAATACAACGCCCATGCACCAAGCTGGTTAGTACGAGTGAGTTAGAGGAGATAGAGATCTCGACGCTTGCGAGACCTAATGCCTGACCTAAACGCTGACTGATCTCTTCAACGAGTTCAGACTCAGCGCCATAGGCCAGTAACAGTTGAGCAACCCGGACGACCTGCCGGGTAATATCATTTTGAGTATCGGCGTACACAATTCTCTCAGAATGAAAGTGGCAACTTAACGAGCTTACCTTTGATAGATGATTTCGACGTCATAGTCATCATCATCGAAATCATCGTCAAAGTCGTCATCATAATCTTCGTTGACCACTTCCTGACTCTTCTGATGATAGTTATCCCACTTGAATTCGACCTCTGCATCGGGATCTTTTTCGACTTCTGGTGGCAGTGAGTCGATAAAGTCCATCAGCTTGAGCGCCAATTCTTGGGTGCCTTGACGGTTATAGGCCGAGATACAGAAAACTTCTCCCTGCCAATCCAGCTCTTTTACAATACGATCGACACGCTCTTGAATCTCTTCCTCAAGTAGCAGATCGGTTTTGTTAAAGACCAACCAACGAGGCTTGCTGGCCAGCAACGGAGAGTGCTTCTCTAGCTCACCGACAATAGCTCTGGCACTGTCAACCGGATCTGTGCCATCGATAGGCTCGATATCCAGGATATGCAGCAGCACACGGCAACGCTCGAGGTGCTTAAGGAATCGAATACCTAAGCCAGCACCTTCGGCTGCGCCTTCGATCAATCCAGGAATATCGGCGATCACAAAGCTCTGGCCATGTCTTGGCGTAACAACCCCTAGGTTTGGCACTAAGGTGGTAAACGGATAATCGGCAACCTTAGGCTTAGCACGCGACACAGAGCGAATAAAGGTCGACTTACCTGCGTTTGGCATACCAAGCAAGCCCACATCAGCCAGGAGCATCAACTCGAGTCTCAAGCTACGAACTTCACCAGGAGTACCTAAGGTCTTTTGACGTGGCGCGCGGTTAGTACTGCTCTTAAAGCGAGTGTTACCTAGGCCATGGAAACCACCTTTGGCCACCAAAAGCTTTTGACCATGGGCTTTAAGATCCCCTAACGCCTCTTGAGTTTCCTCATCGACAGCGCGGGTCCCTACTGGCACCTTTAAGATAAGATCTTTACCACCATGACCGGTACAATCACGGCCGCGGCCATTCTGACCACGTTCTGCAAAATGAAAACGTTCAAAACGGTAATCGATCAAAGTATTGAGGTTTTCGTCGGCCTCCAGATAGACACTGCCGCCATCGCCACCATCACCACCATCTGGCCCACCATCAGGCACATACTTTTCGCGTCGAAAACTAACGCAACCACTACCGCCATCACCAGCTTCAACTCTGATCACAGCTTCATCGACAAACTTCATACCAACTCCAGGCGCCGAACAATAGACCGATTATACTGCCTATCGAATCGTACCGCCAAAAAACAATGATGCGACTGCCTCTGCCATCTAGGGGGCTAAGACAATACTGGACTGGTGCTGGAGCAAGGATTCGGCTCATTTCACCAGTAAATATTCTTCATAAACAATAAAGCCCTACCAGAGGCAGGGCTTTAGAAACTAGCTTTGGTGAGCTAAGTATTAAGCTTCGATGCTAACGAACTTACGGTTGTTAGGACCTTTAACTTCGAACTTAACTTTACCGTCAGATAGTGCAAATAGAGTATGGTCACGACCGATACCTACGTTAACACCTGCGTGGAACTTAGTACCACGTTGACGAACGATGATGTTACCAGCTAAAACTGATTCACCACCGAAACGCTTAACACCAAGACGTTTGCTTTCTGAATCGCGGCCGTTACGAGTAGAACCGCCAGCTTTTTTATGTGCCATTAGTCAGACTCCTTATTAAGCGTTGATAGCTGTAATTTTGACTTCGGTGAACCACTGACGGTGGCCCATCTTCTTATCGTGGTGCTTACGACGACGGAACTTAACGATAGTTACCTTTTCGCCACGGCCATGGCTGACAACTTCAGCAACAACCTTACCACCTTCAACTAAAGGTGCACCAACGTGTACAGTTTCACCATCAGCAACCAAAAGAACTTGGTCAAATTCGATAGTTTCACCTGTAGCAACTTCTAATTTCTCTAGACGTACAGTATGGCCTTCAGCAACACGGTGTTGCTTACCACCACTTTGAAAAACAGCGTACATAGCTATTTTACTCCGATATTTCTAGCACGCAGACCCTTTTTGTTTGGCCGGGTGCTATAAAAGCTTTAATGACAATGGTCGCGGAGTTTACGCTAAGTTCGCCTGGCTGACAAGTCCTAATTCGCTTTGATCAAAAAAAGATCGGAATTACTCGCACAATACTCTTCTGCTACTGTCAGGCGAGGCATTTTTAGGTAGAATCTGGTAATTATAACATTTTCGCCTTAATTTGGGCTGTCTGATTTACTCCGCAACCCTAAAAGTAGAGCCATTATATGGATTTGAATGCCATTCGTCAGCTGGCAGACGCTGATATGAAAGCCGTCGACCGACTTATTTATAAGCAGTTGGATTCGGATGTCGCCCTTATTAACCAACTCGGATTCTACATCATCAACGGCGGGGGCAAGCGTATGCGGCCGCTGCTCTCTATCTTAGCTGCCCGTGCTATCGACTACGAAGGCGAAGCACATCTTAAACTGGCTGCAATCGTAGAGTTCATTCATACCGCTTCTCTACTGCATGACGACGTAGTTGATGAGTCTATGTTAAGACGCGGCCGAGAAACTGCCAATGCCTTGTTTGGCAATAGCGCCAGCGTATTAGTAGGGGATTTCCTCTATACCCGCTCATTTCAGATGATGACCGAGCTTAAGAGCATGCAGGTTCTTGAGGTGCTCGCCGATGCCACTAACGTATTGGCCGAAGGCGAAGTGCTTCAGTTAATGAACTGCAACGATCCGGACACCACCGAAGAAAGCTATATGCGGGTGATCTATTGCAAGACCGCCAAACTATTCGAGGCAGCCACACGTCTCGCTGGCGTGCTGGCCGATAGCAGCATAGAGGTGCAAACCGCCCTTGCCGACTATGGTAAATACTTAGGCACAGCCTTTCAGCTTACTGACGACCTACTCGACTATACTGCCGACACCGAAGAGCTGGGCAAAAACATAGGTGATGACTTAGCCGAGGGTAAACCTACTCTGCCACTGATCTACGCCATCGCCAATGGAAATGAGGTCGAACGCCAATTGATCCGCGATGCGATCGAACAAGGCGACGGTACAGGACACATAGAAACCATACTAAATGCACTACAAGAGTGTGGTGCCCTTAACTATACAGAGAAAAGGGCTCAGGAAGAGGCTGAGAAGGCGATACGCGCCTTAGACATTATTCCTGATAGCGACTACAAGCAGGCTCTGATATCGCTTGCTAAAATCGCTGTCGCGCGCAATCACTAATTCGAGCAAGTCTTCAAGCTTGCAATGAGTCGATAACATCACACATAAAAAAATGGAGCCTATTGGCTCCATTTTTTATTCAGGACTAAACCTTACTCACACTGCGCCTTACTTAACGAAGTCGACACCCAGAGTGATATCGGCTTTCAGTGTATCTAGCATAGCGTCACGAGCGTTAGCTTCAAACTCGCTCACTTCACCATAAGCAAGTACCTGCTCAACACCGTTCTTACCCAGAAGTACTGGTTGTGCGAAGAACTCGGCATGTTCACTGCCACCATCAACATAGGCACATTCCACCACGTTCGCTTCGCCCTGTAGGCCACGAACCAGTGACAGACCGAAACGACAAGCCGCTTGACCCATAGAAAGTGTCGCGCTGCCGCCACCGGCTTTAGCTTCAACCACTTCGGTACCAGCGTTCTGGATACGAGTAGTTAGTGCAGCCACTTCTTCATCAGAGAAGCTTACGCCTTCAACTTGAGATAGCAGAGGCAGAATAGTCACGCCACTGTGGCCACCGATAACGTTAACTTTAACGTCAGCAACATTCAGACCTTTCGCTTCGGCAACGAAAGTTTCAGAACGGATAACATCAAGTGTCGTCACACCGAACAGACGGTTCTTATCGTAAACACCCGCCGCTTTTAACACCTCAGCAGCAATAGCCACTGTAGTGTTCACTGGGTTAGTGATAATACCAATCAGCGCCTTAGGACAAGTTGCTGCGCACTTCTCAACCAGGTTTCTAACGATACCCGCATTGATGTTAAATAGATCTGAGCGATCCATACCAGGCTTACGTGCAACACCTGCAGAGATAAGTACCACATCGGCACCTTCTAACGCTGGCGTCGGATCTTCACCCGCAAAACCTTTAACTTCAACAGCCGTAGGGATATGGCTTAAGTCTACAGCAACACCAGGAGTGACTGGTGCTATATCATAAAGGGATAGTTTTGAACCGGCAGGCAATTGAGTTTTAAGTAGTAGGGCAAGAGCCTGGCCAATACCACCGGCGGCACCAAGTACAGCAACTTTCATAGTTATCTCCGTTAATTCTTGGATATTATGTGATATAGATCTAGATTTACCGATGGCGCAACATTACTGGAATCACGGTAAAAATTCAATTATCCCTTAGTCGTGTGGCCAGATAATTTCATTTTATCGTTGCAAGCTGCCATTTACGCCCCTTTTGCGATATAGTGGCCGCACTTAGCTCCACTCCCCCGCCCAAACCACACACCAAGTAGAATCTGAATTTTTATTCACACAATCCGAATAACACTTGACTAATGGCGCAAAAATATTCACAATGAGCCAGTTTTTTGAATATAAGAATAATTCGATATGCAAGCCAATAAAAATCAAGACGAACTTGTAAAGACCTTTAAGGCTATCTTGAAAGAGGAGCGCTTTGGCTCCCAGAGTGAGATAGTGAATGCCCTGCAAGCCGAGGGCTATAACAATATTAACCAATCCAAAGTCTCACGTATGTTGAGCAAGTTTGGCGCAGTGCGTACCCGCAACGCCAAACAAGAGATGGTCTACTGCTTACCCGCCGAGCTCGGAGTTCCGACGGCGGGCAGCCCACTGAAAAACTTAGTCCTGGATGTAGACCATAATCAATCTATGATCGTCGTCAGAACCAGTCCAGGAGCAGCCCAACTTATCGCGAGATTGCTGGACTCAATAGGTAAGCCCGAAGGTATTTTGGGTACCATTGCCGGTGATGACACCATCTTTATCTGTCCATCGAATATTCAGGAAGTGGACAAGACCCTAGACACTGTCAAATCACTATTTAACTACGCAGATTAATCGCAGCTAAAATAGGCTAAATAAAAAAGACACCTCTGAGTGTCTTTTTTTTTGTTTGCGACCAAATTGAATACTGTATATCAGATAGGATACACTGAGCCAGAACCATCCCCTCTATCACCTGATGGTTAAGGACCCGAGATGAATAACAATAAGATAATTAATATCGACAACCTCTGCTGGGAATCTTGGCAACACTCAAATCAATACGCCAGTCATCAAAAACATATCGGCGATGCCGCTGGCTGTCGACAGATAGGTGTCACCATGGAGCGCCTTGAACCAGGCAAGATCTCCTCTGTCGCCCATTATCACACCAAGGAAGAGGAACACCTCTACGCATTACAAGGCGAAGCAACCCTGTTTATTAATGGTGAGCCACATGACTTCAAACAGGGCGACTATATCTGTTTTACTGCCAACTCTGGGGTATCGCATACATTAAAGAATGAGTCCGATGCCGATTTTCTCTTCTTGGTATTGGGTAACAGAGATCCCCATGATGTTGTAGTGTACCCAGAACACAATAAAGTACAGGTAAGATCTATCGACGAGATCTACGCCAAGCGGCCCACCAACTATTGGGATCCCGACCGCTAATCCACTTCTATCTGGCATAAAAAAACACACCTTAAGGTGTGTTTTTTATTGACTCTACTTCGCGGCGTTAGCCCTCAAAATCAGCTTCTCGCTCCATGAAATCCAGCGAGGGGGCAAAGAATGCCGAACCGGTCAACGCCTGAGTGAAATGCATTAGGTGATCGTGATTCCCTTCTCCGTCGCCATGGATCATGCTGTGCAGCATCTTCTCAAAATGCACCGAATTGTTACAGACAGAAATAAACATCAGCCCCTGCTCTTTCATCGAGCCGTATGGCATGCTCTGACGTAAGATCTCCATCGAATTTCCATCGGCATCTTTCAGGTTCACACGTTTGGTATGACTGGTGAGCGGCTTATCTTCAGAGGCGTACTCGATATTGTCTATCTTAGTGCGACCAAAAATATCTTCCTGCTTCTTCTGTGGCAGTCGATTCCATTTGCTCAGGTTATGCGCAAACTTCTGTACATGGACGTAACTACCACCGCGAAACACCTCATCTTCATCACCCACTAAGGCCACGTCCTGACGGTGACGTCCCTTGGGGTTTTCGGTGCCATCAACAAATCCAGTCAGATCCCGGGTGTCCATAAACTGGAAGCCCCGCTCCTCATCCACCAGCTCAACTAAGTCTTCAAACATCTGGCAAACCTCGTTCGCCACCAGGTGCAAGATGTCATAACGGTCACAGCGCAAATGCACAAAGAGATCATATTCATGGGCCGGCGCATCGCGGTTATCGGCGTGCATAGCGGGGAAAGGCTTTAACTGCTTGGGGCGCTGCACCGGATAGAGGCTGTCCCAATAGTTAGCACCAATAGCGACGAAACCGTTAAAGGTACTGTCGGCATATTGGTCGGCTAATTCATAGATATATTGAGCAACATTGGCGACACAGGGACGAAGTTGAGATTCGACACCGTCATTAGCGTTGAACATCAAATACACACTATGTAAATTTCCTTCGGCACACACACCCAGTTGTTCACGTGGCATAACCAGATTATCCATAAATAAACCTACCTTTCGTCAGTCTCAATTTCGGCAATATTATCCGAAACTTTAGCGATAATTAGTATTACACAACCCACAAACCGTTAAAGCGAAACGTCGTTAAGTGGGTAGATTAACTTTTTTTAATGCCCGCAACCATAGTCGGTTGCAAAAGTGTTATATCAATCAGGCTTAAAACAGGACCACAGGATGGGGCTCAACCGATAATGCCACACGCTGCCCTGGGGTGAAACCATGCAAAGCGGAACGTACCTCAAGTATCTTCTCACCAATTAACACCCGGTAATGGCAAACATTACCCAGAAAACGCCGGGCAATCACTGTGCCCCCGCCCTGTTCATCTTCTCTCATTTGCAGTTGCTCGGGGCGCAATAACAGCTCTCCGCGATAGCCAACCCCTTGAGATAAAGCACTGCTACTTTGAATCAAACCTAACTGTGTCTGCAGGGCATCGGTCGATTCGACTTCGCAGCCAAGATAGTTCACCTGGCCAAGAAATTCAGCCACATATTTATCTGTCGGCGCACTATAGAGCTCCTCGGCGCAGCCATACTGAACAATGCGTCCCTCTTTAAAGAGCGCCAGCTTGTCGGCAAACACAAAGGCCTCATCCTTGCTATGGGTAACAAAAACGGCGCTCACATTACGCTGCTTTAAGATCTCCCTGATCTCCAACATCATCTCGCCCCGCACCTTGGCATCAATATTCGAAAAGGGCTCGTCGAGTAATAGTAGCTCAGGTTCATAGGCCAAAGCCCTGGCAATCGACACCCTTTGCTGCTGACCGCCGGAAAGCTCATGGGGATAGCGCCCCGCCAACCCTTCTAGCTTGACCAAGGCGAGCATCTCGTCCAATCGCGCCTGTCTCTTGGCGCCATCAAGCCCTTTCACACCAAACAAAATGTTATCGGCCACCGTCAGATGGGGAAACAGAGCATAATCTTGAAAGATCATGCCAACCTCGCGCCTTTCGCTCGGCACAAATACCCCCGGCCCTGACAACAACCTGCCGTTGATACTTATCGAGCCTTGGCTTATGGGTTGTAAACCCGCAATCGCTTTAAGCAAAGTGGTCTTGCCGCAGCCACTGGGACCGAGTAAGGCGGCGATTTCCCCTTGGCGTAACACCAGATCCAACCCGCGCAGAATAAGCTGCCCTTGATAGTCACTATGTAGGTTCTCGATGGAGAGTGTCGACATATTACTTCCCTTGCTCCAGCGAGCGATTTAGATAGATAAGCGGAATAAGTCCCACTAAGACGATAACGATAGCGCCCAGCGCCCCATGCTCCAACTGCTCATCAGATACGAACTGATAGACATAGGTCGCCAGGTTTTCAAATCCCACCGGCCTGAGCAGAAGTGCTGCAGGCAGCTCTTTCATACATTCGATAAACACCAATAAGATAGCGGCAAATATACCACTACGCAGCAGCGGTAAGTGTACCCGAGATAGAATAGACGCGGGCCTAACCCCCATGGTCACAGAGGCCATATCTAAAGAGGGATTAATGTGTTTATAGCTGTTCTCAATACTACCAATTGCAATGGCAGCAAAACGAATGGCGAAGGCAAAAATTAAAACAAATAGCGTACCACTGAAAATAAGGCCTGGCCCCATGACCCCGAAATAGCGATAGAGGTCATTAACGGCAAAATCCAGATAGGTCAGTGGAACCAAGACACCAATGGCCAAAACTGTCCCCGGCAACGCATACCCGGTTGAGGCGAGGCGTGAGGGCAAAATATCAATAGTTCTGGGGCTACAGCGTCTTACAAACATCAACAATAAAGCCACGATAACCGTTAGCAGACTGACCACTAAGGCGATGAGCAAACTATTCAGGCTATACTGCCAAAAATCATCATTCCAGCTGACACTAAAGTAGTCCCAGGCATAACCGAGCAGCACCCACATGGGGATCCCAAAAGCAAACAGTAGCAAAATCGCGCAATACCCAAAGGCCAACCAAGCTGCGCCAGGTTTCAGCTGATATCTGTCATGGGTAGAAATGGGGGTCTGCTTTTGAAACAGTTGCTGCTTGCGCCGGGCAAATCGTTCAACGCCAATCAGGCAAAATACGACAAGCAAGATCATGGCCGACAGTTTTGCGGCCGCCGCCAAGCTACCATAGCCTAACCAGGTATCGTAGACCGCCGTAGTTAAGGTGGGCACAGCAAAATAGCTTACCGTAGCAAAATCTGCCGCCGTTTCCATCGCCACCAAAGCTGCACCAACGGCCAATGCCGGTCTGGCCATCGGCAAATTCAGACGCCAAAAACTGCGCCAGGGGCTCGCTCCCATGACCCGTGACGCATGCAGCAGACTGGGAGACTGCTCCATAAAGGCGGTTCGCGCCAGAAGATAAATATAGGGAAAAAGCACCAAGGCAAGTATCAAGGAGGCCCCACCTAAGGTACGCACATCAGGAAAATAGTAATCCATCTGTGATTGCCAGCCATAAAACTCTCTCAGCCAAGACTGCACTGGACCGGCGTAATCAAGCAGATCCGTATACACATAGGCAACAACGTAGGCAGGCATAGCCAGAGGCAAGAGCAGACCCCATTGAAACCAGGCACGACCCGGAAATTCGCAGCGGGCCACACACCAAGCGGCGGGCACGGCTAACAGCAAGGCTCCCAAACTCACCAAGAACATTAACCCTAAGGTATTAAAGAGATAAGTGGGTAATACCGTCTGCATCAGATGGCCAAACACGGCCTCGTCGGGAACCAGCGCCTGAATACAGATAGCGGCTAACGGTAAGACAAAGCAGATCGCCGTCAGATAACTGATAGTCGACCAGCTTTTGGGAAAGCCTAAAATCATATAGAGCCTCAATAAAAAAGGGAGGTCATTATCATTGACCAACTTAAATTTAAGCTTAAAGACGAACGATTATTACTTAGTAAAAGCGACTTAAGGCAAAAACAACAAAGCCTTCCCCAGGGAAGGCTTTAATATAATCAGGAGGCCTACGCCACTAGAGATCGAACTTCACTTCATCAAGTAACCTTACCGCAGCACTGTGATACTCGGCAAGTTTGTGAATAGGCAGTGAATCGGCTTTAAACTCACCCCAAGATGCCACCAGCTGAGACGGTTTCACATCTGGCTTCACTGGATACTCCATGTTTAACTCGGCGTAACTTTGCTGTGCCTGATCACCAGAAAGATACTCCATCAACTTAATTGCATTTTCCCGCGATGGCGCGTACTTGGCTAATGCCATCCCAGAAACATTAATATGTGAACCGCGATTTGCCTGATTAGGGAAATTGATATTCACAGCCTCTGCCCAAGGCACTTGCTTTGGATCTTGTAACATTTTACCCAGATAGTAGCTATTACCGACGGCGATATCACACAGGCCTTCTTTAACGGCTTTAACCTGAGCTCTGTCATTACCCTGTGGCTTTCGCGCCAGATTTGCTTTAAAGCCTTCTAGCCACTCTTTAGTATTCGCCTCACCATGATGGGCGATCATTGAGGCAACCAAAGAGATATTGTAGGGATGCTTACCACTACGGGTACAGATCTTGCCCTTAAACTTAGGATCGGCAAGATCTTCATAATCGATCGTCAGTGGGCCCAGACGTTCCTTGGAGGAGTAGATGTTGCGAACCCGCTTGGTCATAGCAAACCAATCACCTTCGGGTGAACGTAGATTCGCTGGAATATTGTTTGTCAGTAACTCACTGTCCACCGGCGCCACTAGCTGCTTATCGGCCAACTCCATCAAACGAGAGAAATCAGAGGTCAGCACCAGATCCACTGGGGATAAACGTCCCTCTCTTGCCATACGTTCGGCGATGCCTTGCTTGGAAAACACCAGATTCACTTTAATGCCGGTCTCCTTGGTGAAGTCCGCCAAAATAGGATCAATAAGAAAAGCCTGACGATAAGAATAAACGGTAACACTATCAGCCGCATTGGCAACAGATGCCACACAAGCAAACCCTAGAACAGCCAAACGCTTCATGAATCTCATGAGAGAACTCCCAAACAAAGTTAATGATAACCATTATCAATCGCGGTTAGCGTAATCAATCTTAGGCTAGACGGCAAGAGTAAACAGGTAAAAATCCCCTTGATGTCTCATTTTGACCAAAAAAGCCTCTCTGACTAAACTCAAAAGACTCGGCTTAAAAAAGGAGCTCACATGTTTTTGGAAATTCTCGCCCTTATACTCGCCGTCATACTACTTTTATTCCTTTTTAAACACAGGTTTACCCGGGTAAAAGTGAAACGTTCACGCCGCTCTCAGCCCCAGCCATCAAACCTCAGTGCTAGCGTGATCAGCGAAGAAGTTCCTCATGCGCCGAGCGTCAAACACAACACCATCCACCCCTATCACTGTGTCGAAATTGTGAGTGATGAAGGCTTATGTAAAAATGCAGAAAAACTCAAGGGCAAGCGATTTCTATCTGACGATGCTCCACCCCTCCCCTTAGCGGGTTGTACTAAAGCGGATTGCAGTTGCCGCTATCGACACCATGAGGACAGGCGGGGACAGACAGAAGATAGGCGGCTAGACTTTGGCGTCACTCGCGAGCTCTATGGTGTCTTTGGCGAAACCAACAGGCGCCACCAACCAAGTAAGGGTCGACGCCAAAGCGATACTAGACATTAGGTCGAGTGCTGACCATAGCCTCTAACTTAGAAAAGGACTTTAACCACCTAGCCGTTGCAGGTGCAATCTTACGCCAATCCAAATCTGGATGCCGAAAGTCCAGATATTCCAATAAACAGGCTAAACAGATCTGCTGAAGAGAAAGCTGACTGTGACCCGAAATTCCCATCTGTTCGATCTGCGCTAACCCCCTCAACAGAGCTTGCTCAAATCTCGCGGTCCAAAAGGGGCTGCGCAGTCCCTCATCATCACGCATCTGCTCCTGTCTTAACGCCACCGCGCTGTCGAGTAAGCCCTTAATCAGCGAGTATTGCGTCTCGCCATACCAAGAGTCCCCAGGCTGACCAAACAGCTCACCACCACAGTATTCATGATCCAGGTAGCGCAGGATCACCTCGCTGTCATACAGGGCGCCGCCATCGTTTAACATGAGGCAAGGGATCTTAGCCAAAGGGTTGGCATTAAGCAGCAGTTCGCCATTTTCAAGCGGATTAACACTAACTTGTTCTATACCCGCCACCGCAAATTGCGCAATCACCACCCGAACCGTTCTCGCATAGGGTGACGCCTCAGAAAACAATAGTTGCATCTCGAATCCTCTACCAATATTTTTCAACGGTTATCTGCCCTGGCGCCCGGCGCAGGTTTTTCGCCAATCCGCGGGACTGTAATAAGGTGTTTAACTCTTTAATCATCTCTGGATGACCGCAAATCATCACCTGTGAATCTTGCGG
This sequence comes from Shewanella sp. ECSMB14101, assembly GCF_000773485.1. Classification (NCBI taxonomy): domain Bacteria; kingdom Pseudomonadati; phylum Pseudomonadota; class Gammaproteobacteria; order Alteromonadales; family Shewanellaceae; genus Shewanella; species Shewanella sp. ECSMB14101. The sequence goes on along the minus strand of NZ_JSFF01000002.1, from coordinate 218,079 downwards.
ATTGAGTGACAAGCCGACTCGCTGCTCAATAAGGCCACTCTCGACCCCTTGAGTGATGCGGCAGCTGATCGCCCCTTCCACTGGCTCACGCGTCACAGAAGTAACCAAGGAGAACAGGCCGGGATACTGAGCCTCGAATGCCTTAAGCTCTTGGTAATAAGCGAGATCTTCTTGATATCTTACGCCATAGACTAAGATCACACGCTCAAATCTCTGCCACGGCTCAGCAGTTCTCATCATGGAAATAAAGGGACCAACGGCTGTGCCTGTGGCAAACAGCCATAAGTGCTTACCCTGTTTTGGCAGTTCATCCAGGGTCATAAACCCAGCCGCTTTAGTAGAGATGTCAACGCTATCCCCTGAGTTAAGGGCCTGCAGCTTGGGAGACAAGAGCCCATCATCGACGCTAACCGCCAGAACCTCCAACAGGGACTCATGCGGGGCATTGACCAGTGAATAAGCCCGGGCGACACGTTTGTCGTCGATATGTAGCGATAGTTTAATAAATTGCCCGGCAATAAAGTCACCAATATCGGCCGACAACTTCAGGGTAAATAATTGATCACTCCAGTCTATTCGCTCTACTACCTTCGCCTCTCCCCACATCTCACTACCTCTATCGGCCTTATGGATACTGTTAGCCCCATCATTGATAGATTTTTAGCTAGAGTCAAGACAACAAAAAACCCCTTAGTCTAAGGGGTTTAATCAATGATATTGGAATGTAAGCAAGCACTATTCTTGCGCCGTATCATCATTAAAACTGTCTCTAAAAGCCTGCAGACCTTCCTGCACTAAGCTATAGGTCTTATCGACACCATCGGCAATATCTCCTTCCAAGACTTTAAGGCCGGATAAAATATCCTTGGCCTCGTCGAAACCTTGATCGATAGCACCACCGATAATATCCATAAAGGAGTTAAGTTGCTCATCGAAGGAGAGGCCTCGGTTTTGCTCCTGATGAATAGCAAAAAACTGGGTTGCAAAGCTGACGATGCGATCGGCTGTCGCTTCTGGCGATGTATCGACCCCTTGAGCAACTGCCGTTTCGATGGCATGTTCACCCATGGTCGGCGCTAACTCCTCATTAATGGCTTCGATAGCCGCTTTGTACAGCAGCTGCATAGGTTCATTACCAGCACTGAGGTTGACCTCCTGCTGCGCCGATAAGATAGCCGCATTCATCAACTGCTTACTGGCTGCCAATGCCGTCTTGTTCTTGGCCACTTCGGAGACTTGCTGACCATGATTCGTTGTCGAATCTGTTTTATTTCGCGCCGCCGCTGATACGGCTCCGCCGTGATTTTGAATCTCCATAATCGCCTCTCTCAAGAAATTAAATTCACCCTCAACCTCTATTATCGACCATTTTATAGCCAACTTTAGACAAATTGATCATGTAATCTTACATCGGCATCGACCAATAAATGGTTTATCCTAACAAACCAGCACTAGATGCCTGAGGTTACCCATGTTAAAACTGTTAAGCTATGCCCTCATCTCACTTTTACTCTACCAGCCTTTAGCTGAGGCAAATCAAGGGAGTGAGGGGAAAACCGTCATTTTAGTTCGTCACGCCGAAAAGGCGACTAACGGACGAGATCCATCACTGACAGAACAGGGTAAAATTAGGGCTCAGGCGCTAATAGAGACCTTAGCTAACACCCCGCTAAGCCTGGCTATAGCAACTCAGTATCGGCGTACCCAAGAAACACTGGCGCCGATTATCAGCGCCCGTCAACTCCCTGTAACCATAGTCAATGCCGGACCGGATCTAGCGGCGCACATAAAGGCAATTGTCGAACGGGTGAACCAAGAGGAGGGCAATGTGATTATCGCGGGTCACTCAAATACCCTGGCACCAATCATAGATGCACTCAAAGGACCCAAAATCCCGCAATTAAAAGAGAATGAATATAACCATTTATATATACTTTCAGTACCCGAAAATGGTCCAAGCAGTCTGATAAAGACTCAATATGGTGCATCTTCAGCCATTACCCATTAAGGATTAGACATTAGTCTAGATAGCGCTAGATTTATAGGCTAAACTTGATTACATTAGCAACATATGGAATAGCGCCAGAGAATTGGCGTTAAGCTTGACCACGGAGATTAACTGGTGAGTAATTCGTTTTTTGGTTCGGGAAGTAAGAGTAAACCACTGTCGGTCAGTTGCCAAAACTGTGACCGACTCACTGTTATCGAAGGCGAAACCATCTGTTTTAGGGCTGGGGAGATCATCAGACTGACCCCCTATGAACCCCAAAACACCAAACTCAGCCTACTTTGCGATGGCTGGAAGCCGATAAACACCTCAAAGACAGCTTAAAGTCGAATCACTCCCATATCTTCATAGGTAGAACCCTTCACCTCACGTGTAATCCCCTCAATAGCCATTGAAGGCGGTATCTTAGCTAAGGTAAGTCCTCTTGTAGTCACTTTAAGATAAGAATTCAGCTGTGAATAGACCAATTGCAGCTCATCCTGTTCCAGTCCACGTTCTCTTAGCGTTGCCATAATGGCTAGCCAATCTGTGTCGACGACTCGGGTTTGACCTTCAATGCTGGCGTGTATTGGAATATTCTTCATGGATTCTTCTCCGTGAGCACTATGTTTACAATATTATGCTAATCAAACCTGAATAAAGACTTAATCCCACACTTTTAGTGCTGATTTTGAACCGTCCATAACTTCTTATACAGACCATCTGCCGCCAACAGGCTTTGATGATCGCCGCGCTCAACTATCTTACCCTGACTCAATACAAGGATCTGATCCGCATCCACCACAGTCGAGAGCCGATGAGCAATCACTAAGCTGGTGTGCCCCTTTGCCATCTCTTTAAGTGCATTCAAGATAGCCTGCTCTGAATGACTATCGAGCGAAGAGGTCGCTTCATCGAACACCAACAAAGGCGAACCTTTAAGAATCGCCCTGGCTATTGCGACTCGCTGCTTCTCTCCGCCGGACAATTTTAACCCTCTCTCGCCTACCTTTGTGTGCCAGCCTTCACTTAATTGAGAAACAAAGGTCGACAGGTGGGCCAGTTTGACCGCCTCCATCACCTCTTCATCACTGGCACCCGGTGAGCCATAGCGAATGTTCTCCAACAGCGAATCATTAAACAGCACAGTATCTTGTGGAACAATGGCGATAGCGCTGCGCAGTGCATGCTGAGTGAGCCCCAGAATGTCATGTCCGTCTATGGTAATTCGCCCCAGCTGCGCCTCATAGAAGCGAAACAGCAACTTTACGATAGTAGACTTACCTGCACCGCTATCACCCACTATCGCCACCTTATGACCGGCAGGGATCTCGAAGCTCACATCAGATAAAATTGGGCGATCACCATAGTGAAAACTAACGCCCTCAAATTTGAGGCTACCTTGGGGTAGCTCAGGTGACTTAGCATCGGGAGTGTCTATCACCTTAGGTTCCCTGTCTAGCAAGCTAAACATTCGCTCGATATTGGCCAGCGCACCGCGGATCTCCCGGTAGACAAACCCCAAAAAATTAAGGGGCATAAAGAGCTGCATCATAAAGGCGTTAATCAGTACGAAGTCACCTATAGTCATGAGTTCCTCGGTCACCTGAGTCGCCGCCAATGCCAACATAAGCGTCATCGCCAGGGAGATAATAAATGCCTGACCGGCATTCAAGGCAAACAGTGAGAGACGATTCTTACGCTTAGCGACTTCCCAGCGCTCCAAAGCATGATCATATTGCTCTGATTCATAGGTTTCATTATTGAAATATTTAACCGTCTCGTAGTTAAGCAGGCTGTCTATCGCACGGGTATTTGATTGCGAATCCGCTTGAGCGGCTTCCCGCACAAATCCAGTACGCCACTCAGTAGCCAGCACGGAAAAGAGAATATAGGCCACTACGGCACTGAGGGTTATCGCCGCAAAAGCCCAGCCGTAGTTGTAAAAGAGGATCCCCACCACCAGAGCGATCTCAAGTAGGGTTGGTACAATATTAAACACCATAAAACGCATCAGGAAGCTGACGCCACTGGTGCCACGCTCAATATCCCGCGACAAGCCACCGGTACGGCGCTCCAGATGGAAGGCCAGATCCAACCTATGTAGATGCTCAAAAACCGATAATCCTAAACGGCGGATGGCACGCTCAGTCACTCGGCCGAACAGAGTATCTCGTACCTCTGAAATCACGGTATTAAGTAGACGTAATCCACCATAGGCAACCACTAGTGCAATAGGCACGCTAACCAACTGTAGATTTGATGCATCGCCCAGGGTATCGACCAACTCCTTTAACACAAAAGGTAAGCCGACACTGGCTAACTTAGCTACCACCAGACAGGCAAGCGCCAAAAGGACTCGCCCCTTAAACTCGAGTAAATAGGGCCAAAGGAGTTTCAACACATGCCAATTAAGTTTATCGATTGGACCATCAAAATAGAGAGAGGGACGCATTGCAACTCCAGCTAGCATCAAAAGAGAGACGATGGCATTTAGGGAAATTAAGGTAAAAGCCACTAGATACACCATCTTACCTCATGACAAATGTGCATCACCAGTCCATTTCACTGCGAGCATTAAATGACAACTCAGTGACTCAGTCACAACATTGAAATCTGGGGGCAAGGAGACCCAATTGACAAGCTCCCCGGGAACAATAGATACTACTTTCGACCTACTTATTTACAACCAAACTAGAAAAAAGAACTATTCCGAGTGAGATAATTATCACTTTAATGTTTCACAGGGGTATTTATTGTTATCTCTTGCCTTAGATTTTGATAATCTCAAGCTCAGCTTAAGATGGGTTAGCAGAGCTAAGCGCAGAGCAAGAATAACCCCACATTTTAAAGGAAGCCGATATGCCACAATCATCTGACGTGCAATACCCTCCATTGCCACTGATACAAACTTGGGTATGGATGATGACCGAATCGAACAGCCCAGAAATCCAGCAAAAGGGCCAAAATAACTTAATATCGTCTTTTGGCAGTCTTGCTAAAGCCAATGAATATTTGGTGCAGCAGCAAAACAAATGAGATTGCCAATAATAAAAAAGGAAGCCTAAAGCTTCCTTTTTTAATGACTGTCGTTTAAGCGCGCCGCTCGATAACACTTTGATTCAGCCTTGCCAGCAAGGTTTCGGTGTCTTCCCAGCCAATACAGGCATCAGTGATACTCTGGCCGTAGCATAGAGGTTGTCCTTCAACATAATCCTGTCGACCCTCAACCAGATGGCTTTCTACCATCACGCCAAAAATAGCGCGTTCCCCCTTACCCACTTGCTGCGCAACATCTTCGGCCACCAGCATCTGACGCTTATATTGTTTGCTGCTATTGGCATGGCTAAAGTCCACCATGATATTTTGCGCTAGGTTCGCTTTAGTCAACTGCTCACTGATTGCCTTCACATGTTCAGCGCTGTAATTGGGCTCTTTCCCCCCACGTAAAATGATGTGGCAATCGGGATTTCCCTTGGTCGACACAATGGCTGAATGGCCAAACTTGGTCACTGAAAGAAAATGATGTGGAGCACTGGCTGCGCCGATAGCATCAATCGCCACCTTAATGGTACCGTCAGTCCCATTTTTAAAGCCGACAGGACATGACAAACCCGAGGCCAGCTCTCTATGCACTTGAGATTCTGTGGTGCGAGCACCAATCGCGCCCCAACACATAAGGTCCGCCACATACTGTGGTGTGATCATATCTAAGAACTCGCCCGCCGTTGGGATGCCCAGCTCATTAAGATCCAGCAATAATTTTCTCGCGGTGCGCAAACCATCATTGAGCTTGAAGCTGTTGTCCATATAAGGGTCATTAATCAGTCCCTTCCAACCCACAGTGGTGCGCGGTTTTTCAAAATAAACCCGCATGACCACTTCCAGTTGGTCACGATACTGCTCTCGTAACTTAACCAGACGCTCACCATATTCGAGCGCGGCTTTAGGATCATGAATAGAACAAGGTCCGATAATCACCAACAGACGATCATCTTCTTTTTTGAGGATATTGTGGATATTCTGCCGTGCATTAAACACTGTCGCCGATGCATTTTCGCTTGCCGGAAATCGCTCAAGAATCGCAACAGGGGGTAATAACTCTTTTATTTTATTAATGCGAACGTCATCAGTTTGATAATACATGATAAAAAATTTCCACTCCGGCTCTGGATTAAATACGTGTCTCTCTATTGCACTACTGAATTCAATTTATCCAGTATCCCACTTTATTGCAACCAAACATTAATAAAATAAAAAAGATAACAATAACCAATTGTTATAATTGAATTAAATATTTTTTATTTTCAAGACTTCTAACAAACAAGCTGCGATGGTTGCCAGATCTAACAGAACAAAGTGTTAATATTTAGATGGAAATCACACAGAAGCCTATCTATAGTAGGTATTCATCAAGCTAAAACACACTAAGACAACTCACTCGAATAGATAGGCTAACGCCAACGCGATTGAGTAAAGGGGATGAAAAATACGAATGAGAAGGTTGCTGTTACTAAGCTGTTTTATGCTATTTTCTGTCAAAGCTTTAGGCAATCATACTATCGACAAACGCACTTTTGCCGTCAGCAACACTATCCCCCCCTATTTCTTTGCCAACGGCCAAAGTGGCATTCAATATGACAGGCTGACAGCCGCCCTGGCAAAACAACACATGTCGATAGATCACATCTATTTATCACCCAATAAACGGGCAATTCGTCAGGTATTGAGTAAAAACGTCGATTGCCTCATTAACGCACCGGACAATCTCAACGACCTCTATTACACTCGCAGCCTGATCAGCTATCAAAATAGTGTATTTACCTTAGCGAGCAAGGCTATAGTGATTGAAAACGTTAACGATCTGGCAAGCCTCTCGGTAATGGGGTTCCAAAATGCAACACAATATTTGGGCAGTGCATTTTATGACATGGCGAAAGGCAATCCAAAGTATGGGGAGTCAAATAGTCAGCGAAGCCAGGTGATGATGCTCTTCTCAGGACGGGTCGATGCGATTATTTTAGAAAGGCGCATATTTGACTACTATCGTAATCAACTCAAATTTAAACTTGATACTGGCCTAGCCACTCGAGAACACCCACTATTTTCCCAAGCACCACGTAAAATAGCCTGTCACGACAAAAGCTTGGCAGAAAAAATAGATTTAGGCATTGCACAACTGGAGCAAGAGGAATCGACAGGAAAGCTTGCCCCAGGTGGCTAACGGATTAATATAGCGAGTGATGCAGGCAAACTGCCCCAGCAGGATTAATGCATCCCGTGATGAGATTGCATCGCCTGCAACTTAGCCTGGTAACGTTTCTGGTTATATTCATCAACCGACAGTGAGAGCGCCTTTTGCATATTCAACTTGGCCCGGCGCTCGTCTCCCATAGCCCAATAAGCGCGAGATAATCCAAAGTAGAACTCATGCCGATAATCGGCCTTTTCTACAGCACGCTTATACCAGGTCAATGCGGTTTGGTATTCATGATCTGAATAGGCTTGCTGAGCCATATCATAGTAGTAATAAGGGTTACGTATCCTGACCAACTCCAGCGTTTTATGCACCTCAGCCCACTCCTCGAGCCGATTTTGACTGGCGAGCAGCACACCATAATTAAACAGCGCATTCATATCTTCGCTATTTTGCGACAGTGCCAACTTATAGAGAACCTCAGCCTTCTCATCCAAGCCTTTATAACGATAAAGAATCGCCAAGGTGTTCAACGCCGGGATAAAATCGGCTTTCAATTGCAGACTTTGTTTCAAATAGGCGTAAGACAAATCATATTTACCCTCAACCAAAGACTCTGCAGCCACATTGTTATAAAACATCGCCATCACAGTGGTTCTGTCGATACGTCGCTTGGCATAACCTCGCATGCTGCGCTCCGGCAGGAAATCGATCTGAAGTGCATTCTTGTCCGCAAGAAAGGTCTCACTGCTCTCTCGCGGTATGAGACGCAGGTTAATATGGCCATTCACCAAGTAGAAATCCCCCGCCTTATCCCATACTGGCGGAACATCGACCTCTTGAAACTCCACATCGACCCCCAGGGCGTCTGCGAGCGAGGCACTCAATAGCACCAAAGACAAACAGTTCCCGGCGCGGGCATTGAAAGTATCCATCGGAGTTTTGGTAAGGTTGTCTTGGTACTTAAAGCCGCCATTGTCGGCATTAATGTAATTGGCTAGCCAAAGGTTAGCGGCAATATAGTCTCGCGCCATACGACTGCGCTTATACTCTTGTCGAAGATCCACTTCCACCTGAGGAGGCAAGGCAAACAGCTCATCAGGAGTCACTTCAACCGATACCTCTGCAAATTCATTATCGACAAAGTATTGCTCTATATTCGCGATGGTCTCCTTACCTGGGCCGCTGGCACAACCGCTGACTATTAGCAATAACAGTAACATAGCGCATTGACACTCAATTAGCCTTCTCATCTTTAACCTACGCTTATGATGGCACCCTAAGATCTATCATAAAGTAGCCTTTTGGGTTTTGCCCCTGCAAAGCGTTACAAAATATTAACAATCATTTGGACGAAGGAGGATCGATCTGAATATAGAGCTGCTGACCTGGATTATTGTCAGTCTGATACAGATAGGGGCGATAGAAACTCGCACCGCACCGATAATAGGCATAGGGATGCTTAAACAGCGCACAACCAAGAGGCAGGCTTTGTAAGATCTGGATTTGCTGCTGTAAGCGCAGCGATTCGCGCCACTCAAAATCTCGCTGCACCTGATCACGCACGGCAAACGCATCGAAAGGTTCACTCGATTTGCGCACCACCACCTGCCCCGCCTGTAACTCACCCACAATTACTGCCATCAACAGCACACCTAACCAGACTCTCATTGTCGCGCCCTCTAACCAAGCTAACGTTGAACTAGCATAATACAAAAAGCAGGGCCCATACCATGTGGCAGGGCCCTGTTTTCTATTTACGCCTATCAGGATTAGGTATTAGCTGGCGCTTTTTAGCGATACAAATTCAGGGTAAGCGTCGATACCACAATCAGAAGCGTCCATTCCATTGTACTCTTCCTCTTCTGTGACGCGGATGCCCATGGTCACTTTCAGCAGATACCAGACGACAAACGATGCACTAAATACCCAAGCAAATATCACCCCTGCGCCATAGAGCTGTCCCAATAAGGTGGCATCGGCGTTTGAGAGCGGCACCAACACCAGACCAAACAGACCTGCCACACCGTGCACCGAAATGGCGCCAACAGGATCATCAATTTTCACTCGGTCAAACATCACGATAGAGAAGACAACCAAGCCACCAGCAACCATGCCGATCACGCCAGCCAACGGCAATGACGGTGATAAGGGATCTGCGGTTATCGCTACCAGGCCAGCCAATGCGCCGTTTAATATCATGGTCAAATCAGCCTTGCCCCACACCATCTTACAGACTATTAGGGCTGACACTGCACCGAAGGCGGCGGCAGAGTTAGTGTTAACAAAGATCTTCGCCACAGCAGAGGCATTCTCGGCATCTGACACCAGTAACTGCGATCCACCGTTAAACCCGAACCAACCCATCCACAAAATAAACATACCCAAGGTCGCCATCGGCAGGTTAGAGCCAGGAATCGGATTGACCTGCCCGTTAGGACCATACTTACCTTTACGAGCACCCAGCAACAACACACCTGAGATAGCCGCAGCGGCACCGGCCATGTGAACAATACCACTACCGGCAAAGTCGACAAATCCAGCTTCCGAGAGGAAGCCGCCGCCCCAAGTCCAGTAACCTTCGACAGGATAGATAACCCCAGTCATAACCACTGAGAAGATGAGAAATGCCCACAACTTCATACGCTCGGCAACGGCTCCCGAGACGATAGACATGGCAGTCGCCACAAAAACGACCTGGAAGAAGAAATCCGACTCTAACGCATGGTCAGCATCACTGGCCTGTGAACCAATTAAACTGGCAAACGAGGGTAACCAGCCACCTTCAGCGTTATCCACATACATGATGTTATAGCCCACCCCGAGATACATGATGCAGGCGATCGAATAGAGACAAACGTTCTTGGTTAGGATTTCTGTGGTGTTTTTAGAGCGCACCAGGCCGGCTTCCAGCATGGCAAACCCAGCAGCCATCCACATCACCAAAGCGCCAGAAATCAAGAAATAAAAGGTATCGAGCGCGAATCTCAACTCAGATACAGTCGCACCTAGTGCCGTTAACTCTTCCATTGGATATCCCCCTTAAAGTGCTTCGTTATCGAGTTCGCCGGTACGGATACGGATCACCTGATCGAGATCCGTCACGAAAATCTTGCCATCACCTATCTTGCCAGTACGCGCTGCCGCGACGATTGACTCGATAAGGTGATCGACATTTTCAGCCTTGGTCGCAATATCAAGTTTCACCTTAGGCAGAAAATCCACCTGATATTCGGCACCTCGATACAACTCTGTATGACCTTTTTGACGACCGAAACCTTTTACTTCTGTCACCGTCATGCCTTCTATACCCAACCCTGCAATGGCTTCTCGCACATCATCGAGTTTAAATGGCTTAATTATTGCGCTGATTAATTTCATTACCGCCTCCGACTCATCCTAATAATCTTGCTGATGCCAAAGACAATTCAATCATTAGGCCACAATTACAAAACCATAACATTCATGTAGTTATAAACATTTCACCCAAACAACTTGCATATAAATGCACCAATAGGGTGCAGGCATGCATGCGGCGCACAAAAATAGCGCAATCAGGTATTCGACTTATGACGGATTGGTTCGGCGCAATATGCAGGTATGATTGAGTACCCATCAGCCGAGGAGAGCATTATGTTAAAACCACAGGAATGTGTTCTGATCATTGTGGATGTACAGGGAAAACTGGCCACCATGATGCATGAGGCCAATGAGCTAGAGGCTAAACTCACTACCCTTATCAAGGCCGCCGAACTGTTCGAGATCCCTATCATCTGGCTGGAACAGATTCCGGATAAACTCGGTGCCACTAGTCCTGAATTAGCGAATTTATTAACACCTCACTATCAGCCTATCGCAAAAGAGCATTTTAGCGGCTGGCATGCAGAGCCTTTCAGGCAAGCCCTACACCAATATGGCAGACCCAAGGTATTGCTTACAGGTATTGAGACCCATATCTGTGTCTATCAGACCTGCCGGGATCTGCTGGATAATCAATACGAAGTGCACCTGGTAACCGACGCGGTTTCATCCAGAACACAAACCAATAAGCAATTAGGCTGTGAGATGATGACGCAGCACGGTGCATTGCTGACCAATAGCGAATCACTATTGTTTGAACTGCAAGCCCATGCCTGTGGCGACAGGTTCAAGGCTCTGCTCAAGATGATAAAGTAGCAACGATATAAAAAAGCCCCGGATAACCGGGGCTTTTACTATGCAGGGGGGATGTATTAGTAAGTTGCTTCGCGCTTCTTAGCTTCAGCATCCCACTTAGGAAGTACATTCTTCTTGAACTCTTCCTTATCGGCATTCATCTTCTTCATGTCCATACCAAGAGCTGCTTGTGCCTTAGCCTTAGTTGAAACATCAGGGATAGCGATTGGTTGCTGAACACCTTTCTTCGCTAGCAGTTGAGCAAGCTTGATACGTGCATCACCCGCTTTATCTACTGCAGTACCGAGTATGCGCAGTGCTTCGTCAGCCGCGTGAGCCGCTACACCGTGAGAGGCAGTAGCATAATCCCAGCGCCACTGTGAATGACGGATATCCATTAAGATAGGCTTCATTTCAGCTTCAGTTGCGCCAGCGTCCCAAGCCGCTTTAGCTTCAAAGTGCGCTTTAACTAACTGAGACTCAGCACGTGCTTTAAGGTCAGCAACTTTAACTTTACGCTCTTTAGTTAAGTTAACCATGAACTCTTTGCTTTGAGAGTGACAAGTCGCACAGGTTTCTTCGAAGCGATCGAATGGGTTACCCACCTTGTGGTCGGTAAACTTACGGCCTTCAGCGTTAGTCACTTTAGGCATATGGCAGTCAGTACAGCTAACGTTGTTCTTACCGTGTACGCCTAGCTGCCAAGTTTCATAACCTGGGTGCTGTGCTTTCAGCATAGGTGTCTTAGACACGGCATGAGTCCAATCTGCGAACTCCATGTTGTCGTAGTAGACTTCCATCTGCTCAACAGTTGTACCCATATCCCATGGGAACTTCACAAAGCCTTTACGATCTTTAGTCTTCTCGAAGTAGTATTCTACGTGACACTGACCACAAACCATTGACTGCTTGTCTTTCTTAGACGCTTTATCAAATGGTGTGCCTAATGTTGCCATTGCGCGGTCGGCAAATGGACGAGACATACGTAGTTTAGAAGAACCTTTCTCGTGGCAATCTGAACAACCGATAGTGTTAACGATTTCAGCACCGCCTTTGTACCACTTACCTGTGAAGTAGCCATCTTCGCCCTGCTCTTCAATAACGCGAGGCACATCAGGGCTCTTACAAGACCAACATGCCATTGGCATTGGGCCATCTTCAGCAGACTTTGGTGCACCGGTACGAAGCGTGTTACGTACGTCAGTCACTGCATACATATGACCACGAGGCGCATTATAATCTTTCGCGAAGCCATAACCTGCCCATAACACAACCAGGCTAGGTACATCTTCAAGCATATCTACAATTTCTTTGCTTTCAGCAGTGTCATGCCAGCTGTTGTACTGCTTAGAAAACTTATCTTTATAAACTTCATTGCGGGGCTCAGTTTTTTCACTTGCCATTGCGCCAGTAGCCATTAGGCTAGCAGCGACCAAAGCACTTAGTGCAAAGGTTTTAGTCGTTAATGTTCTCACCATCTCATCTCCGTGTTACTTTTTATAGTAGTCTTTATAACCACAACATCTCCAAGGCCAAAGTTAGTCCCTTAAGCTTGTTAAAAATATACCCCTTATGGGGTATCCGGGGTAAAACTTGAGGCAGATCATAGTGTGAATGTGTTGTTGGTCACATTTTTACCACTTTGTTAATTTTATCAGCGACTGCTAAACAAGTAACATAGTCCAAAGTTCCGATTTCTCTCTATAATTTAATGAGTTCTAATACATGAAGAAAGGCAGTCTCACCTCCACAATATTAAGGTTAATGTTAACCCTAATTTTACTTTCCAGTGGACTCGCCACATTCGCCATAGCCAATTTGGCATATAGTCTCGGGGATGCCAGAGCCATCAACGCTTCCGGCTCTCTGCGAATGCAAAGCTACCGCCTGATGTTCTATGCCAACTCCGGCAGTGAAGAGGCAGACGAGAAAATCAAAGAATTTGAAGCCACCCTGCACTCAGATGCCTTAAAACGCTCCCTGGACTGGATGACACCGGATGATCTCTCCTCTCAATACCTGCTAGTAATCGAGAAATGGCAGATGATGAAACAGTATATTGAAGAGGAAAACAGCCGCCTCTACGTCTCGGCGCTTAAAGATTTTGTCGACACCATAGATCTGTTCGTATTGGAAACCGAAGAGTTCGCCGCCTTCAAACTCAAGTTACTGGCGGCCAGCCAGATCTCAGGCCTGGGACTCATGTTATTAATCGCTTTCTTTGCGGTACGCTTTACAAAGCGTAAGGTGGTAACCCCCCTAAATCAGCTGATGGAGTCAGCTAACACCATCTCTAAGGGGGAGTTTGATGTCACCATGCCTGATAGTGAATATATCGAGCTCAGCTCCCTCAGCAATGCCCTGGCCAGCAGTGCTAAAGAGCTATCAACTCTGTATAACAACTTGGAAAACCAGGTCAAAGAGAAGACCTTTGCACTGACGCGCGCCAATAATGAATTAACACTGCTTTATGACAACTTGGTGATGCTGCACTCCGGAAAACTGGAGCTCAGCACCCTTAAACAGGCGCTGAATCAATTGCGAGCGCACGAGCCCAACAGCTTCTTGCGTCTCGTGATCGCTCAAGATGACAAAGAGAAACTCTATATTGATGCCGATGGCGGCTGGCCAGTAGCCTCGCGCAGTCAAACACGTTTCCCGCTAAAATTTGCCGACAACGAACTGGGCTATTTGGAGGTCACTTCGCTTGGGGAGATCAATCATCCGCTCTTTAAAAACTTCGCCATCATGTTGGCCCGCTCTATCGTCATCCATAACTCGGGTGAACAACGCCAGCAATTGGCCTTGATGGAGGAGCGTGGCGTGATCGCTCGCGAGCTACACGATTCTCTGGGTCAGTTACTGTCCTTTCTTAAAATTCAGGTCAACCTGCTCTCCAAGGGACTCGATAATCAATGCCGCAGTCCTCAAGTAGAGGAACAGCTCAAAGAGATCAACGAAGGGGTTAATACCGCTTATGTTCAGTTAAGGGAGCTCCTGTCCACCTTCAGGCTCACCATTAAGGATCCTAACCTCAATCATGCCATTGAGATGATGCTGGATCAGCTCAGGGGACAAACCACCGCCAAGATAACCCTGGAGGACAAGCTACCCATACAACTTTTGGGTGCACATCAACATATACATGTCCTGCAGCTCACCCGAGAAGCTACCCTCAATGCCATCAAGCATGCTCAGGCTGATCACATTCATATCTCCTGCACTCGCAGCGGCAACAACGTCAAGATCAGTATCAGTGATGACGGGGTAGGCTTAGAGAAGCTAAAAGAAAGAGATCAACATTTTGGCATAGGAATCATGCATGAACGCGCAAGTCGCCTCTCAGGTGTGGTAGACTTCAGCAGCAATGAACAGGGGGGAACGACGGTGACCTTAATCTTCCCACCTGAAAAAGAGCCTAGTCAGTAGGGATACTGACGATATAAGATACTAATTGTTAAACAAAACAGACCTCAGTGGAGGCTATACAAATGGGCAAACCCTATTCAGTTTTGGTTGTGGACGATCATCCCCTGTTACGTCGTGGGATCTGTCAACTTATCACCTCTGATTCAGACTTCACCCTCTTTGGTGAAGCAGGCAGCGGCCTAGATGCCCTGTCGGCAATTGCCGAAAACGAACCGGATATCGTACTGTTAGACCTCAACATGAAAGGGATGACAGGGCTAGATACCCTGAACGCTTTGCGTCAGGAAGGAGTGACCAGCCGCATAGTGATCCTTACGGTATCTGATGCGAAGCAGGACGTTATCCGCCTCGTGAGAGCCGGTGCCGATGGTTACCTACTCAAAGATACTGAGCCGGATCTGCTATTGGAGAAACTCAAAAATGCCATGCAGGGTCACCGAGTGATCTCTGATTCGGTTGAGGAGTTTATCTACGAACTTAAAGATGGCGCGGACGAGCAGGACTGGATAGCTAACCTGACGCCAAGAGAGTTACAGATCCTCGAGCAGTTGGCCGAAGGCAAGAGCAACCGGGTGATCTCTGAGCAGCTACATATCAGTGAAGGCACGGTTAAAGTCCATGTCAAAAACCTGCTGCGTAAAGCAAATGCCAAGTCGCGCACCGAAATGGCGGTACGTTACTTAAACCAATAAACTTGACCTTGCGCGAGTTTATAAAAAAGGCAGCCTAAGGCTGCCTTTTTAGATCTGACCAATAAATTATCGACTCTCATCGATAAAGGCTTGCCAACTATTAAGCGCCGCCTCAAAATCTTCCAAGCCGCAATAGGCCTGAGACTCTCCATCATACAGAGACATAGACTCATCCAGCAGGGTGTCGTCCTCCGTCTCGAGCACGTTGGCAAACACTCTTACCTGCTCTTCATCCAGTTCAATGGACACTGCTTGGCCAATAAAACGCTGCTCTCTAATCTTACCCTGCTGCAATGCCGCTATCGCCTCTTGCACCTGGCCGATTAAAGTCTTGTCTTCGCCCAACTCATCGACAAACCAAAGCCCCATTATCTCGTGATCCATGGTGAATTGGGCTACCAAGGTTCCGGTTAATGTATTGCGGCGAAATTCATATTCCATAAACTGTCTTCCCAAATAATGCTCTGCAAATTTTAAACTAAGAAAAAGACAATTGCAGGAATATCCGCTCGAGCACAGGGTAAACGCCGATAAATTGATCTGCCACTGACGCTAACGCGCAGGCATAAAAAAAGGGCGCCGTAGCGCCCTTTAATTAGCTAAACCAAGCTTATTTGGCCGCTTCTTCAGCTGGTACCGCCTTCTCGATAGAAAGTAGTTCCACTTCAAAGATCAGTGTCGAGTTGGCAGGAATGCTACCGGTATCACGGTTACCATAGGCCAGCTCTGAAGGGATAACGAAGCGGTACTTAGCACCCACTGGCATCAGCTGCACGCCTTCGGTCCAACCTGGGATAACGCGGTTTAGCGGGAACTTAGCGCTCTGACCACGAGCGATTGAACTGTCAAATTCAGTGCCATCGATCAGCGTACCCACATAGTGTACTTCAACTGTGTCTTCTGCCGCTGGCTTATCGCCCGTTCCTTCAGTGATCACTTCATACTGCAGACCAGATTCAGTTGTCACCACACCTTCTTTCGCCTTGTTGGCTTCTAGGAAAGCAGCGCTTTCTGCCTGGGCTTTTTCAGCCAATGCAGTCGCTTGTGCCTGACGCTTCTCATTAAGCTGCTCGTCAAGACCTTGCAGTACTGTCTGCATCTCTTCTTCGGTAAGCTTAAGCTCATCGTTCAAACCGTTGCTAAAACCTTGAATGATCAGGCTACGATCCACAGGCAGACCCAACTCTTCCTGCTCTTTAATATGGCCTGACATATATTTACCAATAGACGCGCCGACACTATAGGCTTGCTTCTGCGCCTGAGTCTCGAGTTTGACTTCTGCCGGTTTTGTTGTTTTTTGTTCTTGATTACAAGCAGTTAGACCAACCACCGCCAACGCGACCAGTGACATTTTATAAATCGACTTCATTAAAGCTTCCTCAGCATTTTCTTGTGGTTACAATAACCTTACTCTTCTAAGACGAACCACTTTATACTAGTTAATTAACATATACCAATTACATTGATGAAGTTTCATCTAGAAGGCTGGCGGGGTATTTTGGCCAGCACATGTAATAGCGCTTGAGCTAGAGACTACTAAACCAGGAACAAGTTCATGAGCAAATCCAGCTTGCTGCATTTTTGTACACTGATAGCTTGTACACTCCTGCTGAGTGCCTGCCAGCCAAAGCCTCAGGTCAACAGTATCATCGCCGAGCCCAGCTATGATGCCAGCCTCTCGCCCAATGCCAGCTATCTGCTGGTCAGCACCACCAGTAACAATCTACAACTCTGGGATCTGCAAACACAGACGCTGAAATACCAATGGCTACATGGTGGTCAAGGGGGCACAGCCATAGATACCGCTCTATCGGATAACCTAAAATATGCCGCCTCGCTCAGCCGTGACTCAGTTGCCCTGTGGAACATGGAGGATGGCCAGCCCTTGGGATGGTGGTCACTACCTGCCACAGGACAAACCCTGGCACTTGCCAACAATGGCACCTTGCTAATCGGCCTCACCGACGGCAGCGTAATGTCACTCAATCATCAAACCAACACCTTGATTAAATTCCTCGGCCATAGTGAGAAAGTAAACAGCGTGGCTCTCTCGGCCGATGGTCGCTGGGCATTGTCTGGCGGAAATGATAACCAAGTGGTTCTCTGGCAAGCGAATACCGGCCAGCCGCAGCGTCAGTGGCAGCTCCCCAGCCGTGTGCTTCAGGTCAGTCTAAGCCAAGATGCGAGTCTGGCCTTTGCCGCCGACAGTACAGATCAGGCCAAGATATGGCAGACCCAAAGCGGCGACGCCGTCTCACAACTGAAAATAAAGCGGCGCACAATGAACTTTTCCACCGCACGCTTTACCAATAATAATCTCACCCTTCTCACAGGCACCCCGGCTCGAGAAGTGAACGTTTGGCGGGTCACCGATGGAAAAATGCTCGCAAACTGGCAAGTTACCCGCACCGAACGTGCGCAAATCAAGGGCGCCGTTGTATACTCAGTGGCAGAAACCCCCAATGGGCAGATCATCAGCTTCGCCAGCAACGGTTTGCTAGAGACTTGGCCCATGCCACAGCAATAAAGGAACATTTGGTGCAACTAGAACAAAGAATCGAAGATCTCGAGATGAAACTGGCTTTTCAGGACGACACCATAGAGTCACTGAATCAGCAGGTGATCAGACTCAACGATCTTCTTGCCGAGCAGCAGGAAAAATTACGTTTACTGACCAGCAAGCTGTCACAGGTGGAACCCAGCAACATTGCCAGTCAAGCAGAAGAGACACCGCCACCACACTACTAAGGTGTGCGGCGGCCATCGGCGCACCTGAAAGCGTCATGCTCCAAGATGGAAAACCGCTCATAAAGGATTTGAATCTATATGCCAAGTCAGCCCAACGTATTTGTCAGAGCCATCAAGGGTTATACAGCGCCGCTGCTCACCGCCCTAGTCTCACTCTGTCTATCGGGCTGCGCCTTTAACAGTATTTTCATTAGCTACCCTTCACAACTAGCCCCCATCAAGGCAGAACTCGGCAGACAAGCATCACCCGGGCTTTACCATCAGCTCGACGATGCCATCACGGGCCAGGATGGACTCTTATATGCCCAGGAGGCGGGGCGAATCGCACAGATCAGCGGCGACTTTGAAGCCAGTAAGAGCTACTATCAACAGGCGGCAAAAGCCTATGAAAAATTTGATCAACAGGCAGTGCTCAGCGCATCCGATCTGGGAGCAAAGGCCAGCAGCTTGTTCATCAACGACAATGTGATCCCCTACCGTGGTCCGGGCTATGAGCGCATTATGTTGCACCAATATCAGGCCCTCAACTACCTCTTTAGCGGGGACAGTCAAGGGGCTCTGGTGGAAGTCAGGCGCAGTAATGAGCTACAACAAAGCGAGCAGGCCAGATACCAAAAGTCTCAAGCGTCGGTACAGGCGATGGCCAACGGCACCATAGACGCCGAGGTTAATCGACTTGGCCAAGCGGCCGGAACCACTACAAGCTCTTTCTTAAACGCCTATAGTTACTACACCACGGGTCTGCTACATGAGCTATTGGGGGAAGAAAACGATGCCTTTATCGATTATCGTAAGGCCGCTCAAATAGCTCCTGACAACCCTTATCTGCAGCAAGATTTGGTGCGCCTCGCCAAAAAACTGGCCATGCCACAGTATGAGGAGTTTAAGCGCCGTTGGGGCGATGCGCTGCTCGCCAAGCCAAGCCAGGGACAGGTTGTCGTTTTGGTCGAGAGAGGCTTTGTCCCAGAGAAGCAAAGCTTTACCGTACCTTTTCGAATTGATGATAACTGGCAAACGGCTTCGCTAGCCACCTACCCTCCACAGCGCGCGGCGACGAGTGCCGCGGAGATAACCGGGTTTGGCACTGTGCTGCGCGCGGCGCCACTCGCCAATATAGATGCCTTAGCCATCACGGCACTTAAAGAGGAACTGCCCAGCGCCTTAATACGACAAGCGGCCAGGGTATACGCTAAGGCAGAGATGGCGCGCAGTGTACGAAGTGAATCTAAGCGGCGCCGGGACGAGTTAGATGCCGGTGCCATTGCCATGCAGATCTTTAACGTGGTCACAGAGCAAGCCGACAGGCGTAGCTGGTTGACTCTGCCAAGGCAGGCACAACTGGCCAGGCGTTATCTGGATGCCGGTCAATATGAGATCCGCTTAGGGCAGTCTCAAATGCAAACGATTGACGTAAAAAGCGATAAAACCACATTAATTTGGATAATTGATACTGGTAATTTCACCCGTTTTTATTCAATAATCATCTAATCTAGATAAAGGAATCGGTATTTTTATGAAAAAATTCAACCTCATTTTTATCATTGCAGTGGCTATCGGCCTGGCAGGCTGTCAATCTAAGGTCCAGTACGGTGATGCAACTGAAGTCGAAACCGTCAATGAAAACTTCGGTTCTACCGATCTGCAGGCGATCACCGCCAAGATGGTCGACAGCATGCTGAGTTTCCCACCCGTGGTTGCCATGACAGCCAAAGATCGTCCAATCATCTTTGTCGACAAGATCAAGAACAAGACCTCGGAGCATATCGATACCGAATCGGTAACAGACTCTATCAGCAATAAGCTGTTACGCTCGGGCAAGTTCCGTTTTATCGACATGACTAAGGTCGACGCAGTTCGCAAGCAACTGGATTACCAAAACAATTCAGGCATGGTAGACCCATCGACCGCCATCAACTTCGGCCGTCAAATTGGCGCCCAGTTTATGCTTTACGGCAATCTATCGAGCATCGTCAAGCAAGATGGCAGCACCACAGATGTCTATTACAAGATGACCATGCGTCTAATGGATCTGGAAACGGGTCTGATCGAATGGTCTGACGAAAAAGAGATCCGTAAGACCAAATCTAAGTCTTTCCTCGGCATGTAAGTGAACCTTGTCGAATGAGCCAATAAAAACCAGCCTAGTGCTGGTTTTTTTATGGCGTTCTCTTGCTCAGGCTGGCTTCTACCCTGAAAAACATCACACAATTTCTGCCGATAAATTCTACTGCGCGGCCAAAGAGTCATGTAGAATGAGGCCGCTATTGGCACAGCTAAACATCGCCAGCTTAGCCTTAATAACTAAGCCTTAATAACTAAGTCTTAATGGATAAGCTTTAATGCCTAAGCCTTAATACCTAAGCCTTACGCCCATCAGTCAGCTAACAAGGACCCATTTTGAAACTGTTTTCGCTTTGCGCTATTAGCCTTACCACTCTTTTGATTAGCGCATGCCAGAGCACGGCCCCCGCCCCTAAGCAGCCCTCGACCAATCAGGACGGTATCAGCGCCACTATTGCCCAGCAGCGAGCGAATCGGGTCAGCGAGGTAAGTTACCAACTCCATCTGGATGTCACCAATGACAGGCAATTAACAGGCGAAACTCAGATCCAGTTTAGGCTTACGGATAACCAGCAGGCATTAAGGCTAGACTTCAAGCAGGCACAGATCAGCAATCTGGTGATCAACGCTCAGAAGCTTTACCCCAATTATGACGGCAGCCGAATCCTGATCCCTGCGACGTTACTGCGTAGCGGCAACAACCTGATCAGCCTGCACTTTCGCAAGGCCTATAGCCAGGGCGATCAGGGCTTGATCCAATACCAAGATCCCGTCGATGGTCAGCGCTATCTCTATTCGCACTTTCTGCCATCGAGCGCGCAAACCATGATGCCTCAGTTCGATCAACCGGACCTTAGAGCCAGCTACCAGCTCAGTGTACTCGCCCCTAAAGAGTGGCAACTCGCTAGTGCTGCAACGCTGCAAAACAGCCAGGCCCAGGGCGATAATACGCTATGGCAATTTAACCCCAGTTTGCCGGTCAGCCCTCATAACTTCTCACTACTGGCGGGTCCCTACCAAAGCTGGCAGCAAGATAAAGATGGCATCACCTTACAGCTACTGGCACCTCAATCTGTCGCCTCACAGATAGAAGCGAATACTTGGTTAACGCAAACCGCTCAGGCCATGAGCTACTATGAACAGCGTCTGGCGACCCCCTATCCCTTTGGCCATTATACCCAGGCCATAGTCCCCCATCTGCCCTCTGACTTTCGCGCTAGTATGGGGCAAACAAGTTTTAATCTGGCAAGCTTTTCGGCAACCGTTCCGGGCCGTTTACTTCGACAAGCTCTGGCCGAGCAGTGGCTGGGAAATCTGGTCACCCTAAAGTGGTGGGATCAATTCTGGCTAAATCAGAGCCTGGCGCATCTTGTCGCCGATGATGCCGAGACTCAGCTTATCGATAAGCCAATAGAGGCCAGCTTAGCCCTGGATAACTACAGCCGCAGCGCGCCTCAAATAGCACGGCAGGTCGCCAATAGCCTGGAGCTATTTGATGCCAATACAGTGCCAAATCTAAATAAGGCAATCGCTCAGCTTAGCCAGCTTAAATTTATGTTGGGCGAATCCCATTTTTACCAAGGAATAGCTCACTACCTTAAGACCTATCCCCTGCAAAATGCCGATTTGAACGACTTTCTTTTGAGCCTGGAGACTGTCACCAATCAGCCACTCAGCCAGTGGGGACAAGAAGCTTTTATGCGCGCTGGTGTCACTCGCCTAACAACCCGTTTCAGCTGCGAGGGGGGACGCATTAGCCATTTTGATCTCCACCAGCTAAATGGCGGCGCAGCATCTAATAGAGTCAAGCTAGGCTTATTTACCCTGGGGCGCCATGCACTGCATAAGAATCTGGTGTCCGAGGTAACCTATCAGGGTGAGCACACGACGGTGAAGCATCTTAATGGCGTGCGCTGCCCGGATCTGGTGTTTAGTAACTATCAGAATAAGGCCTATGTCAGGGTCAAGCTCGATGACACCTCTCTGGAAACGGCTCTGCTGCACCTGAGTAGCCTCGAAGAGCCTGAGCTGCGTCTCATGCTTTGGCAAACCTTATGGGAGTCAGTCCTTGCGGGCGAGCTGCCCCTTAACCGCTTTATCGGCAGCAGCCTGATCAACCTGCCCGCTGAGTCCGAGCCTCAGGTGCTTGAGAGCGCTCAAGAGCTGCTGCGTCAGGCCAAGGCGATGCTGGAACAGATGAGCCCTAATCAGCAACGCTATAGCCGGCAGGCTCTCAATGCCATTGCCCAGATGAGCCTGCGACTGACTATCAGCAACAAAGCTCAGCCTGAAGTGCAATCTCTGTGGTTTGACAACTATCTGCACTTTGCCGTCAGTCACCAGGCCAAACGGCATCTGGCGGCGCTGCTCGATGGCAAAGCGCAATTAAGTGGTATCACGCTTACGCCAGAGCGTCGCTGGCAGATGCTGATCCACCTCAATCGTTATGATTACCCAGGTGCCGAGCGACTGGTGCAGCGGGAAAAACAGGCCGACGACTCCAAACTCGCCCAACAGGCTGCGCTGAGCGCTCTGGTCGCCAGACCCAGCGCCAAAGAGAAGCGTCAGTGGTTTGAACGAGTACAGTCTCACACTCAAGAGAGTGATCCACAATTACTGGAAAAACTGACGCTCGTGATGCGTCAGCTCTACCCCAGCGAACAGAAAGCCTTGAGTCAGGCGAGCGCCGAGCAACGTCTCGATGAACTGACGCAGCTGGATAAACGCAACAGCCAAGCCTTTATGCAGCAATATACCCGCTACCTGCTTCCGAGAAGTTGCAACTATGCCAGTGTCGCTCGCCTACAGGCATTGCTGGCACAACCTGAGGGATATAGCCCAACCACCTTGAAGGGGATCAACCAAACCATAGAGGCAGAACAAGAGTGTATTCGCGTATTGGAGGCGATGCAGCATCTTCCCTAGACCTATGGCAAAGGATTTTAGGTTATAGTGAAAAGAGCAGCCAGTAGCCTAGTCAACAGGAGAATCCCATGGGCATTTTTCAACTTGCCGCCATCGCCATCATAGGAGCCTTCGCCTTTGCGGCCTTTAAGGAACATAACAAACGTCAGGTCAAAGAGGACAACAGCGAGCTGGATCAACTTAAGGCGGAGATAGATCAGCTCAAGGCTCGTATAGCCACCTTAGAGAAAATCGTTACCGATAAGGCTTATCAGCTAAGGGATGAGATAGATAAGCTCTAGCACTTAACTGGCAGAGATAAAAAATGCCACCCTAATGGGTGGCATTGTTAGCGACAAGCTTAAACAAACAGATTTTTGATATTCTTCAAGTCGCCCTTACCGCTGGCGATCTCCTCTGGCGACAAGCCAGACACCTCGTGCGGGAATACCAACCAATCTTCAGACTCATGGATAAAATAGTCTGGTTTTAACGACACCGCCGTATTCTTCGGCTTGTAGTATGGGCAGGCAATGCGCACATCTCGTGGCATGTTAAGACGCATCAGCTCAGCCAGCTTCTCTTTCAGGGCGTGGATACTGCGGCCCGAATCGAACACATCATCGACAATCAGCAAGCCATCATCGGCGTTAGCGTTCTCAACGATATAATGCAGGCCGTGCACCTTGATCTGTTTGCTCTGTTTGTCCGTGCCTATGCCGTAGTAGGAAGAGGTACGTACTGCAATATGATCTGTCTCGACCTTTTTGAAATCAAAATATTCCTGTACCGCGATCCCTATCGGAGCGCCACCACGCCAAATGCCAACAATGAACTGTGGCCTAAAGCCGCTTTCATAAACTTGCGCCGCTAGTCGGAAAGAATCCTCCAGCAGTTCTTGTGCGGTAATAAAGTGTTTATCAGACATCAGGCCGTCCCCATCTTTTTCTATTTGGTCTTTGAGAGGGAGGAAGTAATCCTTTTTCGATTAGGCTTCACCCCAAATGCAGCGTAGCACAAGGGCGGCGTATTGAGTTTCAACACGACAACAAGCAGGGCTACGGGATTTGGAGCTGAATTTTATACTAAAAAAACCAGAGGTGCTGAACTAAATCGTGAAACTTGAACTGGGGATCCATTTTTTTATACCAATCCCCCAAGCAAGTGCTCAGCAATGGCTAGATAAAATGCCTGAAAACAAGGAAAAAACCTTAGATAACGACAATCAAAATTGGTGAACAGCCATATAGAGCATTTAAACAAGCTTAAATTATTACTATGGGCAATAAGATAAAAAGCCGCCTCGAAGGCGGCTACATCGACTAATTTAGGCTCACGCCGCGGCAATCTTGGGCTCACCCGCCTTAGTCACGGCCGCGTAATGTTTGTCACTTGCCTCACTGAATTCGGTATCCAGTATGGTATCGACATAGTGCCAGTCACTGCGCACCGCCTCTGGAGTAAAGGTCAGCAGCATAAAACCACGGTCCCTTAAGTTGGTGTACTTAAGCCCTTCCACCAGCTCGACCACGCCCGCTTCGGTCACGCCTTGCTGATCCTCACTAATGCCTAAGTAATACTCAAGTCCAGGCGATGAAACTGAGCTGGTCGCGTACTCAACCCCTACCACATCACCATGACTGTCCTTAAGCTCGTTTGCCCAGGCGTTATGAGTATCCCCGGCAATCACTACCAGGTTTGCCCCCGTCGCCTTTGCCGTGGCCAAGATCACCTCGCGCTCATAGGCATAACCATCCCAGGCATCTAAGTTATAGGGAATAGATGGCATCTGTAACAAGGCCATCACTTCAGGAGTTAGCTTGTGTTGATTACCAATAAGATAACTGTATTCCTGCGCCGTTAGCGTAGGGTCATTCGCCGCCGCGCGGGCCGCCAGCTGCGCCAGAGCCCCAAGTTCGGCATACTGATACACAGACAGCTTCTGCATGGCGATCGCCGCAGGCAACATCATGGTGCCCATCAAAACCTGTTGTCCCAGCACCTGCCATTTACCGGTGGCGCTAAGCAGGCTCGCCTGCAACCACTGCAGTTGGTCTGCGCCGAGCAAGGTGCGATCGCTGCTGGTCACATCCGCCATAAAACGGGCGCTGTCCATGGCACCTGTGGCCCCGTCGACATAGTCGGCATAATCCAGCTGCTTATCGCGCGCCAGCACACGAGTGTCCAACATATGCAGATCGACCAGATCGCCAAAGCTAAAGGAGCGATAGATCTCCTCGTGATTACCATCACGCCAAGGACGAATTGGCAGCCACTCAAAATAGGCTTGCAGCGCCGCCATCTTACGCTGCTCGAAGTCTCCTTCACCTTCATTATGATTTTCCGCGCCGTCAGACCAAGTATCGTTGGCGACCTCATGGTCATCCCATACGGTGATGAAAGGCACCTTGGCGTGCAGTGTCTGTAAGGCAGTGTCGCCACGGTATTGGCCGTAACGGGTACGATAATCGCTTAAGGTAAAGAGTTCACCGGCAGGCAAAACCTCACGACCAAGCTCGGCCGCATTTTCGCTGGCATAACCCTCGCGAGCATATTCATAGATGTAGTCACCCAGATGCACCACGGCGTCCAGCCCTTCCTGCTCACTCGCCAACTGATAGACATTAAAGTGACCAGCTGGGAAATTAGCACATGACATGACTGCCAGCTTGACCTGCTCGACGGCGCCCTCTGGCAGCGTCTTGGTCATGCCCACATCCGAGGCTTGGTCGCCAGACATGAAGCGATAGTAGTAAGCGGTACCCGAATCCAGGCCGATAGCATCGACTTTCACCGTATAGTCGCGCTCGGCATTAGTGGTCATCTCACCGTTAGAAATCAATTGAGTAAAGCTGGCATCTGTGGCGATCTCCCAGCTGACATTAATATCGCCATCGACTTCGGGCGTCACTCGGGTCCAGAGGATCACGGCGCTGTGAGTGGGATCGCCACTGGCGACACCGTGCAGAAATTGTACCTTGGCGGCGGTTTCCACCTTATCGTCATCACTGCTCGAACAGCCCATCAAGCCATAGGAGACCACTGCGGCACCGACACCCTTGGCCGACATGGCCAAAAAATCCCTGCGAGAATATTTCGTTTTCATTGTTATTCCTTTATTTGAGCCTGTTATCCCTAGCGCCTCTCCCCCAAATCATGTGAAGCTGAAAACTCATACTTCGAAAGATAACTGACCTTGTTATTGTTATTCCTGGTAAGAGGTCCAATGACCTTAATTGTCAATTAACAATATTGCAAAATTATTATGGTCACAGCAACAGATGGTTCTAACTGGTATCATCTAGCAAGGCAGCTAAAAATATTGAAAACAGATAAATAATTGGAGTGAGACAGCATATTTCGCCAACTAAAGGCACCTTACTTCATACAGACTAGAGCATTTATCACAAGCTGTTATGATTAAGCCATCACCATAGTTGAAGGAGTCGACCATGCGAGTTAGCGATATCATGACCACGGAAATCGTGTGTATCAGCGATCAGGCCACGATTAAAGATGCTCACCTGTTAATGAGTAGCCGCGGCGTGCGTCACCTGCCGGTAGTCAGCGAAAATGACGGCGCCCTAGTCGGCATACTGACCCATAAGAAGATGATAGCAACCGTAATGAGCATACTGACCCATTACGGCAATGAAGGGTTAGATCGTCAAGAACGTCGCACCTTAGTGGCCGACATCATGGAAAGGGAATTTCAAAAAGTCACTCTGGATGAGCCCCTGTTAGTCATTGTCGATTGCTTTATCGACAACAAGTTGGGCTGCCTGCCTGTGGTAGACGATAGCCATAAGGTAATTGGCATTCTCACTTCATCGGATTTCGTCAAACTCTGCGCCACACTGCTTAAGCAATAGCGCAGACGAAAGCTTAGGCAAGGGCTAAGGCGCGAAATAGTGGTTTGGCTATTACGATAGAGCGCGGCCCAAAAAGCTATACCAACAAGTAGGCGAATAATGGCGCGCCGACCACCATGGCGATACCAGTAAAGATCATGGTCAGGCTGGCGACAACCCCCTCTTCCCGACCATATTCGGCGGCTTTAGCCGCCCCTACGCCATGAGCACTGGCACCTAAGGCTGCTCCCTTCGCCAAGGGGCTGGAGATCCTGGCGAGCTTAAATACAGGCCCACATAACACCATCCCCAGTACACCCGTCATAAGCACCAACACGGCGGTCAGATCCGGCACACCACCAAACTCCGTTGTTGCTTCCAGGGCAAATGGCGTCGACACAGTTCGCACCAAGAGACTATGTGATAACTCAGGCGGCAGATAGATCACCTGACTCAGTAACCAGGAAGAGAGCAGCCCAACCAGCAACCCGGTCAACACTCCAAGACTCAGAGTCAAAGGGTAACGCCTGATCAACCGGCGCTCTCGGTAGATAGGCAGGGCAAAGGCGATAGTCGCTGGTGCCAGCAACATACTTAAATAATGGTTGTATTCGAAATAAGTTGGTAAGGGGATGGCAAAAAAACCGACCAGAGCCAGCAGTATCGCTGGCGTAAGCAGCATAGGCGATAAGTACCAGTAGCCGAAATGCCGATAGAGGCGTTTGCTCACCCCATAGCTGACTAGCGTTGCCAGCAGACAGGCCAGCCCCAATAATGAGAGATGCAAAAAGGAAAACATTCTAGGCTCCCTTAGTCGAGTCAGCGATTGGTCGACGTAACCGACGCTCATACTTGAACACGCGATCAATCACTAAGCCGGTGAACAACAAAACGCAGCCACTGCCCAGCACTAAGGTACAGAGTAAGCTAACCCCATATTGCTCTAACAAGGGGGCATAATGAATCGAGGCAACCACAGGTGGAATAAAGAAGAGCAGCAACTCACCGAGCAACCAGGCTGCGCCGCGTGCCACGAAGCGCTCAGGTAACCAGTTTAATGCCAACAGAGTCAGCAGCGCCGCCAGACCTATCACACCACTGGGTAATGGCAACGCCAGTCGCGTCACCAACCACTGGGCACCTATGGCTAGCAGAGATAATAATCCGACCTGAAGCGCCAGCAGTAACAGATTTCGAAAAGAGAGAAGATAAATGGCCATCACATACTCAGCCCAAAAGAAGATAAAGGGATCTTACGCTTGCCATTTAAATAAAAAAAATGAATATTATTTATAAAACTAATTACCAAAAGCTATCTAAAGATGGATCTTAAGGCACTACAGTATTTTGTCGAGGTGGTGGACTCTGGCGGTTTCAATCGCGCCGCTGAGCGTATCCACCTCAGCCAGCCCGCCCTTTCTAAATCGATAGCCCAGCTAGAAGCCGAACTCGAGCTTCCCCTGCTGACCCGGGGCAAACGAGGAACCAAGGTTCAACTCACCCCCCATGGCGAAGTGGTTTACCGCCATGCGCTGACGCTGCTTGCAGCCAAGAGGGCGCTAACAGAAGAGTTGGATAAGCTGAAGGGACTGAGCAAAGGATGCTTGCGACTGGGACTGGCGCCTCTGGGCAGTGCTGAACTATTCGCCCCCATCATCGCCAAGTATCGTCAGGCCTATCCAGAGATTGAAACCCAACTGCTGGTGCGGGGCGGTGTCGAGCAGACCTCGGCACTGCAACAAGGAGAGATAGAACTCGCGACCGGCATTATCGATCTTAAAGAGCAGTACGAAGGAATTGCCATCCACACAGAGCCTATGGTGGTCGTGCTTCCCAGCGAACATCCACTGGCTAATCTTAGCGAGATCCCTCTGGGCCAGCTCGACGGCTATGCTCAGATCTTGTTTGAACCAGAGTTTTCCCTGCACGAGATGGTGCTCAACGCCTGTCAAAAATCTGGAGTGACCATCACGCACCCCACTCAGGTGAATCAGCCTGAATTTGGCGTGGCCTTAGTGGCAGCGGGCATTGGCGTGATGTTACTACCTAAATTCATTGCCGAGCGCTACCGCCACCAAGGGGTATGTCTCAAGGCACTGACAGAGACAGATCTCAGTTGGCAGATGAGCCTATTCTGGCGCAAGGATCATAGCCTCTCTTTTGCCGCCCAGGCGATGGTAGCGCTGGTGAAACAACATCAGGCCACCAGCCCCTAATAGCCAGGGCGATTCATCCATCAGGCTGTGCAAAGGCAGTAAAAAGCCATTGCCTGACAACGCTCGACTGAGTCAGTCCCCAAACATGCCACTTTAGGGGGCTGCAGCCATCTAATTATGAAAGGCGATAAAACACAAAATGATACCGCCACACAAGGCAATAACTTAACTCAGTGCTAGCGACGAATCCTTGAAAAAAGAGACATCACCACCAAGGCTGCCGCCCCAACTAAGACGCCAAACAACGCATTGAGAAGACTCGGGGTGATCCACGCCAGTACAGGCCCTACCAAGGCAAACTGCTCAACCCAGTGAGCCGCCTGCTCAAAATAGCTACCGATGGCATGCACACCATGGGTCAGGATCCCGCCACCCACCATGAACATAGCGATGGTGCCAACCACGGTCAGCCCCCGCATCAGATAAGGTGCCGCATTGACCAAGGCGCCGCCAAGCTTACGGCCAAATCGTCTAGTTAAGCTATCCCCCTGACGCTGACTCAAATAGAGGCCCGCATCGTCAAGCTTGACGATCCCCGCCACCAAACCATATACCCCAACGGTCATCAGCACGGCGATGACCGCCAGAGTCACTACCTGAGTCATGAAACTACTCTCGGCCACCACGCCTAAGGTAATAGCGATGATCTCGGCAGAGAGCACAAAGTCGGTGCGGATCGCTCCTGCCACCTTCTGCGTCTCAAACGCCTTGAGATCTTCGGCGGCCTTTATCATCTCACTCTCGCTCATGGCAGGCTCATGCTTATGGGTAAGCGAGTGATAGACCTTCTCGAAGCCCTCATAACAGAGAAACAGGCCACCAAACATCAGCAGCGGCGTCACCGCCCAGGGAATAAAGGCACTGATCAGCAGCGCCGCGGGAACCAAGATGCATTTATTGCGCATCGACCCCTTAGCCACGGCCCACACCACAGGCAATTCACGGTCGGCATTGACCCCTGAGACCTGCTGGGCATTTAACGCCAAATCATCCCCCAGCACACCCGCGGTTTTACGGGCTGCAACCTTACTCATCAGGGCAACATCATCCAATATTGCTGCGATATCATCCAACAGGCTTAATAGACTCGCGCCAGCCATGCTCTCTCCTTAACTCTTTCAATATCCTTTGTCTGCCCCATTTGCGCGTTATCAAACATCACAAAGGTGCCCGAGCGAACTATTAGCGTAACCTACTCTTTAGCCTGACACTTTTCCAGTGGCTAGCGAGTAAAACGCCTGATAGCGCATTAACTTGGGAGGTTTAGCACAATTGTTTAAGGTGAGCTTTAAGCCAAATTGCCAGGCAAACTAACAAACTGTGTCATTTGACATACGCTCTGGCGCAACTAGGGGTATAATGACGACCAAATGCTTCGTATATCCTTAATAGGAACTCCTTATGACTCAAGATGAAATGAAAAAAGCCGCAGGTTGGGCTGCCCTCGAATATGTCGAAAAAGACAGTATTGTCGGTGTGGGCACAGGCTCGACCGTTAATCACTTTATCGATGCCCTGGCGACCATCAAGGCCGATATTGAAGGCGCGGTATCTAGTTCTGAGGCCTCAACTGAGAAAATGAAGGCATTAGGGATCCCGGTTTTCGATCTCAACTCAGTTGACCAACTTTCTGTCTATGTCGATGGTGCCGATGAGATCAACGGCCATATGGACATGATCAAAGGTGGTGGCGCCGCCCTTACCCGTGAGAAGATTGTTGCCGCCGTGGCCGAAAAGTTTGTCTGCATCGTGGATAACACGAAAGAAGTCGATGTTCTGGGTGAATTTCCACTGCCTGTCGAAGTGATCCCTATGGCGCGCTCATACGTGGCCCGCGAGATCGTGAAATTAGGCGGCGATCCGGTTTACCGTGAGGGTGTGATCACCGACAATGGCAACGTGATCCTCGATGTGTACAACATGAAAATCGTTAACCCGAAAGAGCTGGAAGAGAAGCTCAACCAGATCGTTGGTGTCGTCACTAACGGCCTGTTCGCCAACCGCGGCGCAGACGTCCTGCTGGTAGGAACCCCTGATGGGGTGAAGACGGTTAAGCTATAGCACTAAGCTGACACACCAAGTTTAGTCATACCAAAAAGCCACTCCTAGAGTGGCTTTTTTTATCATCAAACTCAGCAGTCAATTTCACTCAACGCCACAGCCAGATATCTCGTTAGTAGGCCACGCTGATCCGCTGACGGGCATAGTTGTCAGTGCTCACCAGATCGACCATCGCCTTGGCATAATCGGCTACCGAGATGCGGCTGCGTCCCAGCTCATCGGTAAAAAACTGATCGCCACCGATACGATAAATACCTTCACTGTCACCAGGATAGATCTCTGCCGCGGGGCTGACAAAGGTCCAGTTCAGTGGTGAATCACTTTCTCTGAACACCTTAAGCGCCTCCCCTTGGGCAAGAGCCTCATCTTTGTATTCAGGGGGGAAATCGGGCGATTGCACCAACATCTGCCCAGGGGCAAGCTCCAAACTGCCGGCGCCGCCAACCCACAAGAGACGTTTCACCTGAGTCTTAGGCAACAGTTCAAGTAGCGCCTGAGCACTCTTTGGGACCAACTCGTGCTGTCCATTGGCACGACCACCAATGGCGGCGATCACCAGATCGACATCGTTAAAGTGTTCCGGGGTGAGCGTCTCACTCAAATCTAACTGACGCGCCTGCACCGTCTCATTCAATTTTGCAGGGTCTCTGACCAAGGGGGTTACCCTTAACTCACGGCTCAACGCCTCTTGCATAATGGCGCTACCTATCCAACCTGTGGCACCGATAATTGCAATATTCATCTTCTGTTCCTCACTGTCTGACTAAATTGGCATCAGTTTACTTAGCCAAGATATCGTGACAAACAGCGTAAATAGAGCAATATTGTTTCAATATAAGATACTAATATGGATAAGATCAGCGCGATTCGTAGTTTCGTCGAGGTGGCCAGCTGCGGCAGCTTTACCCAGGCCGCAGAGCAGTTGGATCTCAGCCGCTTACAGGTCTCCAGACACGTACAGGAAGTTGAGCGCTGGCTTGGCCTCAGGTTATTGCACCGCACCACTCGCAGTGTCAGCCTTAGCGTGCAAGGTGAGGAAGCCTTCATCTATTGCCAGAAGATCCTAGACGAAGTCGCTAGCCTAGAGAGCCGTTCCCAGCGTCACAGGCAGGAACTGGTGGGCAGCATCAGAGTCGCCTCTCCCATCGGCTTAGGGCAAAACTTGTTATTCGAGGCTATCGACGCTTTTACCCACCAACACCCCCAAGTCAAGATACAGTTGGTATTGTCTGACGAACTGGCACAACTGGTTGGCGAGCGCGTCGATATCGCCCTACGCTATACCCATCAACCGGACGAGAGCCTGATCGCTCGCCGCCTGATGCAGATAGACTCAGCGCTATGCGCCTCTCCCCACTATCTAAGCCAGCACCCGGCGATCACGCAGATAAGCGATCTTAGGATGCATAACTGCCTGCTTCACAGCAGCCAGAGCCGATGGGATTTCGTCAAAGATAACCAGACCATAGCGCAGAGTATCAGCGGCAATCTGCAGGCCAACGACATGGGCGTACTGCTAAAAGCTGCCATTGGTGGTAAGGGGATCATTCTCTTGCCCTGCGATCTAGCCAATCCTCACTTAGCCTCGGGTGAACTCGTTGAGGTCTTGCAAGGCCATCATCTGCCCAGTAAGACACTGTGGGCCGTCTATCTCTCGCGTAGCTATCAGCAGCATCTTGTACGCCATTTCATCGACTTTATCGCCGAGCGCTGGCAACAAGACATTAATAAGTGGCGACCTGCTAACCAATAGAAAAAGCCCTAGTGTAAACAAATCGGCTAAGGCGTAGCGATATGCTTGCACTGGCAGCGGGTGTGGATCTCAGTCTTTAGCTTTACATGATAAGGGATCAGGATATGATGCTGATGCTGATGCTGATGCTGATGCTGATGGTATTCATTGCCACACGGACACTAAGTTCCAAGGACACTTTGCTACAAGGAATAAGGCATGCTGGAAGCTGTACTGTCATTAATCGTCGCCACTGGTTTACTCTTAGGCTCACCAGGCCCGGCGCCACTGGCGCTTGCTGCCACCGGGGCCACCTTTGGTATCCGCCGCGGCGCACCGTTTCTGCTGGGTATACTCCTTGGCCTCTCGGTCGCCATCATAGGTGCCAGTGCTGGACTCGCCGCCCTATTTAGCCGCTTTCCCGAGCTCAGGCTCGTCTGTCAGCTGCTCGGCGCCGCTTATATCGCCTTCATCGCCTACAAGATTGCCAGCGCGCCGATCACCAGCCTAGATGCGGCAAAACAGGCGCCCAGTTTCAAAGATGGCTTCATCCTCAATCTACTTAACCCAAAGGCCTATGCCGCCTTTCTGGCCATCTTTTCGCAGTTCCTGTTGCCGCTGGAAAACACCGCCTTAGGGTATCTGGCGACAGGTGTCTGCGCACTCATGGTGGCAACTCTAGTCGATACTCTCTGGCTGATCTTCGGCGGTCTGCTGCGCCCGCTGTTTGCCCGCCCCAGAGCGGCGCGAATAATGCGCATCAGTTTCGCCATCGCCATGTTGCTGGCGGTGGGTTATGCCCTGCTTCCCTAGCTCTACAGACAAACAACGCCAAACGCCATACACTTAAAATTGGGTTACTAGGAAAATAGCAAGATGTCAGATCGCAGCGCCATCAAGGAGTTCACCATGATCCCCAATGTGGGTAAGGCCACGGCGGCGGATTTCCATCAGCTTGCACTGCATCACCCTAAGGATCTTATCGGGCAAGACCCTTACCAGATGCACGCGCGGTTAGAGGCCATCACGGGCTGTCGGCAGGATCCTTGTGTCATCGATGTCTTTATCGCCGCGGTGCGCTTTATGGAGGGAGAAGACGCTCAGCCTTGGTGGCACTACACCGCCGAGCGTAAGGCCCATTTGGCGAACAAGAAGTGATTTCGTGCGCCTTACATTTGGGTTAGTTGCCGCTCACACGCTTGGCGAATGAGATAGCATAGGCGACAGATCTGAGCTTTAATACAGGATCGCTACTGGGCAATACGCCCTTTGCCAACACATTGGGATCATAGTTGATCTTCTCACAATGATCGTCGCCAGCACTGTGCATTGTTAACTTACCCAGGCTTATCACCTTTCGAGACTCAGGCCAGGCCTGTGAAGGATCATTTACCGGATCTTGGGCTTCGCCAATGATAGCCTGTAAGTCGAATGAGCGCTGGCCGTCACTCAGTTCTTGCTGTAATTTTTTAGCAAGAAAGCTTTTCGGTAACTGCGCCATCTGTTCTTCTGTCAGAGGCAACTCCCCCTCGTCCGGTACCAAACGCCATTTAAACTTCGTTTTCTGACCCTTCTCATCGACCAGATAGAAAGCATGAATACCAAAGTATTGGGCACGGGTGTATGAACTCGGCGGGTTATGGCTTTGCAACCAATTAAACTGCGGCAGAGTACTGGGGTGGGCCTGTCGATACTCTGCTAGCTTGGCGAAATCAACTTTGCCCTGCTCGTTGGGTAGCAAGGTTTTCAGCAGCCCAAGAAAGGTTTCAGGATCTTTACCGGGAAAGACGGGGGTCGTCAGGCCGGCAATATTATGCACAGCCCCATTAGGCAAACTAAATTGCACACCTATGCCGCGCGGAGAGCGCGCGGTCTCATCGGCATAGGGGTTACCCCCCGCCATAGAGAAGCGAATACTGGCTTTAATATCTTGACCACTGAATAAGTTGGCATGTGAATAGAGCGCTGACTCCTTAGAAGGCGAAAAGCTACCCAGTGCACACACGCCCTTGGCATGACCTTTCCTGACGCCTGGATGCTTACCGGAAAGCTTCTCAAACACTTCAATAAAATCATTCCCCTGCACCGCTGAATTGGCAGGCGAACTCAGTAAAAAGGTCGGTAGCAATAAAATGAAAAGCCTCGCTAAATGTCCCATCAAATCGATCTCCTTGGTCTATTTACATCTGGCTAAATTAGCCTTGAGCAGTATAAGACCCAGAGAGGAAGGATTATCTTTCCCCTATAACACCCATTGATAGGAATATCTCCCAAGCAGGCCTCCACAATCGGCTTGCCAGCTAGGCTAGGCAACAAAAAGCCCAGGCTTAGGCCTGGGCTTAATCAATCAACAAATTTGTCAGAGATTGGCGTTACAGGGAGAAGTTAGCAATCGTCTTCTGAATGCCCACCACGTCAGTGCCCTTCTTCAGCTCTTTTACCAAGGGCTCTTTTTGACCCGAGATCCACAGCTTTAACTCGGCGTCCATATCGAAGGTACCGGCAGTTTCCACCTCAAAATGGGTGATCGCCTTATAAGGGACAGAGTGATAACTCACCTTCTTGCCTGTCACTCCCTGCTTATCGATGAGGATAAGACGCTTGTTAGTAAACACAAACATATCGCGCACCACGCGGTAAGCCAGCGCTAACTGCTCGTTGTCTCCCATGATAGGCCCCAGTTCCTGCGCCAACTCTTGCAGGTCGACTTCGGCGGCATTACCCATCAGTGCATCTAACAGTCCCATACTTTATCTCCTTTAAAGTGAACTTAATTTGTTCTCTAGCCTATACCTGGCGATTGGCACCGACAACCATCATTTCACATTTAGGGCAGTCGAATACCAGCTTGAGCACATCTTTACCTATCTCTATCTGCAGCGGCTCAGCCTTGATGCCGGGCACCTCTTTCGGGCAGAGGTTAAAGTTAAAGCGCAGACAGTGCTTGGTGACCATGAGTGGCGCATCTTCGGTAACGCCGTTCTTCTCATAGGTGTCCTCAATCTCAATCACCCCATGACGGGTGTAGAAATCTTTCGCCTTCTCGTTAGCCACGTTACCCATGAAGCTCAGATGCTTAAAGGGATAAACCGCGTCTTGGTTGTATTTCCACGCCTGTGGCCGCTCATAACCCTCGACACGAGCCAGCTCAAGGGCGGCAACGGTATCGCGGCGCAGGCCGTTAAGTAATGAGGCCGGCATAAACCAAGGACTGGCGGTGTCGATACGTATTTCGCGCGGCTCAAAGTCTGTGCTACCCAGCTTGCTCAGCTGTTTACGTATATTGTTCAGTGTCTTGTCTGCGTCTGTGGCAGGTGTCTTTTCCAGCTCAAGCTCACAGCTTGCGCTCAGGCCATATTGGTCTGTCATGGTCAGCACGACCCCTTGCTCGGTATCGCTCAGGGTCATATCCACCTTGATGATCCGCTTAGCCGACTCTTTGGCCAGCACAGTTTCGAACGCCTGATCGTGGTTACGATACAAGGTAGCGCCTACCTTGAGATCGCCCGGCACGGCAATCACATACAGCTTGTTGCCGTCGGCGCGGTTAACCCTGAGCCCCTGCAGCTTATCGTCAGACTGTTTGGCCTTCTCATAATTAGGTGGGAAGTAACACAGGCCGTCACCATTATTGAAGCTATGGATCGATTCGACCTGAATAAAGTCTTTACCCAGGGCCGCCACCTTGCCCACCTCTTCGCCGATATATTTAGGCGAACGGAAATCGCTGACCCCCTGGCTGCGCTCATTGACGAAATAGTCGGTGCGACCACGGTTAAAGGTCTTCTCGGTATTGGGGGTAAAGGTATGCTCACAGCGGCCATGACTTGAGGCAACAAACTCTGGGCGGCGCGCCATGATCTTGTCCAGCTCCTGACGATAGTGAGCGGTCACGTTTTTCACATAGCTAAGATCTTTAAGTCGCCCTTCAATCTTAAAGGAGCGAATACCAGCGTCGATCAGCGCCTCTAAATTATCTGTCTGATTGTTGTCTTTGAGCGATAGCAGGTGCTCATTTTGTGCCAACACCTCACCCTGACGCGTCTTGAGATCACCAGGTAGGCGACACATCTGCGAACACTCACCACGGTTGGCGCTGCGGTTACTAAAGGCGTGACTCAGGTTACACAGACCGCTATAGGCAACGCACAGGGCGCCATGGATAAAGAACTCCAGCTGCATGTTCGTCTTGGCCGCCACATCACGGATCTGACTCAGCCCCAGTTCACGGGCAAGCACCACCTGAGAGAAACCCACCTGCTCAAGAAAGGCGACCTTCTCGGGATTACGATTATCCATCTGGGTACTGGCGTGCAGGGCGATAGGCGGGATATCCAGCTGGAGTACCCCCATATCCTGCACGATCAAGGCATCTGCACCAGCTTCATATAGTTGCCAGATCAGCTTCTGCGCCGCTTCCAGTTCATCGTCCATCAAGATGGTATTGATGGCGACAAACACCTGGGCATGATAGCGGTGGGCAAACTCACATAGACGCGCGATATCCTCGACGCTGTTACCTGCAGTCGCTCTGGCACCGAAGGCCGGGCCACCGATATAGACAGCATCGGCACCATGCTTGATGGCCTCAATACCATAGTCGGCATTCTTAGCGGGCGCCAACAGCTCGAGGCGGTTTGAGCGGGTAGTTACCGGCGCTATCGGGGCGCTATCGGGG
Source organism: Shewanella sp. ECSMB14101 (assembly GCF_000773485.1). Lineage (NCBI taxonomy): Bacteria > Pseudomonadati > Pseudomonadota > Gammaproteobacteria > Alteromonadales > Shewanellaceae > Shewanella > Shewanella sp. ECSMB14101. The sequence continues at coordinate 180,368 of NZ_JSFF01000002.1, read as the reverse complement.
ATAAAAATCTCAGGCTTGTCCATGAGGAGTCTCGAATCAGATCACAGATAGATAAAAATTAGGGGCGCGATTATAACAGACCTGGCTCACAAAACACCTCGCCGCCGCGCACTTTTTCGCCAAATTAGCCATTCTTCAGGCTCGCAGGCCGTTTGATTAATGCTTCAGACGATATGAATCACCACAGACTTAATAATGCACCGCCAGCCAGATAGTCTCCTCGCGCTCGCTGGTCCAGCTGACTCTGTGTTTAACATGGGCGGGAATATTGAGGTGGTCGCCCACCTTGAGATGCACCACCTCGGCATGCTCAAACACTAAGGTCGCCTCCCCCTGTAACACCATGACCCACTCGCTTCTGTCTCGATCATACCATTGCCCCTCTGGCGTGCGATGGGCCTTTGAGACAATACGCTCGATTAACACTGCGCCCGTATCCACCAGTGGCTCGAACACCTCCTGGCTCAGATCCTGGGGCAAAGATTGAAAGATGTTACGTGTTTCCATAGACGTTCCTTTACGGCAAAGCCTTGGCTTAGTTTGCCTCTAACAGGGTCTTAAGGTTATCTAGTCCCTGGCTCAGATCCCTCTCGACCATTGCATCGACCTGCATCAAAGGCAGCAGTATGTTCATCGGATAGGCCATATGGCCACTGAAGCCCCAGTGGACCTCGGTCTGATTCGGCCCCAGCGCCTCGGTGGTAATATAGGCAGGTGACACCGCCTCGAACGGCGTCTTAAACCTCAGCTCATACTCTATGCGCTTACCGGGGAAAATCGCCTTAATCTCCTGCTCCCCGGAACCGACATCAGGGTTGTCACTGCGCCAGCCGGAAACAAAGCCTACGGTGCCATCCTCCCCACGATAATATTGCTCCATGGCCGAGTCCATCTTGGCCCAGACGCTAAACTGATCCTGATTTTTAAGCATTCTCAAGAAGTTAAAAACCTGATCCTTAGGTTTATCGATAACGATATGGGTATTAACATGATAATCCTCTTCGATAAAGAGGGCGGCGATAAAGGGAGAGGAGAGCAATAGCAGCACGAGTATCAGCAGCTTTTTTAACATGGCGAGTTCCTTCAAATGGTCGGTGCCAGCACGCCAGCCGGTGTAAACCTACTCGTCTTAACATAGTCAAGAATCAAGGCTTTGGAAAGCCACACCAGCCAAGAACCCCAAGAGAGAGCCCATAGTTAACAAGAGCTTGCAAACACCATTGCCACAAAGCAAAAAAGCGCCTCGATTAAGAGACGCCCTTTACCAAAACCAGAAATGTCTGAGGAACCGAGTCCCTATGGCGATTAGCCAGCCTTGAGGGCCGCTAGTCTAGCCTGTAGCAGCTGATTTTCCGCCTCGATATGCTTGTAGAAATCTTTGTCAGCCAGCTTTGACGCTGCCGCCTCGTCGATCACTAACACGGCGTCTCTATGCAGTTGCAGCGCCGAAGCCGGACAGGCGGCGCTTAAGGCCCCTTCTACCGTGGCACGAATCGCCTCAGCCTTGTTTTCACCGGTCGCCAGCAGCAACACCTTCTTGGCATCTAAAATGGTGCCTATGCCCATAGTGATCGACAGATGGGGCTGATACTCTCCCTGCGCAAAGAAACGGGCATTATCCTCAATCGTCGCCTTGGTCAGTGTCTTGACCCGGGTGCGTGACATCAAGCCAGATGAGGGTTCGTTGAAACCGATATGACCATTGCGCCCGATGCCGAGCAACTGGATATCTATGCCACCCGCGGCTTGGATCTGCGCCTCATATTGCTCACAGGCGGCGATAGGATCTTCGGCATCTCCAGGCGGCACATGGGTGTTAGCCTTGTCGATGTCGATGGCATCAAACAACTGCTGATTCATGAAGTGGCGATAACTCTGTGGATGGTCAGCATCTAGCCCCAGATACTCATCCAGGTTAAAACTGGTGACGCTCTTAAAAGAGATCTCTCCAGCTTGATTGGCCGCCACCAGTCGCTGATAAAGAGATACTGGCGTCGAGCCGGTCGCCAACCCCAGTACTGAGTCGGGCTTACGCTTAAGCTGATTGATGATGAGGTTGGCACCATATTCCGCCACCTCGGCGCTGTCTCGTAGAATAACAATTTGCATAATTTGACTCGTCCCAGCCCTATGTTAGTCGCAATGTTCACAGTCGCGCCTATTCAACCGCAATTGAAATGACCCCAGAGATGGCGCGCTCATTAGAGGAATTAACATTACTATAACCACAAATGACAGCGTTGTCATTATTAATCTGACGATAATATCGACGCCGTTTTCGTGCTAAGATCGACTCGATACTTTTCCACAAGAGCCCTATCTCAGTGACCGCAGACTCAGCCAATCCCCAAGTGCAGCACTTTATGATCTACAAGCCTTATGGCTTTCTCAGTCAATTTGTTGCCGAGCGGCGTAAACGTAAACCCACCCTATCAGAGCTAGGCGAATTTCCCGCTGGCATCATGGCCATAGGCCGTTTGGACCATGACTCCGAGGGCCTGCTATTACTCACCACTGATGGCAAGACCAGCCACAATATCCGCAGTAAATCGATTGAGAAGGAATACTATGTACAGCTCGATGGAGAGATCACCGACCAGGCGATTACCAGGCTCTGCGAAGGCGTTGAGATAGGCATTAAAGGGGAGAAATATTACACCCTGCCTTGCCGGGCACGCCGTCTAACACTGACGCCCGATTTACCGCCGCGGGGGCGAAAGATAAGAGATGCGCGCCACGGCCCCACCAGCTGGGTGAGCATCACTATCACTGAGGGCAAGAATCGTCAGATCCGCAAGATGACTGCAGCCGTTGGCTTTGCCACCTTAAGACTGGTGCGAGTACGAATAGGCGATATTCACTTGGGCAAGCTGACGCCGGGTGAGGTTCGGCCGCTGAGTCTAGTTTAAAGTTGCTCAGGCGCTGACGACAGGCTCAGAAAAAACGCCTGATGTAAAAACAAGCAGGCAAACCGGTTAAAGCAAGCCTAACGCAGAAAGTCACCCAGCTCGTCGACGACTCTGGGCTGACTGTACAGATAGCCCTGCGCCTGATCGCACCCCGCCGCCTTAAGAAATGCCGCCTGCTCCGGTGTCTCAACCCCCTCTGCGATAATGCAGAGGTTCAACGCATGGCCTAAGGCGATCACTGCCTTAGCGATAGCGGTATTGTTGCTATCGCTAGGAATATCGCGAATAAATGACTGATCTATCTTTAGCTTATGGATCGGCAAACGTTTCAGATAGTTAAGTGATGAATAGCCGGTACCAAAGTCATCCACCGACAACTCGACGCCCAGCTCACCTAGCTGTTTGAGTACCTCAATCACAGCCAAAGGATCAGACATCATACAGCTCTCGGTCACCTCCAGCTCCAGATACTCTGGGGGTACCCCAGCTTCATCGAGCACTCGCCTAACTTGATCGAAGAAATGCTTCTGTTGCAGCTGCGGCCCCGTCACGTTCACTGAGATGCGTCCAAATGCTTTCCCCTTAGCCAACCACAGAGCAGCCTGAGCCGCGGCCTGTTTCAATACCCAGTGACCTATCTCGTTAATCAAGCCTATCTTCTCTGCAACGGGAATAAACACCGCGGGTGAGATCTGCCCAAGCTGCGGATCTTGCCAGCGCAGCAAGGCCTCAAAACCAATGCATGCGCCTGAGCTCAGATCTAACTTAGGTTGATAGACTAAGTAGAAGGTGCCATTACTGATAGCATCGTGCAGGGCGCTCTGTAACTTAAGGTGCTCCACAGATTCTAATGTTAGCGACTGGGTATAGAAGGCGTAATTATTACGGCCATTGCGCTTAGCCCTATGCATGGCCGTATCGGCATTACGCAACAGCGTATCGCCGCTTTCGCCATCACCCGGATAGATGGCAACCCCCATACTGGCAGTCAAACGAATACTGGCTTCATCGTCAAATAGAAACGGCGTATCAAATACCTCTCTCAGACGACTCACCATAAGAGAGACATGATCGCCACTCTCGATATGGGGCAGTACGGCGATAAACTCGTCACTGCCGAGCCTGGCCAGAGTCCCCTCATTTCCCAATTTCTGCCCTAAGCGTCTGGCGACCTCGACCAGGATGGAGTCCCCCGCCACATGACCATAACTATCGTTAATATGCTTAAACAGGTCCACATCGATAAAGATCAATGCCAGTTCAGTCTCTTCTCGCACAGCATGGCGCAGCTCCTGCTCCAGATTGGCCGAGAGCATCAAACGATTGGGGAGCTTAGTTAAGGGATCTTGGTATGCCAGCCTCGCCAGCTCTTTTTCACTCTTCTTCTGCGCCGAGATGTCGGCAAATACGGCGACAAAATAGCGCACCTGATGATCGTCATCATACATGGAGCTGATAGTCAGCTGTTCGGGATAGATGGCGCCGCTCTTGCGACGATTCCAGATCTCGCCATGCCACTTGCCATTGGTTAAGAGTGAATGCCACAAACGATCGAAAAAGGCTTTGTCATGTCGACCCGAATTAAGGATGCGCGGATTTTTCCCCAGTACCTCTTCACGGCTGTAACCCGTGATCTCACTGAAGGCGCCATGCACTTCCACTATCTGACCTTCAGCATTGGTGATCACTACACCTTCTACTGAGTTCTCAAAAACATTGGCAGCCAATTCCAGCTGCTCTTGGGCCGCCTTATGAGAACTAATATTGCGTGTGATGCCAATCACCCCTTCCAGGGTGCCATCGGCCGCCACCACGGGCACCTTAGTGGTTTCCAACCAAGATTGAGATTGGTCAATATCATTGGCCTCACACTCAGCTGTCGCAACGTGCACGCCGCGCACAATCGACTCATAATCCCCCGTCACAAACCCCTCGGCCACATCTGGCTCGAAGATCTCATCGTCAGTGCGGTTAAGCAGCTGATCTCGACTACGGCCCCAGGCAAGCTCAACACTGCGGTTGACCAGTACGTAGCGCCCAGCCACATCTTTCATCCACACATGCTCAGGCAGGCTATCGATAAATAGCTGCAGATCTACTCTGGGCGATCTGTCTGGCAGTGACGATAACAGCTGCTGCCGGTGGTCTTGATACAGGGTCACCAAGCGATATTGAATCGCCTGGCAGGTCATTCGCACCAAGGCTGCAACCCGATCACCATGACCCGCTTGTTCATTAGGGATTAGGCAGATGGCGCCATAAATGGCTTGAGAAGGCCAGAAGATAGGATGCAGAGTGATATCACCGACATAAACGGGTGTCGGAGGCAAATGGGATTGTTCTATGTAGGCGCGAAATAACTTGAGCCCCTGAGCACACAACTGCTCAACGCTCAGTCTATGAGCTTGGTTGTTATCACCCACAGCCAGCAAAGGTGACAGGCTATCAGAGGCGGTTAAGCTAACCAGGAAAACACTGCCGTCAAAGGCTTATGCCAAGGTCTCTATCGCCTCTTGCCACTCCTGTATCGCTTGCGCTGGAATCTTGATATCTATCACTATTCGTCTCCGAGAGCGACGAGCTACTGTCACTATCCCATAATCCCTTTGCTAGCATATCGCCAATTTATCTAGATGGACACAGGCAAACGGCATAAATTAACCTTAAATTAACAAAAACATGTTAAAGCGAACAAAGTTCAGGTCATGACCAGCATTTACCTCATCTTACACTAGAAATAGATTAACTTATCAGTCATTTAAACCAAGATAAAATCAGAAGTGGCTGATATACCCCAGCCGCAGAGATAAAAAAAACCAGCCCTTAGGCTGGTTTTGTCACGAGCGAATTTGCTTAACCCTGGGGACGCATCGCCGGGAAGAGGATCACGTCACGAATAGTGTGCGTATTAGTAAATAGCATCACCAAACGGTCGATACCTATACCTTGACCCGCAGTCGGTGGCAGACCGTGCTCAAGCGCCGTGATGTAATCGGCGTCATAGAACATGGCTTCGTCGTCACCCGCATCTTTAGCATCTACCTGGGCCTTGAAACGCTTATCTTGATCTTCAGCATCGTTCAGCTCGCTAAAGCCGTTAGCCACTTCACGACCACCGATAAAGAACTCGAAACGGTCTGTGATGAAATGGTTTTCATCGTTACGACGTGCAAGTGGCGAGATATCAGCAGGATAACCTGTAATGAAGGTAGGCTGCATCAGCTTAGGCTCAGCGGTTTCACCGAAGATCTCTTCCAATAGCTGACCACAGGTCCAGAACTTCTCGATGGTCATGCCCAGGCTCTTAGCCAGGTTACGCATAAACTCGACGTCTTTAACCTCTTCATAGGTCATCGACTGAATGGTCTCATTGTCTGGATTGTACTTCTTGATCGCATCCAGCATGCTCAGGCGCTCATATGGACCACCAAAATCGATGGTGTGATCGCCATAAGGCAGCTTAGTATCACCCAGCAGATCTTTGGCAATTGACGAGAGCATCTCTTCGGTCAGATCCATCAGATCCTTGTAGTCGGCGTAGGCCATATAGAATTCCATCATAGTGAATTCTGGGTTATGGCGTGGCGACAGACCTTCGTTACGGAAGTTACGGTTGATCTCAAACACACGCTCGAAACCACCTACAACCAGACGCTTAAGGTAAAGTTCAGGGGCGATACGCAGATACATCTCGATATCCAGCGCATTGTGATGAGTAATGAAAGGACGCGCCGAGGCACCACCCGGGATGCTGTGCATCATAGGGGTTTCTACTTCCATAAACTCTTTGCTCACCATAAAGTTACGGATAGCCGTAACTACTTTAGAACGCATGACAAATGCCGCGCGAGACTCTTCGTTGACGATAAGGTCTACATAACGCTGGCGGTAGCGCATCTCTTGGTCAGTCAGGCCGTGGAACTTCTCTGGCAGCGGACGCAGCGCCTTAGTCAGCAGCTGATACTCTTCCATGTTGACATAGAGGTCACCCTTACCAGATAGGTGCAGCTGACCGGTCACACCGATAATGTCACCAATATCCAAGCCTTGATACTTGGCCTTAAGCTCTTTCTGCACATCTTTACCGGCGTAGGCCTGGATGCGACCGCTCACATCCTGGATCACCAGGAAGGGACCACGTTTAGCCATGATACGACCAGCGATAGAGCGTTGGACATTCATCTCTTCCAGCTCTTCTTTGCTGTAGTGACCGTACTCGGCCTGGATATCTGCAGCCTTGTGTTTTCGATCGAAGTTATTCGGGTGACCGTTAGCAGGGCAAGAAGCGCGAACGTGATCTAACTTGGCACGGCGCTCTGCAATTAACTTGTTTTCGTCTTGAGTTTGTTCAGTCATCTTCTTCTCTCGTTAAAGGCCAGATTTCAGGCTAGCTTCAATAAACTTGTCCAGATCGCCATCGAGGACGCTCTGAGTATTGCGATTTTCGACGCCGGTACGCAAATCTTTAATACGGGCATCATCCAGCACGTAAGAACGGATCTGGCTACCCCAACCGATATCAGACTTAGCGTCTTCGGCGGCTTGCTTATCGGCATTCTGTTTTAACATTTCCAGTTCGTACAACTTAGCCTTTAGCTGCTTCATTGCCGAGTCACGGTTCTTGTGCTGGGATCTATCGTTCTGACACTGCACCACAGTATTAGTAGGCAAGTGAGTAATACGAATCGCCGATTCCGTCTTGTTAACGTGCTGACCACCCGCGCCCGAAGCGCGATAGGTGTCGATACGCAGATCCGCCGGATTAATATCGATCTCGATAGAGTCATCAATTTCCGGGTAGACAAACACAGAACAGAAAGAGGTATGACGCTTGCCCGAAGAGTCGAACGGTGACTTACGCACTAAGCGATGCACGCCCGTTTCGGTGCGCAGTGAACCGAAAGCATATTCACCGGTAAACTTAATGGTCGCACCCTTGATACCGGCCACATCACCGTCGGTCACTTCCATAAGCTCTGGCTTATAACCTTTGGCTTCGCCCCAACGCAGATACATACGCAGTACCATGTTGGCCCAATCCTGCGCCTCGGTACCACCTGAGCCCGACTGGATATCCAGATAACAATCTGATGCATCGTGAGGACCCGAGAACATGCGGCGAAACTCAAGCTCTTCCAGACGTTTCTCTAACTGTGCCAACTCGCTGTTAGCATCATTAAAAGTGTCTTCGTCTTCCTCTTCGATAGCCAGTTCCAGCAGGCCTTCGACATCCTCAAGGCCACTGTCCATATCATCTATGGTCTTAACAACGGCTTCTAATGCGGCACGCTCTTTCCCCAGAGCCTGGGCATTATCTGGGTCGTTCCACACTTCCGAGCTTTCCAGCTCTCGGCTAACTTCTTCTAGACGCTCACTCTTGGCATCGTAGTCAAAGATACCCCCGAAGAAGTTGGGTACGCTCAGCCAGCTCCTTGATTTTAGATTTAACCGGATTTACTTCAAACATGACTCTTCTACTTAAAAATCGATAGGCAGGAATGCAAACGCGGTATTTTAACTCAATCGCCCCTATTCGCATAGGGGCTGTTGACCTTCCCTGTTTATTTCTGCAGCAGTTTGTAGGCAATTCATATAAGGCAGAGCCGATGTTGTGAAGTCATGCTACATAAAGTGGCGATATCACAGCAGAAATGGCAGTCAAACCCTACCCCACAGATTCGATCCTCCCCTTTTCTACAGGCTGGCTATACTGTTCAATATGAAACCAAAGAACCAATGTTGCTACCATGAAGATGAAGGCTTCTCCTGCACCGAACCAGCCGAAGCCTCAGGCCTATGCTATTGGCATGATCCTAAAATCATTAAAGATAAGCCGGAAGATATCGCCCGCCTAGAGGCCTTTGCCCGTGGAGGCGGCATGCTACGGGGGATCTCCCTCAAACGGGCCAATCTGCCCGGCATAGATCTGGTCAGACACCACCAAAAAACCGGCTTCGACATGAGCCATGCCGAGCTGTACCGCGCCAACCTGCAAGGGGCGCACATGTTTAATCTCAACTTGCAACATGCCAGCCTGATGAAGGCCGATCTGCGCGAGGCCAATGTGCACTGTGCCAATCTGGTGGGCACCAACCTGCTAGGGATCAAATGGAATGGTGCCAAGATAGAGAACATCAATACCGGCAAGGTGTTAAAGCAGGAGCGCCTGGCCAATGAGGCTGAACGGGTAGGCGAGCAGGAGATCGCCCAGGACTATTTCGAACAGGCCGAAGAGATCTACCGGGATCTGCGCAAAGCCGCCGAGCGCGAAGGCTTGTTTGCCATGGGCGGTAATTACCTGCGTAAAGAGCTCACCATGCGCCGCCACCAGATGCCCAAATTCAGTTATTCCCGCATTCTGTCTAAGATAATCGATATCTTCTGCGGCTATGGCGAAGCCCCTAACAGGGTGATCGGATTTTCGATGGGGTTTATTTTCGTCTGCGCGCTGCTCTACCTGTTTACAGGCTTAAACTATGACGGCAACGTCCACGTGTTTAAGTGGAGCAATGAATTCTGGACCAACCTGACGCTATTCTTCAATTGCCTCTACTACTCAGTCGTCACCTTTACCACCTTGGGCTACGGCGACTTTACGCCTATAGGTTACTCCCGGGCAATCGCCGCCATCGAGGCTTTTACCGGCAGCTTTACCATCGCCCTGTTCGTGGTGGTGTTCGTTAAGAAGATGACCCGCTAACCGCAAACTGTGATCCACCTCAAACCACTTCATCGTTAGCATGGTGCAAGCCAACAAACCCAGCGCAATTTGTGAACAACACTGCAAATGCAGCACAAAAAATCACTACTAAGACCTGTGGCGAAAAGGGCTCTAGGTATACTCAAGCAAACCTTGTTTCTCTAATTTACCTATAAGCATTCACCTAAAAATAGATTTGCCATCGAGACCAAGGTTACCTAGCTAACGCTTAGATTCTAATAAAAGGTCCCTACAATGATAGAACTCACCTTCGACGGTCAAATCGTCAAAGCCAACCGGGGCGACGATCTGTTAACCTGCGCCAAAGCAGCGGGTATAGCGATCCCAAATTTATGTCATCTGGGTAAACAACTGGACGACAAGCTCGAAGGCAAACAGGATTGCAATCTCTGCTATGTAGAGCTGCGCGATGCCAGCGGCCAGATCAGCACAGTCAAGGCCTGCAAAACTGAGATCCAAGCGCCACTGGAAGTGATCACCCACTCCGCCACACTCAGTAAACGCCGTCAGGCCGCGCTGAAACATCTGCTGAGCGATCACTTCGCCGACTGCGAAGCCCCCTGCCAGCAGGCTTGTCCAGCCGGTGTGGATGTACAGTCCTATCTACTGCATATCGCCCAAGGAAACCATAAAGAAGCGGTCAAGGTGATCAAACAGACCCTGCCCCTGCCGCTCTCTATCGGCCGTGTCTGCCCAGCCTTTTGTGAATCCGCCTGTCGACGCGGCGAACTGGATGAGCCCCTGGCTATACGTCAACTTAAACGCCACGCCGCCGATTTCGATCTCGACAGCGACGATACCTATGTGCCGCCCAAGGCCCCCGCTACCGGTAAAAAGGTCGCCATCATAGGCAGCGGTCCTGCCGGCATCAGCGCCGGTTACTACCTTTCGAATGCCGGGCACGAGGTCACCATCTATGAATCCATGCCCCAGGCGGGCGGCTGGCTAAGATATGGTATTCCCGAGTACCGTCTTCCTAAGACAATTCTCGACAAAGAGATCGACCTACTGTGCCAAAACGGCCTCACGATACAGACCAATACCCGTCTTGGCCAAGATATCCACCTCAAGGCGCTAATCAGTCAATTCGACGCCGTCTGTCTCGCCATTGGCGCCCAAAAGGCAGTGCCCATGAACTATCCAGGCGTGGATCTTGAAGGCTGCTACCTGGGAGTGGATTACCTCAAAGATCACTGCATGGAAAACCGCTACCATACAGGCAAGAAAGTCGCTGTGATCGGCGGCGGTAACACGGCTATCGACTGTGCCCGCACCGCACTGCGTAAAGGCGCCGAGGTAACGCTTGTCTATCGCCGTACCCGAGACGAGATGCCGGCAGAAGACTATGAGATCGAAGAGGCGGAACATGAGGGCGTGCGTTTCTACTTCCTCACCAACCCAGTGGAAAACCATGGTGATGCCGATGGCCGTGTCACAGCCGTCACCTTTGAAAAGATGTGTCTGGGCGAGCCAGACGCATCGGGCAGACGTTCACCTAAGGCCACAGGCGAAACCTTTACCGAAGATTTTGATACCGTTATCCCTGCCGTCTCCCAGACACCAGACATGGAGTTTTTGATCCACCCTGAAAGCCAGCTCTCCACCGGCGAGTTGGCGCTGACCCGCTGGAACACCTTCTCCGGCTGTGAACACACTATGTCATCCGGGGTCGAGAAACTCTTTGTACTAGGCGACTCGCGCACAGGTCCAGCGACTGCGGTCGCGGCGGTGGCCGATGGTCGTAAAGCGGCTAATGCTATCGAGAAGCTACTCAGTGGCGAGCTAAGCTGCGAACTCACACAAGCCCCCTTTAATTCGCAAAAGCAGGATAAGCAAAAGCCAGATGAGCAACACTTCCCTGACAGATTGCTGCAAGCCAAGGCCAAGATGCCAGAGCTGGCGATCAATAAACGCCTCAGCAACTTCGATGAGATAGAGCTGGGCTTTAACGATGAAGAGGCGATGCTCGAAGCCGCCCGCTGTCTGGAGTGCGGCTGTCAGGCCAATACCGAATGTGCCCTGCGCGACTACGCCACCGAATACCGAGTCGACGGTGCCACGCTAGATAAGCAAGGCCACCGCGCCTTTACTCAGGATGCCAGCAGCCCCTTTATCAACTTCGATCCTAACCGTTGTATCAGTTGCGGCGCCTGCGTCGCCGTTTGTCATCAACAATCGGGACACAAGGCGATCAGTTTTGAGCCAGACAGCTACCTGGCTTTGCCCCAGGAAGTCGCCACAGAACCTAGCCGTCAAGCACCTCGCGCCGGTTTTCGCGCCACCATGGCCGACAGCCAGTGCGTACAATGTGGCAACTGTGTTCAGGTCTGCCCAACCGGCGCCTTGACCGATGCCAGAGACAAGCGCCAGGGCGTTAATAGCGAACTGAAACAGACCTCAACCGTATGCACCTATTGCGGCGTGGGCTGTCGTGTCATCATCCATAGCGATCCCGTGACAGGTGAGATCAAACGCGTCTCCGGCGACAGCCGATCCGAGGTCAACGAGGGGATGCTCTGCGTCAAGGGCCGCTTCGGTTTCGACTTTATTAATAGCCAGCAACGCCTGACCCAGCCACTGCTGCGCAAGCAAGGCGAGTTAGTCCCCGTTAGCTGGCCAGAAGCCCTAAGCTTTATCGGCGACAAGCTTAACCGCATCAAGGCAGAACATGGTGGCAACGCCATTGCGGGCTTGGCTTCGGCCAAGGCGACCAACGAAGATAACTATCTGTTCCAAAAGTTGTTTAGAAGTGTTATCGGCACCAACAACATAGATCACTGTGCGCGCCTGTGTCATGCCTCGACCGTGACCGCCCTGCAAGAGAGTCTGGGCAGCGGCGCGATGACCAATGATATTCCGTCGATAAAATTCTCGGATCTTATCTTTATCCTAGGTTCGGATACCGAGTCGGCGCACCCCATCATCGCCTCCAAGATCAAACAGGCGGTCAGCCAACATGGCGCCCGGTTAGTGGTCGCCGATCCTAAGCGGGTCAGCATTGCCGACAGCGCCGAACTCTACCTGCGTCACCGCCCCGGCAGCGACGTGATGCTGCTCAACGCCATCATGCAGGAGATCATCAAGCATGGCTGGCACGACAGCGACTACATCAGTCGCCGTGTCGAAGGCTTCGACGAGCTCTTTGCCGAGGTGATGAAGCCAGATTACAGCCTAGACAATGCGGCCAAGATCACTGGGGTCACCGCCGATGAGATAGCGCGTCTGGCCAAGATGATAGGTACAGCTGAGAAAACCGCTATCTACTACGCCATGGGGATCACCCAGCACACCTCTGGCCATGACAACGTCACCGCCATTGCCAACCTGCAACTTCTGTGTGGCAACATAGGCATTGAAGGCGCTGGAATTAACCCTCTGCGCGGTCAGAGCAATGTTCAGGGCGCCTGTGACATGGGCGCACTGCCCAACTACTTCACCGGCTACCAGAAGGTGACCGATCCTGAGGTTCAGGCGAAATTCAAACGCGCCTGGCAGCAAGAGAATCTGCCGAATCAAATCGGCTTAGCCGCCACCGAGATGATGCACGCTCTGGCCCATGGCAAGCTTAAGGCGCTCTATGTCATGGGAGAAAACCCCGTACTGAGCGACCCGGATCAAGCCCATGTGATGCAAGGGCTGGAGTCGGCCGAGCTGCTGATCGTGCAAGATATCTTTATGACTGAAACGGCGCAGCTGGCCGATGTGGTGTTACCTGCAGCCAGTTTCGCCGAGAAGCAAGGGCACTTCACCAACACAGAACGCCGGGTACAGCGACTGCAGGCGGCGATTAACAGCCCAGGTCAGGTTAGACCCGACTGGCAGATCATCACAGATATCGCCAAGCTGATGCAGGCCGATTGGCACTATGACAACGAGCAGGCGATCTGGCAGGAACTGACTCAGGTGACGCCTCAGTATCATGGCATCGACTGGCAGGATACCGATCCCAATAGCGAACGCGGTCTGCTGGGCAAGCAATGGCCCTGCCCGGAAAAGGGGCATGACGGCACACCATTAATGCATCAGCAAAGCTTCACCCGCGGCAAAGGCAAGATGCAGCCGGTAAGTTATCGACTGCCAGCCGAACAGCCCTGTGAAGATTACCCCTTCACCCTGTCGACCGGACGTCTGCTGGAGCAGTTCCACACAGGCACGCTCACCCGCAAGACCGCAGGCCTCAACGAGCTGGGTTCACCTAGGGTGATGATGTCGGCCATAGACGCCGATCGCCTGCAGATAGCCAATGGCGATATGTTGACCCTGTCGACCCGTCGCGGCAGCATCAATATCGCGGCCTTTGTCACCCGTCGTGCCCAACCTGGCGTCTTGTTCTTGCCGTTCCATTTTGCAGAGGCGGCGGCTAACAAGCTCACCAATAATGTGCTCGACCCAGTGGCCAAGATCCCCGAATTTAAGATCTGTGCTGTCAGAATCGACAAGACCAGCGAGGCGATAACCTGGCCATAGGCTAGCTACCGCTCAGGCCATAAAAAAGGCCGCAACATGAGTTGCGGCCTTCTTATTTATAACACTCGCTACACCTTAAATTGTCCTACCAGGCTGTCTAGAGTGCGTCCCTCATGGGCCAATGTCTGGCTGGTATCTGAGGCGCTGTTACTCGCCTGCAGCAGCTCATTGACGATATCTTGAATAGCAAACACGTTGCGGTTGATCTCCTCGGTCACCGAGCTTTGCTCGGTGGCGGCTGTCGCAATCTGAGTACTCATATCATTGATTGAGGTCACCGCAGAGGTTACCGCTCCTAAACTATCTGAGATAGCCCGCGACGAGGTCACCGAACGATGGCAACTCTGCTGGCTCGACTCCATACTGCTGACTGCCAGCGATACCAGGTTATGCAATTCAGACAGCATCTCGTTAATCTCTAAGGTACTGGCCTGAGTACGACTGGCCAGGCTACGCACCTCGTCAGCCACCACGGCAAAACCGCGACCCTGTTCACCGGCGCGCGCCGCCTCGATGGCAGCATTCAGGGCGAGCAAGTTAGTCTGCTCGGCAATGCCACCGATCACGCTCAGCACACTGTTGATCTTCTGTGACTGCTCATTAAGCGAGTTGATGTGTCCGGCGGCCATATCGATTTCAGACATCAGGGTCGACACTTCATGTAGCGAGCTGTCGACGCACTGCTGGGCGTTACCCACATCTTGAGTCGCCGCCTGAGTCGCCTCGGCCACCTGAGTAGTGCTCATGGCCACCTCTGAGGCCGTTGCCGACATCTCGGTAATGGCCGTCACGACTTGATCTGTCTCGTTGTTATGACTGATCAGCTGCTGCGCCATGGCCGACGTCTGCGATGAGATGTTATCCGCGCCGTTTTTCACCTCGACCGTGGCTCTGGCAACATCCTTGATGATCCCCTGTAGCTTATCGACAAACTGATTAAAGGCGCGGCCAAGCATGGCAATTTCATCCACCCCCTGCACGTCGAGACGCTTAGTTAAATCCCCTTCACCTTTGGCAATATCTTCAAGGTTTTGCACCATATTATGAATAGGGTTAACCATACGCTGAGCCGCCACCAACATCACCACGGCAGTGATCACCACCAGCACCAAGGCAAAGGCCAAGATCATCATCGCCTTCTCGCTCATATGCTTGGTCATCACCTCACGATAGCTTTCCACTTGAGCATCGATATCGTCGGTGTAGGCACCTGTACCCAAGATCCAGTTTTTACCCGGCACTGTGGCAGCGTAGCCAATCTTAGGTACTAAACCTGTGACGCCTGGCTTGGCATAGTCGTACATAAAAAATCCGTCACCGCTTCTGGCCGCATCGATTAGACCAACGACGATCTTTTTACCATTAGGGTCTGTCATGCCAATCTGCGCCGTACCTTCCAAAGCGGTATTAACGGCGTGAAAACGGTTATAACCGTCAAAATCATAAATAAAGAAATAGCCCGCACTACCAAAGCGTACATTGCGCAGCGCCTTGTTGACGTCGCCTGCCGCCCCAAGTGACACCTGGTGTGAGACTATGTCTAAGGCGATATCGACCTGATCTTTTAGCTGCGCCTTACGTTCGCTGTAAAGACTGGTTTTAAAGGTCTCCATATTCTCTTCGAGCGAGTTAGATTCCAAATTGTAGGTAATTGAAACTAAAAATATAAAACTTAATATCAGAGGCAGGAGAGCAAATACCAACAGCTTATTCTTCATTCTTAATTGCCACATACTTATCTCCAAACAGGATTTATTTCATACGTATGTAAAATATAGTCAAAAAGTACTCATGTCAGTGGCTAATACGAAATAAATTGTAATAGATCAATATTATCTACCTGATGTAACTCCCCCCACTAACAAAAAAGCCAGTATTCCATCCCTAGAATACTGGCGATCACTTAAGTTAATGATTTAGGTCGAAGTGACCCTAATAACTACTCGTGGCGATTAACGTGCAACCTTGCGACGCAGGCCAGCAAATACCAGCAGCATCAGGGCGCCAAAGCCTAGTGCACCGCCGTCGTCACTCTCTTCAACTTCTGGCAAAACTTCTGGCTCAGGCTGTGGCTCAACACCGTCAGAGACAACCGTCAGCATAAAGCTGGTCGATGCTGCATCGCTTGGGTTTTCCACATCACTCACTGTGACAGTGACTTCTACCTCACCATAGAAGTTTTCTTCTGGTGTGATAGTAATTTCGCTGCCAGAGGTGTGGCCGTCGACGACCGCAGTGATATGCTCACCGGTCACGGTGATCTGGTTAACACTGTTTTGCTCATCGGCGTACATCACGGTAATCCCTTCCAGGCTAGTGTTCTCAGCAACACTCTGGTCGGCGATTGAGCCTAGGCTAATGTTAGACGCAACACTTACCGTATGGCTCATATTGATATCGGCCATGCCTTCCACCTGACTCACGGCGTTAACCGTAAGATCCTGACCGGCGGCATTGTCCTTCACGCGAGTCCAAGCAGTGACCTGGAACTGTGATGACTCAGGACCCACATAGTCGTAACAGATCACCAGGCCATCAGACAGCTTCTTATCCAACTCACCATAGCTGAACTGCTCGCCAAGATATTTTTCCAAAGGACCATACTGATACAGCGCACCTCGGAAACCTTGAAGACCGACAGAACCACGACCGTCTTGTGAACCAAAGTCCAGATTGTCATAGGCCATCATCATCTCGTACTCACCATCACCATGACGAGTATTGACGTTGAAGATCAGCTCGAAGTCGAATCTGTCATCCAGCTCTTGCCACTGATAGACGCGGTTCGCATCACGGCCCGCTGGCAGGTATGTACGCGCATTATCGTATTCCAGGATACCCCAACCGGTTTGCGTGCTGGCAATCGAAATACCCGAACGCTCACTCCAGTTATTCACCAGTGGCGCCGACAAGATAGCTTTTGGTGCATTGACGTCCAGCACCTCGAAACCACGCCACATCATACCGATCGTCTCATACGGGAAGCTGTTATACGGGAAGATATCATGATATGGGAAGAAGAAAGGCTGACCTTCCCATAGCGATACTATGCCGTGAGCATGAATATCCAGTGCATTTTGCTTACCTACGTTGAGGTTTTCACTGTTGTTATACAGATGGAAGTTGTCATAACGACCACTGAAGATCACATCGATAGGTAGCTCAATCCCTTTACGGTAAAGGATGTTGTTGTCCTTACCATTGATGGCACGGCCATTGGCATCGTATTCAACTGGTGCGAAACCGCTGAACATTGGGTAGATACGGAACTCTTCGAGATCCACATAGCCACCCGGATTCTTGTTACCAAAGTCTGGCGTGCGGCACATGGCATCTTCTAAGTTAGTGGTTATATTGTAGCTAGCTTCAACATCCGCCGTATTAGGCTGAATACCGCTAATGGTCAGCTTGCCATCTTCTACCGTGATATCTGTCACTATCTCTTTAGATGAGGTCAATACATCTTCCACATTCAGGCTCAGGCCTGCTGGGATATCGGCGCTAATGGTAAAGGCGCGATCCGCACCGCTATCGTTAGGCTGAACCTCGAAGGTGAATGGCACCTGCTCACCCAGATGGGCACCGGTTTGCGGCACATCCAGATGTACATCATCGATACCACGCTCAAGCTTAAAGGCCACCTTGCCTATGTTGCCAGCGTTGATCTCTGAACTGCCAAAGTCGATCAGTGAGTAGTAAACATCGCCTTCAACCATCTCAGGTATGTTCCAGTTCACCTGGATATCCACCGGATCCTGACCATTGCTGGCAGGTACTTCCAGGCTCATGTTAGCAGCTACATCGTCAGTCACTACGGTTGTCGCAAATTCGAAGGTCTCTTCCATCGCGTCATAGTAGTTGTTCTGCGCCGCTCCCTTTCTTGGGTTGTAGAACAGTGCCCAATATTGGCCTTCTTCTGGCTGGTTGATGTTACAGAAGTTGTTGTACTGAATGTGGTTAGAGACACACAGTAACTCTTCAAACGGATCTGCCTTACCGTTACCGTTATAGTCCTTACCCACATAAACCAGCAGATTACCTTTATCTAAGGAGCCTTCCAGTTCACTCTCTGTGGTACCAAAGGTTTCGACCATCAAACGACGAGCATTTGCTGGTACCTGAATCATCTCAACATGGGTCGCTTCATCTACGCGATCTTCCATAGGTACAGTCAAATCTGCATTGCTGCTCCAAGGGAACTGACCGTCGTCATCTTTTGGCAGAGTAATGCTCTTCACATCAGCCTTCACCGGCGTAAAGATACGACCGTAGATGTTGTCACCTTCCGGTAGATTGATGCCCTTAACGATAGCATTGCCGTCGTTACGATGGGCGGTCGCTGCCAGACGTCCCGGCATGCCGTTCTTGTCATATTTAAAGACGACAGGCCAATGAGCTTCTGATGCATTACCCGTTGTTTCGGTGAAGATCAGGTTAGAGTGCAGCTCCACTTCCGCGTTGCTGAACCAATCTTGGGTATCCATGATCGACGCTTCGACCACGATATCCAAGGTTTCGCCCGCTTCCAGGGTAAACTCGCTCGGCGTTACCTTAATAGACACACCGTTTTGTGAGAGCTGTGAACGAGAATCAAACGCCCAGTTAATCACGTCATCATGGGTCACACTCCAGCTACCCGCTGTGGTGGCCTTGATGGTACGGATCCATTGACACTGTGGCTTACACTCGAAGTTCACTAGCTGAGGGATATTCAACTTGTGCACCGCGCCACCGTTTTGCGGATCGGCAGCCTTAAAGTTATCCACTGTCTCATCCATGATGAAGCCAGCCTTGGCTGCATTGGCCACATTGATACGGCCTGTACCAGCACGGTAGGTCGACGCCAGAACCACATCGCCATTCTCATCATTGAGTCTGCGGTACTGCACCTTGTTCTCGGCGGTCATTGCCAGCGCAGATTGAATCTCGGTAGCGCTCCAGCTTGGCTTAGCCTGCTTAAGCAGTGCCATGGCACCGGCAACGTGCGGCGAGGCCATAGATGTACCGCTCAGGAAGGCAAAGTCACCCGAGGCGCCGCCGCTTACAAACGGATGCTCATCGGCAAAGGCCGCATAGATGTTAACGCCAGGAGCCGCAACGGCCGGGATCAGGGCTTCTGGTGTCGACGGGCTAGGGCCACGAGACGAGAAGGCTGCCAACCAATCGGCGCGCTCAGGATCTAAGTCGCGATCGATCAAGGTTTCAGAGATGGTTAGCACATGGTCGCTACCTTTAGCTAACCAATCGCTCAGGCCGTAACCCGACAAGCCGTTGTCCCAGCGACCATCCCACTCTTGTTTGGTGATATGAATGCTAGGCACTGAATAAGCCGCCGTCGCCACGATAGTGTCGGCATTGGCATAGTTGTACATGATCATGCCATCGGCGCCGCCCGCCTTAATGTTGTCGGCCTTGGCGTTACGGGCAATACCATTAGGATCGTTGAGATTGTTACGCTTACATACCACGATCACATCGCTCGGGTTACCACCCGCATCAGTCAGATCGAAGGTCCCTGCAGGGAATGGCTCGCCACAATATTCATCGCCATAGTCGCTGGCCTTCACCACTAAACCCGTTACCGAGCTGGTGTTCACCGCACCGCCGACGATCTCGCTCCAGCGCGGCATTTCACTGCCACCCATAGGATCGACTAGCTTGGTCTCAACCAAGATCTCACGCGAGTGAGTGCTCGCCGCCACGTTCATCAACCAAGGTGAGGCATGATCGATGGCGCCGAAATATTCTTGATATCCCTGAGGCTGGCCAGAGTTACCTGCCGCAGCCGCCACTGAGATCCCGGCTTCGCGAGCAGACAGGAACGCCAGTTCCACGTCGTCGCTCCAAGGATGAGAGTCCTGGCCACCGATAGAGAAGTTAATCACATCCACACCATCGCTGATGGCATCTTCGATACCAGCGATCAGGGCTTCACCCGGACAGCCGCGATTGATTTCATTTGATGGGTGACAGACCTGATAAGAGATGATGTTGGCGTGAGGTGCCACACCGCTCATGCGCGGGAAGAGTGCTTCTTTGACCACGCTGCCATCGTTGACGGCGCCCGGTGCAGGATTAACAAAGTCCACATCTAACAGCACGTTACCCGCAGCGGTAGAGGCCACGTGAGAGCCGTGCCCCTGATAATCTTCACCCACTGCTGGGCGAGTGTCGCCATATTCACCACTGGTAAAAAAGTCGGTGATCACAGGATAGGAGCGTACACCAATGAGTTTGTCGTTACACAGGCCTTCGAAGCCCTCTTTCAAACAGTCACCCACATATTGGCCAGCGCCCCAAGGGTTCTGGTGGTCATAACCATCATCGCCGACATCGGCAAAAGATCTATGGTCTGTGTTTACCCCGGTATCGATAATACCGACGATCACATTCTCCCCTTTGTAGGGCACAGAATCCGTTACACTACCTGTCCAGATCTTATCGGCACCGATCAGCTCTGGGCCAACGTCAGAGAAGAGCTCATAGGTCTTAGAACGACGAACAGAGGCCACATTGGCCTGTTGCGATACGCGCTGAGCCTCTTCTTGAGTCATGGCCATAGAGAAACCATTGACCGCATTAGTAAACTGCTGACGTACAGGGCGATCGCCAAGGGTAGCCGACAACTCGGCAATCACGGCTTGCTGCTTGCTCAGTAACTGATCGCGATACTGTTTAATCTCGCGATTTACCGGCTGACCAGCGACAAACAACTTGGCCTCACCGGGTTTAGTCTTAACAGTGTTTCGCTCACTGCCACCTTGAGCCAGCAGGTTAGCGCCCGCCTGTGCCAGGGGCTTCTGATGGAGTCTGACGATATAAACGTGCTCCCCTGTCAAACCCTCTTCGACAACGAACTTATCGCTTTGGCGAGCGATCTGCACGTTAAGGCCGTCGTTTTGCAACAGGTTAACCTGCTGCGCACTAGCAGCGTTGAGCTGCTTCGCCTGCTCTGCGGTAATTTTCAGTGGCTCGAGTCTTTCGACCTTACCTGGCGACACTGCTGCCGCTTGCACCATGCCGGCGCTATAGAGCGCTGCCGCCACAGCTGTTACTAATGTTTTCACTCTCATGAAACTGTCCACCTTATTTTAGTTATGCCCTGATGAGATTTTTTATTTGCATATATATTCACCAGCGAAATGACATATAATCATGTTGCCGAAACAAAGGGAGACTGCTTTGGTGTAGCATTTTGTAGTTTTGTTAAAAAACAAACATATAGTTAACACCCGGTGAATTTAGTTAAGAAAGGGGACATACGCCTAAGTTTAAGCGCTTTATAAAATCAATATAAATTGATTAAAAACAGGCAAATAAGCTGGAACCAAACTAGACTAGCCTCATGACTTGAATACAACAAAACTGCTACATACTGGAGTAAAATCCATGGCAAAATTGCTACGCACAGTCTGTCAACAGCGAAACTTCAGGACTAATGGCGACGATGGCTCAGTACCTTGTATAAACTGACAAGGCATGATTATTCAGATCTATTCATGGCGGTAAAAGCTCAGCAAAGCCCCCTATGGTACTAGGTTCAGCCAGGCCAACGGGGACACAAAAACCGCCCGTGCCCTACTCGAAATAGCATGGCAATGCATGTAGCATTTTGTACACTTGTTAATATTTTTACAGACTTTTAACCTAGGATCGTTTTAGATTCTACTCTTCTGTTTTAGGATGTGGGTGAAGACCATGAAGTACCTTTTGTCGGGTCTTATTTTCTTATCAGGGTTTATCCTGTTCGAAGCCAGGGCCGATGACCAGATAGATGATATTACCACGGGCGAATTTCACTTCACCCTCGCCGCAGGCTATGGCGGAATCGAGAACCCCAGAGCGAAATCCGACGATATCATCACTTATGTACTACCTAGCTGGTCCTATTATGATGAACGCTTCTATATCGAAAACTTCACCTTAGGCTATAGCCTTTATGAGTCAGAGCGTTTCTTGGTGGATCTGCAAACACGTCTCAACGAAGACGGCTTCTTCTTCGAACTGGATGGCTGGAACAAGGTCTTTCTCAGCGACATACTCGGTTTCAAACCCAATAAACAGCCGCTGTTTGGTCCAGAGATCCCTGAGGTAGAAATTGAGCGCAACATCTCCTATCTCGGCGGCCTGAGCACTAGCTGGCTCACCCCCTACGCCGACATTACCCTAGGTTATTTTCACGATGTCAGTGGTGTGCACCATGGCAGCGAAGTGCATTTTAAGGTGAAAAAGAACGCGGCATTTTCGTGGGGTGCCCTGGGATTTGAGGTCGGTGCGATCCGTAAAAGCAGCAAGCTGATCAGCTATTACTATCACTTTACCCAATCTGAACTGGGTCGAAGCCGTGTTCCTCAACCTCAATCGGCCGCGATTAATTACCATACCAGTGGCGTGCTCAATCTGCCTCTCTGGCAAGATGTCAACTTCGTCGCGATAATCACCTACACTTGGTTAGGAGATGAGATCACCAAAAACCTTATGGTAGAAAAGGATGGATACCTATCGGGATTCGTTGGAGTCAGCTATGCCTTCTAACGCCGTCAGCCTGATGAAATACCTGCTGCTACTGTCCTTGGTCGCCAGCTTTCACTCCTATGGCAACACCACACAGGTCAATGTCAAACCTAAGACCTGTGCCGTCATTGAGGCTGGTAGCCCCTGTCATATGACGCTTAAGATCAGCTATCGACTCGATGCCCTTGAACAAACCTGTATCTGGATAGCCCTGCGCAACGCGCCCGAACAGTGCTTCGACAGCTTGGATGTGGATCACCTGCTCGAGCTGACCCTCACCCAGGATACCCAGGTATTGATTAAGACCCTTAACGACAAAATACTCGACGAAGTGACTATCAAACTCGCCACTTTTCAACCCGTTAACACCCGTAAACGGCGAGGACTTAACTGGAACTTGTTATGACCAAACCTAAGATACTGCTGATCGAAGATGATCTGGATTTGGCCGAACTCACCCTGCTCTACCTGACACAGCAAGGCTTCGACCTGACCCATAGCGAATCGGCCCAAGCGGTCGCCAAGTTGCCTGCCGATCAGAGGTTCGATCTCATCATCTGCGATATCATGCTGCCGGATACCGACGGCTTTAGTCTGTTTGCCGAGCTGCAACAGCGCTATCAATGCGTGATCATCTTTATGACCGCCCTCGATGGTCAGCACGACCAGATAAAAGGCCTGGAACTTGGCGCCAGCGACTATATTGTCAAGCCGGTCAATCCAGAGCTCTTGGTGGCACGCATAAAGGCTAACCTTAGAAAAATGCCTGGTGAGGCAAAATCTGAAGCCATCACACTGCATGACTTCACCATAGATCACACCCACCAGCAGCTGTCGATTGCCGGTAAGGCGCAGAAGGTAACCACTCAAGAATTTAATCTCTTGTGGATCTTCGCCCAACACCCGGGCAAGGTGCTCAGCCGCGAATTTCTGTTTGAACAATATGTGGGGCGGCCCTACGACGGCCTGGATAGAGCAATAGATCTTAAAATCAGTCGTCTGAGAAAGAAGATAGACAGCTACCAGATTGCCGGGCTCACCATCAAGACGGTCCATGGCCAAGGTTATCTGTTTAACTATCTGCCGCAGACGTCGGTTCGCTAATGAAATATCAATTCTACCGTCTCTATGCGCTACTGATATTAAGCAGTGCGCTGATCATCTGGTCCTTCAGCGAGATCCACAGCGCTATGCAGCAGGTAGAGTCTTACCAGATAGATGTCGACAGTGTGTTTCGTGGTTTGAGCGACAAAGATGCGAGTGTCCTGATCCGCCGCCTGCCAGCCGATGAGCTGGCCTTGCCAAGCGATCTTAGCGACAAGCTGGGCCAGAGTGAAACCATCGCCCTTACTCTCAGTGGCGGCGAAACCTACTACTACCGCCAAGCAGCTGATAAAAATGAGATTATCGCCTTTGGCCCCGTAGTGAAGCCACTTAACCACCCCATGCCCACCGAGCTGATTATTTTTGCCCTCTATGCAAGCCTAGGCTCTCTCGCCCTACTGCTGATCTGGCCGCTGTTTCGGGATCTCTCTCGCCTGCAGCAATCGGCTGTCGACTTCGGTGCTAACCCAAGAAAGATGGAGCAGATCATCAGCAAACGCTCGGCCATTTATCCACTGGCCAAGGTATTTAACGATGTCACGGTACAGATAGTCGACTTTCTGCAGATGCATAAGGAGCTGTCGCGCACCATCTCCCACGAGGTCAGGACCCCGCTGGCACGTATGCGCTTTGCCCTGCAACTGAGTAAGGCGCAACTGGATGACAAGTATTGGCAGCGAATTAACGCCGATATCGATGAGATAGAGCAGCTAGCCAGCAACTATCTCTCCTTTGCCAAGTTAGAACATAGGGAAAACCAGCTGAAGAAGAGTTGGGTGACGCCGAAACAGTTCCTCAAGCAGCTGGAGGAGAAATTTGCTATCTACCAGCACAAGATAGCGATCGATTTCGATGGTGATGACAACCAGGTGTGCCTCGACCCCAACTCCATGACCATTGCCACCCAAAACCTGATCATGAATGCCCTTCGCTTCGCCCAAAGCCGCATCGAGGTGAGTTTTTACTGTGACCAAGGCAACTGCCAGATCCGCGTCGAAGATGATGGCCCAGGCTTCGAAGGCAAAGGCAAGCAGCTACTGGCTGCCTTTGCCCGGGATAAGGAACAATCAGACGGCTCGGGTTATGGCCTGGGGCTATACATTGCCCGCAAGATAGCCATCTGGCATCAGGGACGACTAGAGGTCGCCCAAGCCAGCCATTTGGGCGGCGCCTGCCTTACCATTCAATGGCGCAATCAAGCGGTTAATTAACACCGCTCGCCACGCCAAGCACGACCCCCAGCAGGCCATAGCCTAATAAGAGCCACAAGATGCTGGGGCGATAACGCCGCAACAGATAGCCTCCCACTAACACCCACAGAAGATCCAGTGCAGAAGCTATGGCAGAGGTGATCACCGGCGAGATCAGCGCCGCCAGCAGCAAGCCCACCACGGCGGCATTCAGCCCCATAATGGCGCCGCGAAATTTTGGCCTGGCCATCAAGGCCTGCCAACTGCTAAGCACTGAAAGCTGCAGTAAAAAACCGGGCAAAAAGATCGCCATGGTTGCCACTATGGCGCCTAACAGCGGCGCGTCTGACCAAGACTCGGCCCCGAGAAATGCGGCCAGGGTGAACATGGGCCCGGGTACCGCCTGAGCCAGCGCATAGCCAGTAAGAAAACGTTCACTGCCTAGCTGCTGACCAACACTGCTTTCAAGTAGCGGCAGCACTACATGGCCGCCACCAAATACCAAGGCGCCCGCCTGATAAAACTGCGCAAACACTTGGGTTAGCCCACCGCCCGCTCCTATCCACCACAAGGCGACGCCAAAAAGCAGCAAAAACAGCGCAAGTGGTATAGGTTTCAGCCTCAGGGACTGCAGGGGTTCATCGGGCATACTTTCCAGGGCAGTAGGGGACAAATAATAGCCGCCAATACCGGCAGCCATCAGCAAAATCGCCAGCTGAATGGCCAGGCCGCCCAGCAGCAGCGTCACTAAGGCGGCGCACAACATCAGCAATCGAGTCAGCCCTTGGCGACAAAACTGGCTAAACATTCCCAACACGGCGTCGGCGACCACCACCACAGCGAGCAGCTTAAGGCCGTGGATCAGTCCCTGAAACCAGCTGGTCTCCAGCCAGCCAAGGCTCGCCACCGCCAATAGATAAAGGAGTATAAATGAGGGTAAGGTAAAGCCAGCAAAGGCCGCGATGGCACCGGTAATGCCAGCCCTGTGATGGCCAATGGCAAATCCCACCTGGCTTGATCCAGGCCCTGGGATCACCTGACTCAAGGCAACAATAGCCCCAAAGCGCTCTGCATCGAGCCACTTAAGCTCATTGACAAAACGTCGCTTAAAATAACCGATATGGGCCGCTGGCCCGCCAAAACAGACCAGACCTAACAGCAGAAACTGTTTGAAAACCGCTCCCAAGCTAACCTCCTCATCCTAGGTTGATGAGACTAGATTATGACAACAAGATGACGCGCCGATGACAAGCGTTAGGCTTGACGCTGCAACATCACCAGCACTTCGAAGTGATCCGTATGGGGGAACATGTCAAACAGCTGCACCTTAGTCACTCGATACCCTGAAATGGCGCGCAGATCATTGGCCAGTGTCTTGGGGTTACAGCTTGAATAGAGAATCGCCTGGGGCGCAAATTCACTAAGCGAATGGCACAGCGCCTCGCCAATTCCCCGTCTGGGTGGGTTGACGATAATAAGATCCGGTTTCTCTTCACCGCGACTGTCGCTGGCGAAGGTGGTGGAATCGAGCGCGGTGAAGCGTACATTGGTCAAGCCCAGCGTCTCGGCGGACATCTTGGCGCAGGCAATGGCCTCAGCCTCTATCTCAATACCGGTAAGGGCGACGTCCTTAGAGGCGCAGTGCAAACCAAAGCCCCCCACTCCACAGAAGAGATCCCAAATCGATTTTGGCGCCAACTCCCGCGTCCATTCACGGGCACTTTGGTAGAGCTTGGCCGCCACCTCTGGATGGGTCTGAAAGAAACTTTTTGGGCGAATAAAGAGGGGCACCTGATTAAACACTTCCTCGAGACGTGTGGCTTGGGTCCGAAAGATCTCCTCCTCCCCTTCCAAGATAGCCATGTGCACGGGCTGCAAATTAACCGACACCACCCTGATCTCAGGATGCTCCGCCAAAAGTGCTGGCAGTTCGCGCTCGATACGGGGAATCGCCTGCTCGGAGCGCATTACGAAGCGCAGCATATATTCGCCGCGCACCTGGCTGCGGGTCAGCAGAATAAACTTCAGCTCGCCCTTGGCCTTATCTACGCGATAGGG
The DNA here is from genome assembly GCF_000773485.1 of Shewanella sp. ECSMB14101. Lineage (NCBI taxonomy): Bacteria > Pseudomonadati > Pseudomonadota > Gammaproteobacteria > Alteromonadales > Shewanellaceae > Shewanella > Shewanella sp. ECSMB14101. The sequence continues at coordinate 153,405 of NZ_JSFF01000002.1, read as the reverse complement.
CGGGATCCCCGCCTGGCGTACAAAGCGTTCCAGCCGATGCAGCAGTTGCTGCATATCTTGAGGATACAGGCTACAGTCACACAGGCTCACCGCCTCACCGCTAGGGCTCACCAGCCCCAACATGGGTTGATGGGCGGCGCCTAAAACCACCATCTTGGCCTTATTACGAAAGCCTGACTCAGGCCCCACCACAGGAGGCAGCCACTGCTCTACCGGCAGATCTTTTAGCAGCGCCTCGAGCGTCGCCGATTTCGCGGCCACCTGTTCGCTCAGGGGCGTCTTGATATGACGGCAGGAAAGGCATTGATTGGCATCGAAATAGGCACACTTCACAGATATTTTGCTCGCAGCTAGGCTTAAAAAAGGCGCCTTACTTTAGCCTTTTTGAGGAGAAAAATCACCATTGTCAGGTGTACTCTGGGTCGCTTGCACAGGTGTCAGCCTTAAACTGTCGACATCGGCCCGCACCGGCTTAACCCCGCGGCGCGTTTTCACCCAGACTACGGCCTCCTTGGCCGTATGCCTGAAGGTGGTGAGCTTGCCGCCATAGACAGTCAACAAATTCGGGTGTGTCTCGCTAGACACCATCATGGTGTCTCTGGGCAGATCGAACGCCTCTCCCGACTGCTTTGGCAACACCCTCACGCCGCAATAACGGCCTATGATCCGATCGCCAAGAGGCCCTTGGCTTTCAGACAGCGGAAAATAGTGACGATAGATCCCCAGCAGGTAAGCCTCTTCTGCATGGGTCACACCCGCTGCATCGACGGCATCGATAGGGGTTTCGGTAGTCCCTAGCATGGTCTTTCCCTGCCAAGGCATAACGAACACCACGCGCTTATCGTAGATAGACTCCAGGTAGAAGATGCCACTCGGCGCGGGAATATCCAGCACCAGATGACTGCCTTGTACCAGCTCAACCGGTGAAGCCTCGATCTTAGGGACCACCTGCCCCAGGGTCTGATTGACCCAAGGCCCCGTGGCATTGATGACACAGCGACTGCTAAGCCAATGCGTTTCACCGCCCGTTTCATAGCTCACGATACAAGAATCTGGCCTGTGCTCTATCTGCTTAAGCTCTACTTGGGTCAGCAGCTGCGCGCCAAGTGCCCGGGCGCTTTCGGCCACCGCCAGGGTCAGGCTGGCATCATCTGTCTGGGCATCCCAATAGCGAAACACGGCCCTAAGCCCTTTCAGTTTGAGTCCGGCGAGCTGACCCCACTGGTTAGCGGGTATCGACTTGAACTGCCCCAAGGGGTCAAACTCACTGAGCAGGGCGTAGAGGCTTAGCCCGGCGCGAATGGCCAAGGGACCGCGCCGACTGTCACTATAGATAGGAATATAGAAGGGTACTGGCTTTACCAGCTCGGGGGCTAAGGTCAGTAGCGCCTTGCGCTCGGCAAGCGATTCGCGCACCAAACTCACCTGACCCGACTCAAGATAGCGCAGGCCACCATGGATCAGTTTACTGGAGTTCGACGAGGTCTTCTCACCCAGCCCATCTTTTTCAAGCAGCACCACAGAGTAACCAGCGGCCTGGGCACATTGGGCGATCCCAATCCCGGTAATACCGCCGCCAATCACGACTAAATCCACTGCTTGCATAGCGCTTCCTTTGGTTTAATTAACCTTTAACCTTGGCTCGCCCGTTGCAGATACTCATAGGCCTTATCACATAAGCGCTTAAGCTCGGCAAACTCCTCGGGTTCCCCCCCCAGCTTGCAACGCATCTGTAGTGGAACCGACTTAGCCTCTTGTTGCAACGCCCTGCCCTCATCAGTTAGTTGTAGCACTCGCACTCGCTCATCGGTATCACTGCGGCCACGGGTGACTAACCCTTTAGTTTCCAGGCGTTTGAGCAAGGGTGTCAGGGTGCCAGAATCCAGGTGTAACTGCTCACCTAAGGTCTTAACGCTGATCCCTGGGTGTTCCCATAACACCAACATCGCCAAGTATTGCGAATAGGTCAAATCCAACGCCTCCAATAGGGGACGATAGGCACGTACCATGGCATTGGCGGCGCTGTATAGTGAGAAACAAACCTGGTTTTCGAGTGCCAACGGGTTAGGCTGAGTATCTTGGCTCATGGGTAAGGCTACCATTATTAAATTGCACACAACTTTTGCCAAGTTTACGCCATGAACCGACTAAAGTGAAAATTTATCAATAAATTTTTTTGATGCGTAAACAGTCAATAATCCGTCAATTTTACATAGACTTAAGCAAATAACTTAGCAAAACCATCTAGATGCAAACCGACTAAATACTGGCGCTAGGTTAAATACTCAAACTCATCGACATAAAGCCTAAAACCCGCCTGTGAATACGGTTGCTTTTCCAGCGACAATCCCCTAAATTCCCAGCATTATTTAGCTCTATACACTAAAAAACACATTGGAGGTGTTCACTATGAAGCGACAACTGCTAGTGATCTTGTCAATTCTCTTTGCGGCACAGGTCCATGCACGCTGCCCACAAAACATCAGTTTGGGCGATATCCCTTTTGACAAAAACAGCTCATATTTCGACAGCCAATATGCCAAACAACTACAACAGCTGATCGAAAAGACCCAGGCTGATACGGGCTATCTGCTACTGGAATTCCCGCTCTACAAGGGCGAAACAGACAAAAAGATCAGGGAATATAATCTCTGGCTCGCCAATCGCCGTATTGAGCGAGTGAAAAACTTCCTGACGAAGTCAGACTACCACCAGCCTGTGGTCACCAAACTACTAACCGCAAGCCAGGAAGATACCCGAACACTGAGTATGCATTGGTGTCAGCAAGAAAGTGGTGAGACAGCCATTGCCAGCGCTGTCGCCCCCAGTCGCAATCTGCTTAAGTAAACCCACCAACTATTTTAAAACTCGTCGCCTGTGCACTTAACTGCCGGGCGGCGCTGGCCGCACACATAAAAATCCGCGCAAGTTAACATTTCCAGTATATTTCAAGATTTATGTTGCAAATCTGAAACATAAACTTAGCCTCGCCGTTGGCGCGCAGTACACTATCCCTAGAACGCCTTTGTCATCGTCTTTTGGCAAACCAGCCCCGGGAGGGATTATGTTTAGAGCCCTGATGTTTTGTTTTCTGCTACTCTCCAGCGCATTACCCAGTTTCACACAGGCAGCAGATAATTCAGTATCTGAAAATGCCACTTGGCATTATGTCGACGCCGACGGTCAGCTTAAGATTAAACTCTATTTTTTCTGGTCTAAGACCTGTCCACACTGCGCCGAGGCTCATCCCTTTATCGACAGCCTTCCAGAGAAGTATCCATGGATAGAGCTTGAATCACACATGGTTTCTCAAGCGGGCACCCAGAAAAAATGGCAGAGCATAGCCGAAAAAACCAAAGTGGCAGCGCGTTCAGTCCCCTATATCGCCGCCTGTGAGCAAGCCACTGTGGGCTATAGCAGTGAGGCAGTAACCGGACAATTTATCTTGTCACAGCTCAAGGCCTGCTACCGAGCCTTAGGCGGTGTTGTGCAAGCAGATGATACCCAACCCCATGCTGGTGAGTCCTCAGCCCAAGGAGAACCCTTATTTGCCACCTGTAGTGCCAGCAGCGACCCCGGCACCTGTGACATAGGTTTAGGTGAAAATCCCGAGGCTGCACCTGTTACTAAGGTACAGCCCATTGAGCTGCCGCTGATCGGCGTCGTCGCACCAGAGCAGCTTTCCTTACCTGTGCTCACCGTAGTACTGGCTGGCGTTGACGCCTTTAACCCATGCGCCTTCTTCGTGCTGCTGTTTTTACTCTCTATTATGGTTAACGCCAAGAGTCGTACCCGCATGTTGATAGTTGGGGGCATCTTTGTATTCTTCTCAGGTTTTATCTACTTCCTGTTTATGATTGCCTGGCTCAACATCTTTGAATTATTGGGCGCTGGCAGCGATGGTGGCCTGATCATACTAGGCGCAGGTATTCTGGCACTGATTGCCGGCACCATTAACATCAAGGATTACTTCTTTACCAAAGGGGAAGTGAGCCTTTCCATGTCGGCAGAAAACCGTACAGGCCTCATTAAGCGCATGGGTAAACTCACCAGTGCCAGCAGTATGGCGGCCATGATTGCGGGGACTGTTGTACTGGCGATATTGGCTAATGCTTATGAGCTACTCTGTACCGCAGGCTTTCCGATGATCTACACCAGCGTACTGTCAATGCACGAGCTCCCAGCATATGAGCGTTACCTCTATCTGGCCTTCTACAATGTGGTTTATGTTATCCCGTTAGCAGCCATAGTGATCGCCTTTAGCGCCACCTTAGGTAAACGCAAACTCTCTGAGAAAGAGGGACAAACCCTGAAACTCATGTCAGGGATCATGATGATCGGTCTTGGGGGCATGTTGGCACTAGACCCGACGGCACTGCAAAATGCTGTACTCGCGGTTGGCTTGATTCTAGCTTCTATCTTACTGACCTTTATTATCAGCATCACTCGCAAACAGATAGACAAGCGCAAAACGGTGAAGCAATAGCGCAGAGAATGGCTCAAGTTTTCCAAAATGACGCCGATAGCACTATAGTTAACCTATGTAAATTTGGTTAACTATAGACTCTCACCCAGTTTAAGGCGGTAAGCATGGCAATAACAGTTGGTACCAGTAATCTACAACCTAACCTAAGCAATGGAAGCGTTGGGGTAAAAGTTGCACAACTCGCTAAAGAGCAGCAACAAGCAGAGGGAGAGATTGCGCTACAACTGATTGAAGCAGTTGACTCGGCGCCGAGCGCTGGGCCAGTAGGAAACAGTGGTCACAATATTAATACCACAGCTTAATCAGCATAAAATTTAAAAGCCCTCATCTAGAGGGCTTTTTCATACTCGCAGCATGGCCTACTCTTCAGCCTTCGCCACGCCCACACTGAAACAATCCCGTCCTTGCGCCTTACTGAGGTAAAGCAGCTGATCGGCGCTGGCGGTCAAATCCTGGGCACTCAGGCCAGGCTGCCATAGGCAGACTCCCTGGGAGACGGTGACAAATGGCCCCACGTCTGATTCAGGATGAGCTATCTCAGCGGCCTTCAGCGCCGCGCGGATCTGCTCAGCAATATGGCTTGCGCCATCGAGATCGGTATCGGGCAATATGACCGCAAACTCCTCACCACCATAACGAGCGGCAAGATCCCTTGGACGAGAGGCGATACCGTGTAGTACCTCTGCTATACGGATCAAACACTTATCCCCTTGCTGATGCCCAATACTATCATTGAGTCGTTTAAAGTAGTCCACATCCAGAAGAATCATGCTCAAGGGATCCTTAGTGCGTTTGGCGGCCTTTATCTCCAGCGCCAGCACCTCATCGAAATGACGTCGATTACTCAAATTAGTCAGGCCATCAATCAGTGCCATATGCTTAAACTGTTGCAATAGCTGTTGCTTCTCTGCATCTCGCAAGATCGCCTTTCTAAACCACTCCTGCAACACTTTTTGTCCGGTCACCATGATCACCAAGAGACAGGTAAACTTGGTCACGGCAAAGATAGGGTTTTCCGGAGTCTCAATAATCCTAGTCACTAAACTGACCGATAAAAGCGGAATGACGCTTACCAATAACCAGTTACGCAGCGGAAACAGTGAAATGGCAAAGGTAAACACCAGTACATCCACCACTGAATCGACAATAGCCAAAGAGGTATATTCACCTAATATGCTGTAGGAGCTGGTGAGCCAATAATGCCCCACCACAAAGTAGATCCAGGCGACCTCTAACACCAACAGGTAAGCCAGCACCAATCCTAAGCGATGCCGTTCAGGCTGACGATAGAGAATGCCGGCCAGACCAAACAGGGCGATACACAAGGCAGGCATCTGCAACACCAAGAGATCCTGCACACTCAACAGATGATGCTTTTGCAACACTGTGGCAAAAAAAATGGCAACCAGCAGAAATACGGACAGGTAAGCGGTCCACTTTACCGAACGGCAAAGGTAGATATGGGTCTCCTGGACTAGGAGTTGGTCAAAGCTTTTCGGCTTACTATTCATCCTTCTCTGCGCTCGCCCCTCTTTTACAACACTATTCACACTCACTCAGCTTAAGTAATTATAAAGACGAATAAAAAAACAGCCAGCATTAGGCTGGCTGTTTACTATTTATACTCGCCTTTGCCATTAAGCAGCGACTGCGTCTGCCGGCTCACCCAGACGGATCAGGTAGTCGAATGCGCCAAGCGAAGCGGTTGCACCGCTACCCATGGCGATGATGATCTGCTTATAGGCAGAGTTAGTCACATCACCTGCGGCAAATACGCCGGGCAGTGAGGTTTGACCCTTGGCATCGACCATGATCTCGCCCCGCTCGGTCAAGTCGAGTGTGCCCTTGAGCCACTCGGCATTAGGTACCAAGCCAATCTGCACGAAGATACCGGCGAGGGCGATATGATGACTTTCACCTGTTGCCCTATCGGTATAGTTCAGTCCTTGCACTCGCTTGCCATCACCAACCACTTCCGTCGTCATGGCCTGGGTGATTATCTCAATATTGCCCATAGAAGCTGCCTTGCGTTGTAACACGTCATCGGCGCGCAGCTTGCTGTCAAACTCAAGCACAGTGACATGCTCAACGATATTGGCCAAATCGATGGCCGCCTCTATGCCCGAGTTACCGCCACCAATCACGGCGACGCGCTTACCCTTAAACAGCGGGCCGTCACAGTGTGGGCAGTAGGCGACGCCTTTACCGCGATATTCTTTCTCGCCCGGCACATTCATCTCGCGCCAGCGAGCGCCTGTGGCCAGAAGTACCGTTTTGCTGCGCAGTAGTGCGCCACTTTCGGTTTGGATCTCAAACAACTCACCGGACTTTAGACTTAAGGCACGCTGGTTATCCATGATATCGACATCATAGTCATGCACATGAGATTCGAGATTAGCCACTAACTTTGGGCCTTCGGTGGCTTTTACCGAGATAAAGTTTTCAATTCCTACGGTTTCGGCCACCTGGCCGCCAAATTTGTCCGCCAGGATACCGGTTCTTAAGCCCTTACGCGCCGCATAGATCGCTGCCGAGGCGCCAGCCGGGCCACCACCGACCACTAACACGTCGAAGGCCTCTTTCTGATTTAACTTTTCCGCTTGGCGGCTGGCCGCATTAACGTCCAGCTTGTTAAGGATCTCGACAACGCTGATACCACCCACTGAAAACGGCTCGCCATTAAGGTAAACAGAAGGTACCGCCATGATGTTGCGCTCGTTCACTTCATCCTGGAACAAGGCGCCATCTATCATGGTGTTTTGAATATTGGGGTTGATTGCCGCCATCATATTAAGCGCCTGCACCACCTCGGGACAGGTTTGACAGCTCAGCGATACATAAGTCTCGAAGCGATATTCACCGGGCAGGTCACGGATCTGCTCTATCACTTCAGGCGCAAGCTTGATCGGATGGCCACCCGTGTGCAGCAATGCCAGCACCAAGGATGTAAATTCATGGCCCATCGGCAAACCGGCAAAGTGGATCTGACTCGCGCTATCGGCATTAGTGATGGTCATCGACGGGGTACGTACACCCTCTGATTCGGTCAACGACACGAGCTCCGACAACGAGGCGATATCTTTTGCCAACGCCATTAATTCTTGTGCTTTAGGACGCTCATCTGCCGATACGACAAGTTCAACTGGGCGCTTGAGGTTTTGCAGATAGGTAGTCAGCTGATTTTTTACATTCGCATCTAACATGATAACTCCTAGGAAAAAGAGGCTCCCAACGGGAGCCAAAAACTTAGGGAAAAATTGCCGGCTCTAATGCAGGGGGAGATGAACCGGCAATAAAAAAGATGATGATGAAAATTACTTTGGCTTTCGCCAGGTCACTCGAGATGATGAGGCCCGAGTGACCTTAGGTGATACTTAGATCTTACCTACTAGGTCCAATGAAGGTGCTAGTGTATCTTCACCTGGCTGCCATGCTGCTGGGCAAACTTCGCCGTCGTGTGTGGCAACATACTGAGCCGCTTGAATCTTACGTACCAGCTCAGAAGCGCTACGACCAATGCCTAGGTCATGAATTTCGGCAACCTTGATCTGACCTTCTGGGTTGATAACGAAGGTGCCACGCAGTGCCAGACCTTCCTCTTCAATCATCACGCCAAAGTTGCGTGAGATAACACCTGTTGGGTCACCGATCATTGGGTAGTTGATCTTGCCGATGGTGTCTGAGCTGTCGTGCCATGCCTTGTGGGTAAAGTGCGTATCGGTAGACACTGAGTACACTTCAACGCCCATTGATTGCAGCTTCTCGTAATGGTCAGCCATGTCACCTAGCTCTGTTGGGCAGACGAAGGTGAAGTCAGCAGGGTAGAAGAAAACTACTGACCACTTACCCAGTAGGTCTTGCTCTGTCACAGAGACGAAATCGCCATTGTGATAGGCAGTGGCAGAGAAAGGCTTGATTTCGGTATTGATGATAGATTGAGTCATTGTTTACTCCAGTGCTCGTTATTAACAGTAAATTTGTGGGGTGAGGCGTTTGCCTTAACCCCGTGTTCTTTGTCGATGTGAAGATAATAACGAGACTGGATAATTAAATATAACGGATAAAAGCTATCATACTAATCGGTTTTTAAGATTGAACTTATTGTTGTGATAAAAACCGATGAAGGGAAATGAAACAAATTAGGACTCCCAGGGTTCAAAACGGGTCAGGCTGCGGGCCAATGGAAAGTCGAGTCGCTGCGATAACTGCTGCGCCTCGCTCTTTAGGCCACTACTGCTTATCTGCCTGGCTTGTTTACCGGCGATCACGACCCAATTGCCACCGCCAGTCAGACAGGCGTACACATCGCTAAAGTGTTCTTTGAGTAAGGCGAGTAAGGCTTGATTGCGGCTGTGCTCCTTCCAGCAGTTAAGCACCAGATAACCATCGACCTTGAGCAGCGCCGCGGCATTGGCAATAAATACCTCACTATGCTGCTGCTCATCCACGCCTCCGGCATGATAGATATCGGCAAAGATAACGTCGGCCTTCTTGTGCTTGCCTTCGGCCAGAAATGCATTGGCATCTTGATGAACAAGGTTAAGTTTCTTGCCCAGGGGTAGCCAGAAGAAGCGCTTGGCAATATCGATCACCGCCTCTCTCAGCTCAACGGCGGTAATATTGATCCCCCGATCGAAATGACGCAGCGCCTGAATAAGTCCCCCGCCCCCCAGACCGAGTATTATCACCCGCTTGGGCTTGATAAACAGCAGCACCAATAACATGGCCTGCAGATAGGTATGCATAGGGAGGTGCAGAGCAGACTTGGATAATTTGCTCTGCTCATCGTTGTCACCAAAGGAAAGTAGCCGCACCTCCCTATCTTCCATCACCAATAGTGGGCCAAAGGCATCCTCACTGGAATATAGGGTGGTAAAATCTGACATCTGCTTCTCCGCTGGGCGCCAACAGTGACAGGCGCGATAAAGGCGCTAGTATGCCGCAAATCCTTGCGCAGCACAGCAAGCAAAGTACAAAAGCGCCTATCGCGCACAGGCCTTTGGCATTAAATACTGAGTAAGGCGACTCACTGCGTCACAACTGCCCACCAAGGGGCGTGTTTTTTTAAGCGCAAGTTCACATTGCAATCGGGCAATTCTTATAGTATTTGTTTGAAATCTTTAGCTGATTTCTCACACACCATGACTCAAACTCTGCTTATTAGCTGCCTCTACATCGGCATATTTGTTTTTGCCCAGCGCCTGCTGACCAACTGGGTAGCCAAGCTGGCCGAATCCAAACAGGTCTCCTTTAAGCGCACTAAGCTGGTGACTCAATATATTACCTATCTGCTATTTATCATCATCGCCTGTCTGTGGGTGGTGTCATTGGGCATTGAGTATCAACAGGTCTCACTGTTTATCTCCTCGGTATTTGCCGTACTGGGCGTAGCCTTAGTGGCCCAGTGGTCGATTTTAAGCAACATCACCGCTGGGGTCTTAATCTTCTTCGTCTTCCCCTATCGCATCGGTGACCGCATCAAGATCATCGACAAGGATGAGGATGTCACAGGCATCATCGCCGAGATCAGCCTGTTCCATGTGCTGATCGAGCGCAGTGACGGCATCACCATCACCTACCCCAACAACCTGATGTTGCAAAAAGGGGTATTGAAATTAAATCAGACGCAGACCAAACCGTTAAGCGAATCGCCAGAGAAAGACCATACTCAAGTACAAAGCGATTAACCGACAGGGGGCATAGATGCTCACGACATTACACTATGATCCGCAAACCGATACGCTCACCAGAGGTGATGCCTCGCAAATCGCTAGCTGGCAACAGCGAGAAGACACCATACTCTGGCTTAATATCGACGGCGAGATAGACGATCAGTTGAGCGAGTCTTTGCAGCGGGATTTTGGCCTACATCCGCTGGCGCTACAGGATGCCTCCCGGGATCGTCATCCCCCCAAGGTGGAAGATTTTGACGGTCATACCTTTATGCTGCTCAGGGGGCTATCGGCAGACTCTGACTCCATCAACTGTGACAACATAGTGTTGGCGCTCTTCGTCGGTCCACGTTTTATCGTCACCCGTCACAGCAAACGCTCACTCTCCATCGAACGTACTATGAATGCACTGGAGATGGGTGAGCTGTCGCTGCAAAACACAGGCGCCGTGGCGCTGAAACTCAGCCGCTATGTGGTTAAGCGTTACCATAAGATCTTATTCGATCTCGAAAGCCGCCTGGAGGAGCTAGAGACAGTGATGCTGACCACGGCAGATGACAAGATCTTGGCCGAGGTGGTGCTGTATAAGACAGATCTCACCCGCCTAAGACGCAACTTTCATTATCACGTGGAGCTGTTTGACACCCTGCGCAGCGCCCCATCGGTTCCCTTCGACGACAGTCTCTACCACGAGATCAACGACGTCTGCGAGCACCAGCATAGGGCGGCCAGCCTGGCGGATCTCTTCTACCAGGTTTCCAGCGATCTGATCGACGGTTATATCTCCATCAGCGCCCATAGGCTCAATAACATCATGAAGGTATTGACCATTATCACAGCTATCTTTGTACCGCTGACCTTTATTGCAGGGATCTACGGCATGAACTTCGAGTATATTCCTGAGCTGAAATATAAAGACGGCTACTTTATCGTCTGGGGCGTGATGCTCACCATCACCGCCGTGTTGATCTGGCTGTTTAGGCGCCGAAAATGGCTCTAGTCAGCTGCTAGCACCAAGCGTTTAGCGCAGCTTTTAAAACAGAGTGTTTAGCGCAGTTTAGAGAAAGACAAAAGGCGAACCTCAGGTTCGCCTTTTAGTTCAACCAACTTTTACCCAAGCAGTACGATTAACGCAGCGTCCGCTGAAAGAAGGCGACCGCCTGTTGATAGATCTGCAGCGCCAGGGCGGGATCGTATCTATCCCCCTCATCACGCATAAAGGCATGCTGAGCATTGACCTCAAGATAAGTGAACTTGCGCCCCGTCTCGGTGAGCTTGTCGTAAATGAGTCTTCGCCCCTCACTCGGCACATGAGGATCCTGCTTACCAAAGACGAGCACCAGCTCCGCCTCGATATCCCCGGTGCGGCTCAAAGAGTCGTTCCCAGGATTGGCCGGTAAGGTATTGGAATGAATATCTGTAGGATAGAGACAAAACGCAGCGACAACATCGATATTGAGTGCGGCGCGGTAGGCTAAGTGACCACCGATACAGACCCCCATAGCCCCCACCTGATTGGTACAAAATGGCTGACTCATGGCAAAGTCCACTAGCGCCTGAGTGTCGCTGTCGTGATGTTCCAGCGCCTTGGTAAATTTATCCTGATTGCCTTTATCTTTACCTTCATCGTCATAGGCCAACACTGTGCCTATGGGATTGAGTTCGTGAAACACTTCCGGCACTAACACCACAAAGCCATGACCGGCCATCATGGTGGCCGCCCGCGCAATGGGCGCTGTTTGCTGGAAAATTTCCGAATAGAAGATAATCGTCGAAAAGAGACCTTCACTGTCGGGGCGATAGAGATAACAGCGCATCTTGCCCGTTGGCGTGTCTATGTCGTGAACTTCCTGTTTTACCATCATGATCTTGCCCTCAGGCCAATAAACTTACCCTTAAGTTATCAGCCTGAGCCAAGCTTGTCAGGTGAAACCCGATTGACGATTTAAGATAGTTGATTAGGGCAAGTTTCGCCATTGAGCAGCTGACGCACATTGGTCAAACTGGTATGGGCGATAGCCCCCAGGGCCTCTTCTGTTAAGAAAGCCTGGTGACCGGTAAAAATCACGTTATGGCAGGCCGACAGGCGCCTAAATACGTCATCCTGAATGATCTGGTTCGACTTATCCTCGAAGAATAGCTCTTTCTCGTTTTCGTAAACATCCAGTCCCAGAGAGCCTATCTGGCCCGTCTTGAGCGCCTCCATGGCATCGAACGCATTTAATAAGCCACCACGACTGGTGTTGATCACCATGACTCCTGGTTTCATCTTCTCAAAACTTTCTTTGTTGAGCAGATGGTGATTCTCTTTGGTCAGCGGGCAATGCAGGCTGATGATATCGCTAACCGCGTACAGCTCATCCAGCGGCAGATAGTCAATCCCCATATCTGTCACAACCTGATTAGGGTAAGGATCATAGGCTACTACTGTGCAGCCAAATCCCAACAGGATCTTGATGGTGGCGACCCCAATCTTACCCGTGCCTATCACTCCTACAGTACGGCCATGCATGTTAAAGCCCACCAGCCCTTCGAGGGAAAAGTTGGCATCACGGGTACGTTGATAAGCCTTATGCACCTTGCGGTTTAGGGTCAGCATCAGAGCCACCGTATGCTCGGCCACCGACTCCGGAGAATAAGCGGGCACATTGACTACCCTGATCCCCAAACGCGTCGCAGCGTCCAGATCGACATTGTTGAAACCGGCGCAGCGCATCGCAATGATCTTAGTGCCATTTTTAGCGAGCTCGACCAACACCTCTTCACAGAGAGAGTCATTAACGAAGGCGCAGATCACCTCGAAGCCATAGGCCAGTTTGGCCGTCTGCATACACAGACGGTAATCAAAATACTCTATCTGCGCGCCGAAGGCCTGGTTGGTGCGGTTGAAATGTTCCATATCATAGTGCTTGGCACTAAAAAAACCTATTCTCATCTTGGCTACCTAATAGTGATCTAAATGGGGTAAAGGCTTGTCATCCTAGTAATCACAAATTGCCTCAACCTGTTATCGCTCCATTATAGCTAAGGAAAGATGTGACTTAACAAAGATAAATCACCTTCTGGATCACGAAATGGTTATCTTTGTGAGCTGCCAATGTGTTTTATAGCCATTTCCTGCTAAGCTGGCGCAAATTTTCACAGACCTTTCGCCCTATGAGTCATAAGCATAAGCCGATTTCCGAGAAAAAATTTTGGCTACAACGCCTGAGTAAAACCAGTCTGCGCGCCCTGCATATTTTAGGCATAACAGGCGCTGGCGGCGGTATCTTGTTGGGTGTCGACAAAACGCTGTGGTGCAACTATTGGATCTTAGCCATGGGCAGCGGCAGCCTGCTAATGCTCTGGGAGGTAGTGAGAGATTGGCGTTGGCTTATTCAGCTCAAGGGAGTGCTCACGTTAGTGAAACTCGGCCTTCTGGCGCTGTTTATTCCCTTGGCTAACTATAAACCTGAACTGCTGATCGCCATAGTGCTGCTGTCGGTGGTCGTCTCCCATGGCCCTGCTGGTCTGAGACACTTTTCAATACTGCATGGACGCCGCTTAGATGGACGAAAAGAGATTAAAGGTTGAAGCCGCGCCGCTGCTGACGCAAAATAGTCAGCTTTTAGGGCTAGAGACCCATCCCCAGGTGCTCGACCTGGCCTGCGGCAGTGGCCGTAATGGCCTCTGGTTGGCCGCCCAAGGCGCTCATGTGAACTTTGTCGACAGAGACGTAAGCCGCCTCCCCAAACTACCGCCTCACTGTCAGGCCAAAACCAAGGACTTGGAAACTGGCAAGGCGCAGCTTCCCAAAGCTCAATATGACATTGTCCTGGTATTCAACTATCTGCACCGCCCCTTATTTGAGACCATTAAAGAGAGCATCAAGCCTGGCGGACTGATTATCTACGAAACCTTTATCACTCAACAGGCAGAGGTGGGCAGACCGAAAAACCCTGATTTCTTGTTGCACGAGGCAGAGTTAGTAAAATGCTTTTCCAACTGGGAGACTTTGCACACTTTCGAAGGTAATGTAGGCTGTGAAGAGACGCCTTGCTTTAAGGCGCAATATATTGGCCGAAAACCAGCTAACTAGGATCTATAAGCGTTAAGGACGATTAATGTTTCCCTACCCCGAACAGTACCAGCTCGCCGCGCCGCCATTAGTTACCGCCCTTATGGTATTTTGGTCGATAGTATCGCGCGCCTTATTTGGCGACGATAGTGCCATCGCCTTCTACCCACTCTTTATGCTGTTTCCTCTCAATATCTTATTGCACGCCAAGTTGATCTGGCAGGCCAAAGGCATTGAGCGACTGGATCAGGGCGTCTACGCCTTCATCCATCTAAGCCTGGCATTCGTGGTCTGGACCTTTGCCATCATGCATGTCAATGGCCACGGTTTTTAAGTGGTATTTTCTACACAGTTAGCCCGTTTATAGACTCTCAGTTTTAGGGCGCTACACTTGCATTAAGCGCCCTGTTAGCGGTATCTTTGCAGCCCTTTTAGCCGTCAAGACATGTTATGACTGATTTTGTGTATGCGCCGCCTACCGAGCCTTGGCTCGAGATCCTTCATGAAGATAAGGATATTATGGTAGTCAATAAGCCCTCAGGCCTCCTTTCTGTGCCAGGGCGCGATCCTGCCTATCATGACAGCGTCTACACCCGCGTCTTACGCGATCATCCTAACGCTCAAATTGTCCATCGTCTCGATATGGCCACGTCAGGCATTATCGTCGTGGCATTAAGGCGCAGCGCCGAACGGGAACTCAAGCGTCAGTTTCGCGATAGGGAAACCCATAAGATCTACTATGCGCGTGTCGCCGGTCATGTAAAACCCGAACAAGGCAGCGTCGATTACCCTCTCATCTGCGATTGGCCCAACCGTCCTAAGCAAAAGGTAGACCACCAAGTGGGCAAGGCCTCTAAGACACTGTTTGAGGTGGTTAGCCGAGCCCGTCGCTCCACCTTGGTTAAGCTAACCCCCATCACCGGGCGCTCTCACCAGCTACGTGTGCACATGATGGCCATAGGTCATCCTATCCTGGGCGATAACTTCTATGCCGATCCGCTGGCCAAGCGTCTGGCACCACGTTTGTTGCTACACGCCCAATCCCTGAGTCTGACCCATCCCTACAGCAAGCAGCCGATGACCTTTAGCACGCCGATCCCCTTTACTCAGGTCACAGATCAACAATAGGCCCACGACATACTGGCTTACACCTAAAACTTTAATCATCTCGCTAAAAAATTAGCAGTTTGCTAAACAATACCGTAAATTACCTCATATTATTGACTTAAAATGGTATGTAGTAATGGATAGTTCATTTCAGCGTGATCAGCTCGACAATCAGATCCTCTCAGCACTTATGGAGGAGGCACGTACCCCTTTCGCTGAGTTGGCGAAACGCTTTGGTGTGAGTGCCGGCACCATACATGTGCGAGTAGAGAAGATGAAACAGGCAGGTATTATCACGGGCGCCCAGATCACGGTAAACCCCAAGGCGCTCGGTTATGACGTCTGCTGTTTTATCGGGATTAATCTCAAAAGCGCCGGCGACTACCCCGCCGCCATCGCCAAACTCAATGCCCTAGAAGAAGTGACTGAGGCCTACTACACCACTGGCAACTACAGCATCTTTGTCAAGGTGATGTGCCAATCTATTGATGGTTTACAACATGTGCTGATCAATCGCATTCAATCCATCGATGAGATTCAATCCACTGAGACACTCATTAGTTTACAAAACCCCATCAGCCGCGCGGTTAAACCCTAAGCCAGTCTCACTAGGGCTTCCAGCCTTAGTGAATACTACTACTAAAAAACTACTTACAACTTTTTCATCTACCCGCTTTAACTTTGGCAATCTTTTGTGTTAAAAAGAACAAGCCGTCAACACGACAGCAACAAAATAAAAAAGTATTAGTAACCAAAGTTACAGCAATACCAATAGTGTTTTGTGTCTCAAAACACTTCTATTTGACAAGGAAGAAGTTGTGAAAACTAAATTATCTCTAGCCATTTCAGCAGCGCTGATCTCGAGTGCGGCTGTAGCCAGCAACCAGTACACCGCAAACCCATATGCTCCGGAAATTACCTCTGCTGATAGCTATAAGAAGCCAACAGCTTCTCAGCCTTCACAAGTTGCTCCGCAGCGTTTCATCATTGAACTGAACTCTCCTGCAGTAGCTAAATACCAAGGCGGGATAGATTCACTGGCTGCAACAGCCCCTAAGAAAGGTCAAAAAGTTAACGTACAGTCAGCACCAGCCCAAAGCTATGCTAGCTTCCTCGCCAAAGAGCAATCACAATTTGTGAATGAACTGGCGAAAAAAGTGCCTAACGCCAAAGTTGAGCAAAGCTTTAAGACCCTATTCAATGGTGTAACAATTGTTGGTCAAGGCCTAAGCATAGAGCAGCTAGCGGCTATGCCTAACGTTAAGTCTGTCTACCCAGAGACCATGTACGAAGTGAACATGGATTCATCTCACGACGTCATTAACTCTGCAGCAATGTGGGAAGCTGTTTCTGGTATGGAAAACGCGGGTAAAGACGTTCGCGTAGCGGTAATTGATACAGGTATTCGTCCAGAAAACCCAATGTTTGCAGGCGAAGGTTTCACAAAACCGGCTGAAGGAATGCCAGGCGATGACTACTGTTCAACAGTCGATGCAAGCTTCTGTAACGACAAGCTAATCGTTGCCCGTTGGTCACAACCTACTTTTGAAGTGTGTGCCGATGAACATATGAGCCCACTAGGTTACGGTGGCCACGGTTCTCACGTTGCCGGTACTTCTGTAGGTAATAAGGTCACTACAACCTATGAAGGTGTAGAAGTTGAGCTATCAGGTGTTGCACCTGCGGCCTACCTCATGGTCTACAAAGCTCTATTTACTAATTCAGAATGTGCTCGCGGTAGCGGCTCTAACATCATGCTGATGGAAGCGATGGAGCATGCCGTTAATGATGGCGCAGATGTTATCAACAATTCATGGGGTGGCGGCGCAGGTGGCGACCCAGCCAACAGCCCATATAAATCTATGTATGAAGCTGCTGAGGCTGCCGGGGTAGTTATAGTAACTTCAGCAGGTAACAGCGGTAATGGCCCACAAACTATCGGTTGTCCAGCCTGTATCGAATCAGGTATTACCGTTGCTAACACCACAACGGGTCGCTTCTTTGCTAACGCCCTAACCGTTGACGGTGAAGAGATTCTTGCACTGCAAGGTAACAATGGCCTGTTAGAAACAGATATCACAGCACCTATTATTGCTGCTGCTAATATCGATGCAGAAAACACCCTTGGCTGTACACCGTTTGCTGCCGACTCTTTCAAAGACGGTATCGCACTGATATCTCGCGGTTCATGTTCATTTGCAACCAAGGCTGAAAACGCTGAAGCTGCGGGTGCGAAAGCATTGGTCGTTTACAACAGCGTACCAGGTGCTCCAATCTCTATGTACATGCCAGACTCAACACTGCCTGCAGTAATGATCTCTAATGCAGACGGCGCAGCAATTCTTGAAGGTCTGGGCGATGACACAACAGGTACTATCGCAGCAGAAGTCACTCGTATCGTTAATAGCAAGTTTGCTGATCTTCTGAATGACTCAAGCTCTCGTGGCCCTAACGGTAACCAAAACATTCTGAAGCCAGATCTTGCAGCGCCAGGTACTTCTATCCTGTCTGCAACCTCTCCTGATCAAGACGGTACTGATTTTACCACTATGACAGGTACCAGTATGGCTAGCCCGCACGTTGCAGGTGCCGCAGCTTTGATGAGCCAGCTACACCCAGACTGGTCAGCCAACGACATCAAGACAGCGCTAACCTCTACTGCGCACATGGACGGTGTGCTTGATGATGATGCAGTAACACCAGCCGACCCATTTGCAATGGGTGCGGGTCGTATGGATTTGGATGCTGCGGCTAAAGCAGTACTGACTTTCGACAAGCCATCTATCGCTTCAGATTCTTGTGTTGGTCCATGTACTTTCACGCGTACTGTATACAACAAGAGTGACGAGAAGACCTCTTGGGAGCTTTCAGCTTCGTCTGATAGCGCAGGTATCAGCGTATCGCCTTCATCACTGGAGCTGGAAGCTGGCGAATCAGCAACCTTCACGGTAACCGTTGACTCAACTTACAGTGAATACGGTGCTTGGATCTTCGGTAACGTCATGATCAAGAGCGCATCTCACCAAGATGCTCACCTACCCGTTGCCATCCTGGCTAAAGAATCAAGTGATGCATCACTGATCTCTACCATGGCAACCAAGGCTGATCTGACTGCTGCGGAAGATATGCCAATCAAAGCCGTAGTGAACAACACTATCTTTGAAAATACCGTAACCGTTACTGCTATGGCTCCAGAGGGTACTAAACTTACCTCTGCCGACGATGTGACCGTGACGCTAAATGGCGCATCACAAAATGGTTTCGAAGTCGATGAAGCTCTTGGCCGCATCACTTGGGTAGGTCAACTTGAACTACCCGAAATGCAGACTGGTAAAGGAACCGGCGCAAGCCCAAGTATCTTCGATTTAGACCTCGCCTATGTACCTGCCTGTGCCGACGGATGTGATGAGAAATCATTCACCTTCAACCTACCGGCATTTAAGTACAACGGTGCGACTTACACTCAGCTAACTATCTCTGACAACGGTCTTGCGGTTGTTGGTGGCGGTTCAACGTCTGGAACTTGGAACAACAAGGCGCTACCAGATAGCGCTAATCCAAACAACATTCTGGCACCATTCTGGAGTGACTACGACCTAAGCGACGGCACTGCCGACGACACTGGTGGTGGACAGCTAGGCATTCAGGTTGTTGCCGCAGGCGAGAGTCAGTGGATTGTTGTCGAATGGAAAGATGCTCAGCTATATGCTGATGCCTCTGGCAACAAGTACAGCTTCAGCCTATGGATCCAAACTGGTGACGTAGAAGATATTTGGTTCAACTACCTAGATATCCCTAACATGCCAAGCAATGTCACTATCGGTGCGGAAAACATCAGCGGTAGCGTAGGTACAACCTTCCACTACAACGGACAAGGTGGCACTGTTACTACTGACGATTATGTTGCACTGCAAGCGACCTCTTCAGGCAGCGTAGAAATCGACTACCTTGCGACACCAACTAGCTTTAACCCAGGTCAAACAGACAACTTCTCTGTTGACGAAGAAGCGACCTTGGAAGCAAACGTGTTAGATAATGACACTGTGACTAAGAAAGTAGCTCGCGTCTCTGTAACTGGTGACGGCATGACAGCTAATGCACAACGCATCATAGATGTTGCACCTGCGGGTGCCCTAGGTGAAGCGACAATCGTCGATGAGCCTGCACACGGTGAAGTGACTCTTGAAAAAGATGGTACCGTTACCTACACACCTGAAGATGATTTCTTCGGTAAAGACTCATTCACTTACACTTCTACGGATGCTGAAGGCAACCTTAACGAAGTAACGACTGTGAATGTGATGGTAAACAACGTTAACGATGCGCCAACTGTTGCACCTACAGGTATGACAAGTACCGAAGGCTTCGTGGTTACCGCTAAGGCTAACGGCAAAGACGTTGATGGTGACAGCCTCACTTACACTTGGACACAAACATCGGGTACACCTGTTACCTTTAACAATGGTGGTGCGGAAATTAAGTTTACCGCTCCAATGGGTGACCACACGCTGACCTTCTCTGTTGTGGCTAGCGATGGTGAACTTGAAAGTGAAGCGGGTACTGCAACCATTACTGTTAACGCCAAAGAAGAGAGATCTTCTGGTGGTTCACTGGGTTGGTTTGCACTGCTAATGCTACCATTTGCTGCGCTACGTCGTCGTAAATAAGTAGATAGCTTAAACAGAAAAAGGGAGCCGCTTGGCTCCCTTTTTTATTTTTTGCATATCGACATACTAATCAGGTCTAGCAATAAAACTAAAGCGCAAACACTTTAGTCATCACCTTATAAAGCTCTGTGCCTTGGTACACTGAAGCCGACGCAAAGTGCAGCACAGGCACGCAATCTACCGGCAACCTTAAAGGCACTATGGCCTCTTTTTCTCCATACCTGTCGACACGTAAAATGTTAGCGAGTGGCTCGCCGGCATTAAGCGGTTGCCCCACCTTGGCCTTATACTCCACCAAACCCCCCAGTGGCGCATGGTACTTCTTGTAATCTTTCAAGTAACAGGCATACCTAGGCATATCCGCAGGCACAATACGCTCACCAATCACGCCTCGTTGACTGAGGTAGGCCAAGATCCCTTCGACATCAACCAAGGCGTCGGCCAGATCGATATTTTCCTGACTCCCAAGCTCTAAGGTAAAGGCCGATACAGGCACCTCAAGCTCACGCCCCTGACTGGATAAATACTCGCTCAGTTGCCACCAGGGGCAGAAGATAGACTCATCCATCGCCCCGCCAAACTCATTGGGGATCAGCAAGGTATAGGGAATAGAGAAAACCTTGGCAGCATCTTTGTCATACTCAGGGCAATAGAGGTGCTTGCAAGACTTAGGACCAGTATGCAGATCCAGCACTATATCCGCTTCATGCCCCATCTGCTGCAAACTCACCGCCAGCCTATGGCCAGTAGTGATCCCCCAAGGCTCATGTAATCGAGTGTGGCATCGTTCTACCAGCAGGACCCTATAGTGGGCAATAAGCTCTACGTCCCCAAGATGACTATGCTCCTGATACCAGCTGGCAATATCCAGCTTATGATCGAGATACTCTCGGTTCCAGTTAACCCCGGTAATGGGATCGAACCTGCCCAGTGTAAACTCGCCACTCTTTTGATTGATCCCTAATGGGTTCGCCAGAGGGACTAGGGTCACCTTGCCCCTCAGCTCAACCTGCTCAAGCGCCTGCATCAACTGATAAATGACGGCATTGCCCTGCACCTCTGCGCCATGAACATTGGCCTGAATATAGACGCTAGGCCCGCTGACCTTCTCGGGGGAAAACTCAAACAGAGTAAGCTCAAGATCTTGACCAGTGGCTAGCTCGCCAATCTTAAGCATGGAACGGCTCGGTTTCATCTTTATCCTTCGAATAGATTCTTATGTAAGGCGCTCACTACCTGAGCCGCCTCTGACTCGGCCACCAACACACACAGGTTATGCGGGCTGGCTCCCTGACAGATCATCCGCACGTTATGAGGCTCTAACACCTCAAACACACGGCGGCACACGCCGGAGGTGGTCGCAATCTTATTGCCGACAATCGCGACTAAGGCTAAGCCCTCTTCCACGCGTACACGGCAGTGTTGCGACAGCTCCTGTAACAAAGCCTCGTTCAGCAAACTATTACCCGCCGAATCTGAGCCTGTCTTATCTAAGGTCAGCGATACGTTCACCTCTGAAGTGGTGATCAAATCAACACTGATCTTATGTCTTGCCAGAGTGGCAAAGGTTTCAGCCAGGAAACCTTGAGCATGGAGCATCTGCAGGCTGTGCAGATTAAGCAAAGTCTGATCGCGGCGCACCGCTACCGCACGGTAGATGGGCTCTTCACTAACTTGATGGCGAATCCAGGTGCCACCCAGCTCAGGCGCCTTACTGGAACCCACAAATACCTGAATCTTATGTCTGACGGCCGGTAATATGGTTGCTGGGTGCAACACCTTGGCGCCAAAGGTCGCCATCTCAGCCGCTTCATTAAAACTGATCTCAGGAATAGGACGCGCATTTGGCGCCAGACGAGGATCGGTAGTAAAGATACCTGGCACATCTGTCCAGATCTCCACCGCCGAGGCATCCAGTGCCTCAGCCAGTAATGCGGCAGAATAGTCACTACCGCCGCGGCCTAGCGTTGTTGTCGCGCCATGCTCATCGGCGCCAATAAAGCCTTGAGTCACGATACGCTGCTCAGCGAGCAGGGGGAGTAGATGTTGGCTACAGAGGCTTTGCAACACCTCGATTTGAGGCTCGGCGCGGCCAAAGTGGCTATCGGTGCGCATTACCTGACGCACATCAAAGGCACTGGCTCGCTCACCTTTCTCTCTTAGCACAGCAGCAAACAGTACAGATGAACATTGCTCGCCCTGAGCTAGCAATTCATCTATGACTGCCTTATCACGGCTTTGCGCAAGCGTCTCACTTAAGGTCGCAATTCTGCTAAGGATAGCGTCTAGGCGGGCAGCCACTTCATGGGGCTGGCCTAGTTCATCTAGGATCTTATATTGAATCGAGGCAATCGACTTTAGCAGTTGCTGGCGACGTTCATCGTCGAGGCGCTCCTGCGTCAACTCCACCAAAAGATTGGTTACGCCGCTCGAGGCGCTGACCACCACCACACGGGTTTCAGGATTGGCCAATACAATATCGGCACAGCGGTTCATCGCCTCATAATCGGCAACGGAAGTTCCACCAAATTTTGCAACAACAATAGACATTAGCGCACCTCAACCCAAGTAGCTGATAGTGACAGAAAAGAGATAAATAACATTGAATACGCTCCGAACTTACTTCGTTCGAAGAGCCTGGTGCAAAGATGACGCACCCCAAGACGGGAAACAGCGATTGCCACCAGAAGCTCTCCACCAATTAACAGGTGACAATCGATGGGATTCAGCCCAGTCGACCGATAAACAGATGAAACCAAACATCTCTCTATCTCGGCGCTAATCTCCCTCATAAACCATCATCGGAGTTTGGACTCCTCAAGCTTACTACCTAGTTAACGCTCCTCTTCTGTATCGCTAACCTTAAGGTTAGGATGCTTGAAAACTATCAAATAACGGAATAAAAAGTCAACGTTATTTTCTCACGCCACAATGAAAGCTATTCATAATAGCTGCAGGTGCTAATTGCTGATTTCAGGCAGTTCGTTGACTAAGCAGACCCGAGAGGAAAACTTGCCTAAACCCAACTCCTCATAATCCACCAGACAAGGCACTAAATACAGCTCATCATTATCGACAAAGTAGATGGCATTTTGGTTAAACACCTTACCTAGCTCCACCGCATCGGCCTTATCTAATGACACCGCCCAACTCTTCTCCATATGGCCTCTGTCGGTCGATGCACCGATCAAAGCACGATATGGATATTGCAGACGTAAAATGTGGCGTTGTAACTGTTTATCTAGAAGACGATTTTGCGAGGGGGAGAGGTTTTTGCCTTTGGGGTTATAAGCGGTGATGATTGCAAAAGATAATGAAGAAGAGAAAGGTTGAGTAAGTAGGAATTGCGTTTGCTGATAACATTGCCAAAAGTGTTCGTTGCCTGTGCTCATCACTAAAATATTCCTAAATTAGATTCAGTCGATTATAGCAAAATTCACCCAGCTTCCTAGTAGCGTGATGTAGGTCACTTTATTAAATTTTATTAATAACTTTAAAATCAAAGAGTTAAAAAAATAGATGTGACTTACATCATATCTCCAGGTAATTTTGTTAACATTTCATTTGTTAACAAATGACTAAAACGAGTACAATAAGTTCGTTGATTCACTTCCACTCATCTCACGATGAAATACTTTTTGTTACATCTTGTCGACGACAAGGTCATCAAAAGTTAGTCGATTTCCTGTATAAAATGTGAGCTTAGGCTGATTTAGCATTTAAACTTGAAAATATTAAATAGTTAGCGGAACTAATGCCGACTACTATTAATCGAAGTGAATACAGTTCGCGTTTCTTTTGAAAGAGATACGTTGCTTTACTAATCATGAAGTGTGTTGCTGTTTCAATATAGTTAGATGAAAGCACCTACGTGAGTTCAGTAATTGTCGCGAAGACAGACAGGGCGCAGCAACACCAACTAGCGCTCAT
Source organism: Shewanella sp. ECSMB14101 (assembly GCF_000773485.1). Lineage (NCBI taxonomy): Bacteria > Pseudomonadati > Pseudomonadota > Gammaproteobacteria > Alteromonadales > Shewanellaceae > Shewanella > Shewanella sp. ECSMB14101. The sequence continues at coordinate 129,486 of NZ_JSFF01000002.1, read as the reverse complement.
GGTTAGAACAGTTTTAAACAAAAATTAGGTAAATAAATATGCAAAACCCGCACATTCTGATCGTTGAAGATGAAGCCGTTACCCGGAACACGCTAAGAAGTATTTTCGAGGCTGAAGGATATGTGGTAACTGAAGCCAATGATGGCGCAGAGATGCATAAAGCCATGCAGGAAAACAAGATCAACCTTGTCGTGATGGATATCAACCTTCCAGGTAAGAATGGTCTACTGCTTGCGCGTGAGCTTCGTGAAATCAATAACATCGGTCTAATCTTCCTGACCGGTCGTGACAACGAAGTTGATAAGATTTTGGGTCTGGAAATTGGTGCTGATGACTATATCACTAAGCCATTTAACCCACGCGAACTGACTATCCGTGCACGCAACCTGCTGACTCGCGTCAACAGCACTGGCGGCGAAGCCGAAGAGAAAAGTGCCGTAGAATTCTACCGTTTTAACGGTTGGAGCCTAGAGATCAACAGCCGTTCACTGGTAAGCCCACAGGGTGAGTCATACAAGCTGCCGCGTAGTGAATTCCGCGCCATGCTGCACTTCGTTGAGAACCCAGGTAAGATCCTAACCCGTGCTGACCTGTTGATGAAGATGACTGGCCGTGAGCTTAAGCCACACGACCGTACTGTCGATGTAACTATCCGTCGTATCCGTAAGCACTTTGAAAGCTTGCCAGATACGCCAGAAATCATCGCCACCATCCACGGTGAAGGCTATCGTTTCTGCGGTAACTTAGAAGAAGCATAAATCACATCCAGCTAGCGCAAATGTGATTTAGTTTAAAAAGCCAGTCTTACGACTGGCTTTTTTGTGTCTGGAACACTTATGCCAAAACCCATGGATGGATAGCTTTGGTATTTGTATATGGATTTTCTGTTTATAGAGAGTTATCCCCGAAGCCCATGGATGGGCTAAGAGGGGGGTTGTGTCTGGAACACTTATGCCACTGCAGCTGTTAAAGACGCCTACATTGCACCATATTCTTTCAGCTTTCGATATAGCGTTGCCAGGCTCATCCCTAACTTCTCTGCGGCCTGAGTCTTATTGTTATCAAGTTTTTTTAACACCGCTAGAATATAGTCCTCTTCCACCTTATGTAACGCTCTAATGTCTTCCGATACTGAAGGCATGCACAGACCATCACGTATTTCATCCGGTAGATCTTCTGGCATAATCTGCGGCCCAGGACTCAGAACCACCGCCCGCTCGATAGTATTCACCAACTCTCGCACATTACCCGGCCAAGAGTAATTCAACAGTAAATCTGCTGTCTTATAATTAAATCCAGTATGCTCTCTTCCAAGCTCTTGATTAAACTTCGCCAAAAAGAAACGGCTCAAAGGTAAAATATCTTCTGAGCGTTCCCGCAGTGGTGGAACAACCAGCTCAATGACTTTCAAACGATAATAGAGATCTTGACGAAACTCTCCTTTGTCAACCGCGTCTTCAAGACAACAATTAGTCGCCGAGATTATGCGCACATCGACACTAATAGTCTCCGTATCACCGAGTTTTCGTATCTCTTTTTCCTGCAGGACTCTTAAGAGTTTCACCTGTAATGCAGGTGATAGCTCTGCCACTTCATCTAAAAATAAAGTGCCCCCATCAGATGCCTCAATCAAGCCTTTCTTGGTCGTTTCCGCCCCCGTAAAGGCACCGCGTACATGGCCGAATAATTCATTTTCTAGCAAGGTTTCATTCAGGGCTCCGCAGTTAATAGCGACCAATGGTTTATCTGCTCTCGGTGACTGACGATGAATAAATTGCACCAACTTTTCTTTACCAACACCACTCTCACCAGTAACAAGCACGGATGTCGGCACTTTCGCCACATTGGTTGCCAGCTCCAATAGTCTGCACATCTCATAGCTCTTGGACACAGGATAGCCATCGGCCATCGAGCGATACTGCATAGAGGAGTTAATTCGATCTTGCATGTTTTGCGGCAAAGCATCACCCCAACATTGCAAATTGCCAAGCTGCGCTGCGACACTCTCATTACAGATACCATCATATATAGGCAAGTAGGGCTTAATCTCTTCCCCCCACTCTTCTAAGTAATTACCGCTAATATGGCAACAGCTATCACCTTTGGCTTTACATTCGTCCTCAATAAAGTAAACGGTACGATTCTCGATATTTGATACGTAACCACTGGCAAAACCTATATGCTCCCAGCACACAGGCGCTTTACTTAAACCCCGTAACTGCAAATGCTGCTCTGCTTCATATAGACTTATCGCGTGGGTTTCAATTAGAGGTTTAGCTTTAATTCCGTCGCGTCGCTGGCGGCTAAGAATTTCTCCAAAGCCACACATGGAAAACAGCAAAGGTCCAAGTTCGCCCTTACGCGCTTCTTTCCAAACATCCGGCATCTGGCGTTTTATCTGCTCTGCTAACAGCCAACCTCTTATATAACCTGAGCGCACAACAAGGGACTGTGTCATTTCTTGCCCAAGTTTTTCGCATAGCTCCATCTTATGTAAACCATGAGAAAAAATATCTGTCATATAAAGTCTATGGCCAAGGAAACTCATTGCCCCACCTCTGGGTTTAAAAGACAATAGTTCTCTTAAATCTAATTCCAAAGTTTTCATAAGAATCCAATCGCGAAAAGAAAATATTATAAACCAGCAGACAAACAACCTACGTGACTACCTTCAACTAATTTCATTATTAATAAGTATGTAGTGGCATAGTGAATGCTCTGTCGCTAGACAAAGCTAAATATGCTCTAGATCACACATTTAAACTCTAGCTAAAGGTGCTACCGGACTTAACAGCCTAGGATTCACTAGATTTATTTGATGATGAGTGCTGTTTCAGCATAAATGAGACTGGGTAAAAAATAATAAAGGGCACCGAGGTGCCCTTTATTTTAAGAAACATCTGATTATTTTACTCGTTATCCAAAAACTTGATGGCAGAATAAAAGCCAATTGAATCAGATATCAATACATTTAAAATTTGTAACGCAAGTAAGTCTGAGTTCGTACCATATCTCCCTCAGCACTTCCCATATTTTCAACATCACCGAAGCGGGTTCCCACGGCAAACTGCAAGTCTTTGGTGATATCCCAGTACAGATTCGTATGCCAAGAAAAAGCCTTCTTATTGGCCATTACGGTCAAAGTCCCAGAGTCAAAACTATCTTCGTCCTGCTCAGAGTAACCCGCTCCAACCTGCCAGCGTATACTTGGGGTTAAAGAAAACATCAAGCCACCAGTCAGGCTTTGATAGCCTAAGGTTTCAATATCCCCGTTACTGTCTATGCCAGCTCCCGCATTAAAGCCTAGCCCGGCGTAACGGCCAATACCATCCCCATAGGTATAATTAAGGACAGCCTTATGGCCCTGCCCAAATTTTACACTCGCGCCCACAGCAAAACCGTAACCAGTGCTGCTTTGACCATCCAAGTCAAACTGACGAATCACCACTCGAGGACTGATTGTTACAGGCCCCTTTGCAAGAAAATATTTAACAATTAGATCTGGTAGTTTCTCTTCACTTCTCGCATCGTGTACACCGTCACCGTTGGTGTCCAAGTTAACGTATCGAATCGGCGTGCCACCGATATTAGCCATACCATAAGCGGGATTCTCTAAGCTGGCCATCAAGTATTGGCCAGGGCTTAGATTGTACTGATAGCGCACTTGTGCTTGACGTACAAACGAATTCCCCGGATCTGAAGAAAAGTCCAAGGAAGGCAATGAGCTGGCGAAGTCCATGAAGGCGGTCCACGTCTGACCAACGAGTATAGAGCTGTTCTCTCTATCGATATTAATATAGGCGTGACGGATTCTAAAACCATGGCTGTTTGACCAAGTTGGACCATCAGAGTCGATATCCGCAAAGAAGTCACCTTCTAAATAAGAAGAGATCGTTCCTATATCTGTCTCTGTTTTACTCTTCAAATAAACACGACTCTCTCTAGCCGTCATATTGAAATGGGTAGTATCCGCGTTGGCAGTGCCGTCAATCGGCGTCGCATAGACACTGTAAAGGTGACCGTTATATGGTGCGGTAACAGTACCGTTAGAATCGAAAGTTGCCATGCCCTTGATATAACCACCCACTGTTAGGTCGGTGTCAGCCACCTTAAAATCAACCGAGTGAGCCAGTGGAGATAAAGACAAACCTATTATTAGTGGTAACAGTGCTTTGCGAGTATTTATCATTTTCATCATTTTCATCCTTTGTTAAGCCAAATCCAATCATGAGATTTGGCCTTATAATCAATTAGGTATAAAACCACTAAGGCAGTTTTTTGAACTCAAAACGTTGGTGACAACCAATACAGGCATTCTCAGAAGGCTTATGTTGGTGGTGACACTTGTTACAATTAGTTTCGGTACCGTTATGACGATTTTTATGAGGATTGGTGGGCTGTACATCTTTTGTTGTTGCTGCAAGCTCTTGCGTGTCGTGACACTGTAAACAAGCAAACATAGGAGCTGGCTGTTTTTTCTTGGCATCGCCATGACAATCTGAGCAGTTAAGCCCTGCATTGGCATGGAGCTTACCGAGTTCGATAGTCTCCGCGGAAGCGACTCCGTTGACACAAAGGATCATCGCAACGGTAAGCAAGAGTTGGTGTATTTTCAAAAATTTCATCTTCTTATCCCATAATTCTATTTATGATAGGAATGGCTTTAGTGCTTATCTAACCCTTTCTAGCCCTACAACTTGGCAACGTACTTACCAGTCAAGTACCCAGCCGTGTAACAACGACCTAAAGACAGTCCGAATACAGTTAGCGGGTAATCAACGCCACCATAGAAACCGCCACCAAGATTGCCAACAACGTATAAACCGCCAATGGGTTTAGCGTCCGCATCCAGTGCTTGGTAATTGTCGTTAACCAACATTCCTGAACAAACAGCCGACACCCGCATGCGACGATGGATGCCATAGAAAGGCGCTTTTAGCACTGGCACCATTTTTGATGAGGGTTTACCGAAATCATCATCCTGACCTTTTTTACACAGCTCGTTATATCGTTTGACGTTAGCTACGAATGTCTTTGGATCGCATTCCAGTTTTACTGCAAGCTCTTCCAGGGTATCTGCTACGTAGGTATTTATGAGGGATGGATAGACACCAGTCTTTGGCGCAGGATCTTCTGGCATATAGGCTTTCATTTCTTCAGGAGAATATAAACGTCCCGGCCAGTCAGCTGCTTGCGTCATGTAATTTGAGTCGAATACTTGAGAGTAATGCCCCGCATTTTGTTCATCACGCAGGTAGTTATTCATTAGAGACATCTCAACAGTCTCATTGACAAAACGCTCACCTTTGCGATTCACAGCTAAAAATGGCATATCGCACATTGAAGCAGGACCAGCATCAAAATCATGAAGCATCTTAGTGTGGCCGGCAGGTTCAATCACACCACCAGCCCAATACGCCATCGCGAAACCGTCACCGGTACGGTCTTGTTGCTTGCGCTCAAAGTTTTTCAAATCGGGGATGAAATAATTGCTCATCGCTTTATTATTCTGGTAATCACCAGTCGACAAAATCACGCCTTTTTTAGCCATATACTTGTGATACTGACCATCACGAGATTGAGCGATCACACCGATCACTTTGCCTGATTTATCTTGGATTAGCTGTTGTGCGGGCATGTTGAAAAAGAACTTAACTCCAGCTTTTTCAGCAACCTTTGCGAGCGCGCGCATACCATCACCAACAGTGTATGGCTTAGGACCGAAGACTGAAGACACAAAGTTAAGTGGGTATTCGCTAACCCCATGAACACCATGCTGTGGTTTAGTGCCTAGGTCTACGACTTTAGCTCCCCCTTTCTTAGCCCGGTCGATAACCCAAGATATCGCTTCTCCTGAGTTGTAAGCCCAGCTTCTCAAAAGACCAGGATGACAACGATGAGCACTATCTTTCATCAAACGAGAAACCATGGCTTCAACAGAGGCTTTAGGGGTAGTTTTTAAATCAATACCTGAACCAAAGTTACCCTGTGAGACGACAATCGACTGCTTTTGTAACACAGCAACTTTAGCGCCATTCTCAGCAGCCGACAGTGCAGCAGGCACACCTGATGCACCAGCACCAACGACAACGACATCAAAAGTTTGTGTAGAAGCAATATCCTTATCAGCAATAGCTTTTGGCTTAGGTAGAAAATTCAGCGTCGCCTCGCCATCGATACTGTGAGCAAATTCTTGGCTAGAAGGCGTTGCGGCTGTTGCCATTGGGCCAGTTAACCCAGAAACCGCAATGGCGCCGGTACCTACGGCCGCACGAGTCAGGAAAGTACGTCGTGAAATACCATTTCTCAAAGTATTTTCTGTATACGGATCTAAAGCGATTTTTTCATTATCACTTTCTTTCTTCATTACTGATACTCCTATTAACTATGATAATAGAGGCCAGCTAATCATCATTTCGAGCCATTAATTTTATGCAATCCTTTTTATACACTGGCTAAGCATAAAATTGAGTGAAACTTAAATGTCAGCCACTTTTATATAACGACTCTTCACAACATAGAGATGAATAACCAACCCCTGCAAACGGATATATAAAATCCAAACAAACGAGCATAGGGCTCATTTAATCTTTTTAATTGCAGAAGCTGTGCCAAAGAAGTGATAGACTACAAGCTGCTGATTTAATTTGATTTATCAAAATACAAAACACGAGCACCATTTAATAATGAGAAATGGATTTTCATTTAATTAGTAGGGAGGAGAAAATCAAAAAGTGAAATAGATCAAATTAGAATCACGCCAATTAGAATTAACGAAAAAACAACAAACATCACACTAAATGCATTATTGAGAACAAAACCCATATACTCCAAAAAAAACAATTAAACATATAATAAATGCATCTAAAAAAGTTGAACAACTAACCTCCTCTTAATCGATAAAACACTATTTAATAGAAATAGCATACAACACCCTTTAATTTTGCGAAAAGTGATTATTCAATTGCGATACAGATGAGGTCAGACAGTGTCATTAGCTTGCAAAATAAAAGTGCCACCCTGTGTCTCAATACCATAACAGGGTGCATTTCACTTCGCATGGCTCGCCAGCAACAAATAATTTTCAATCAAAATGATAGGTGATGAATGGGTTAGCAGACCATACTACTCAGAGCTAAGTTGATACCTAAGAATAGGGCATGAGTAAATCGACTTAATCCCAGCAATGAGAAACAATAAAGAGTTAACCCTACCGTAAAGACAATTCGCTTTTCATTATGCCTACACGACTCACAAAAAAGCCCTGCCGCTTCTATCAAGCTACAGGGCTTTTATTTTGGGCTAAGGCTTAAGAGCGATAGCCTAGTGCTTCAGCTGCCTCTCGAGAAAGTCAGCCAGTGAGCGATACAGGTGGGTACGCACCTTCTCGCCGCGCATCGAGTGCTTAGAGCCGGGGTAATCTATCATCTGGAACAGCTTACCCTCGTCCTGCAACGCCTTATAGACGCGGGTGCTGTTTTCAAACAACACATTATCATCGGCCATGCCGTGATACATGAGTAGCCCTGACTGATAGCCTTTCACATACGGCAATACGCTACTGGCCTCATAGCCTTCGGCATTCGTCTCTGGGTGTGACAGATAGCGCTCGGTGTAGTGAGTATCATACAGCGACCAGTCGGTTACTGGCGCGCCCGAGATGGCAGCCTTGAAGTAATCAGGGGCCTTAAACAGGCTCATCAAGGCCATATAACCGCCGTAGCTGTGACCATAGATGGCAATATTCTTGCCATCCACATAGCTAAGGCTGCGCAGATAATCGACACCCGCTTTTTGGTCGTTCACCTCGGCTTCGCCCAGGTGTTTATAGATCACCTGCTCGAACTTGGTACCACGATGGGCAGAGCCACGATTATCGAGCTGGAACACGATAAAACCCTGTTGCAGTAAGTACTGAGTGAAATAGTCGTGCTCACTCCAGCTATTGACCACCAGCTGAGCGTGGGGACCACCGTAGACGCGCACCACTACAGGATATTGCTTAGTGGCGTCAAACTGCGTCGGTTTAAACAGTCGGTACTGCAACGCCTGACCATCTTCAGCCTTTATCTGACCAAACTCGGGTAGCTGCCACTGACCAAAGAATGGATAGAGGGGATGGGCTTTATCCACCTTGTTCTGCTCTACCCAAGCCAGATGTTTGCCCTGCTCGTCATGCAAACTGATCTGCGGCGGCTGCGCCAGGCTGTTGAAATAGTCGAGATAGATAGACTCCTTGTCGGCAAACACCGGCGCATGCATACCACTACGCTGACTCAGCTGCTCAATCGCGCCACCTTTTAATGGCACGCGAAACAGATGCTTTTCAACCACGCTGGCCTTACGACCGGTAAAGTAGACCCAGCCGGCTTGCTCATCCACATGCACTAACTCATCCACAGCCCAATCGCCTTTGGTCAACCGCTTCAGCAGTCGCCCTTGCAGATCAAACAAGTAGAGGTGATTAAAGCCATCACGCTCTGACGCCCATAGCATCTGTGGCGATTTTTTAAGGAAATGCAGATCATTGTTTAAGTTCACCCAGGCATCGCTCTCCTCACGGATCATGGTCATGGGTGCATCTTGGCTGCGCAGATCTATAATGCGCAGATCTAAGGTCTTCTGATCTCGGCTCTGCCACTGAAAAGAGAGCTGCAGACTATCTGGTAACCACTTCACTCTCGGCAAATAGATATCCTTCTCTTCACCCAAGTCGACCCAGCGCACCTGCTTATCGGCCAGCGTAACTACACCTAAGTCGATGACGACATTATTCTTACCCGCATAGGGGTATCGCTGCTCGGTCAACTTGATGCCATCGGCATAGATCTCATTGCGAGTCACCAGCTCAACGCCCGACTCATCGATGCGGGTAAAGGCGATGGCCGACTCATCCGGCGCCCACCAGTAGCCCGTCATCCTGTCCATCTCTTCCTGGGCGACAAACTCGGCCATACCGTTCTTAATCGCACCGCCGCCATCTGTGGTCAGGGCGGTCAGCTTTTGGCTGCGCAGGTCAAATACATAGAGATTTTGATCCCGAACGAAAGAGACATAATGCCCCTTAGGCGACAGCTTAGCATCTGTGGTAAAGCCCTCGCCCACAGGCAACGGCGTGACCTTGTTGTCGCTCAACGAATAGTAATAGAGGGCGCCCGATGCCGGGATCAGGAGCGCCTGACTATCGTCTGCCCAGAAATATTCCATGATCCCCTGACCATAGATACGCTGACGCTCACGTCGCGCCTTCTCTTCATCTGACAACTCAGCGCTTTTCAGCTTATCAGCGTCAAGCAAGATGCTCTGCTTGCCCGTAGCCACCTCCATCTGCCAGAGATCGTAGAAGTGTTGATCTTCCTTGCGTCCCGCCAGATAGGTCACCCGCTTACCATCAGGCGACAGCTTAAGCCCTCTGGGGCTACTGCCCGCGAGCGCAGGCGAAGCATAGAGTCTTTCTATGGTTAAAGGTTCCATACCACCGACCGGCTGAGGAAGTTGAGGTTGTGACGCACTTACCGTTTGAGATAAAAACATAGGCACCGCCAATAAGGCTGAACTTATCCATTTTTTAGTCATTATTATGTCCTGGATATAAAACAGGTTTAAAAGCCAACAAATCGCAGGCTAGCATTGTGCCCTAAAGTGACATAAAACAAAAACCGCGATCTTGGCAGGCTAAATTGCCGCTGAAAAAATGATTCAACTGGGGTAGAATCGCCCGCATAACTAGCATTTATAAATACGATCTGACCTCCATGGTGAGCCTAGCTCCAAATGTCATAGGAAATAACATGCAAACTCTGGCACAACACCTTACTACTCAAGGGATCCAAGCCCCGCTAGCCCAGCTATTGACCACACTGGCCGATACCTCTAAAGCGATCAGTGACGCGGTGCGTCATGGCGCCCTCGCCGGCGTACTCGGTGCCACCGAGCAGGAAAACGTTCAGGGCGAGACCCAGAAGAAGCTCGACGTGATCACTAACGAGATGCTTAAAGACGCGCTAAAGGCCGACAATTCGGTTCGCGGTCTGGCCTCAGAAGAGGAAGATCATATCGTTGAAGTGGGTGAAAGTGGCGACTTCCTGGTCTGTTTCGACCCTCTCGATGGCTCATCAAACATCGACATCAACTCACTGGTCGGCACTATCTTCTCGGTACTGCCAGCACCTCAGGGTGAACTCAGCGAGCAGAGCTTCTTACAGCCAGGTCGCCAGCAAGTTGCTGCAGGCTATGTGCTCTACGGACCATCCACCATGCTGGCCCTCACCACAGGCCAAGGGGTACAGCTATTTACCCTAAACCCAGAAACCAACGAATACCTGCTAACCAACGAAGCCATGTCCATTAGCAAGGACACAAGCGAGTTTGCCATCAATATGTCAAACCAGCGTTTCTGGGAAGCGCCGATGCAGACCTATATCGCCGACCTGCTACTGGGCAAAATAGGTCCGCGTGAGAAGTCATTCAACATGCGCTGGATAGCGGCCATGGTGGGCGATGTGCACCGCGTATTGTCACGCGGCGGCCTGTTTACCTACCCGACCGACAACAAGAACTCAGAGAAGCCCTACAAACTGCGCCTGATGTATGAGGCGAACCCTATGTCTTTCCTGGTTGAGCAAGCCGGTGGCAAGGCCTCTACCGGCTATGAAACCATCATGGATATTCAGCCAAGTGAGATCCACCAGCGCGTCGCGGTGATCTTAGGTTCGGCTAACGAAGTCGATGCCTGCCTTGAATACCACGGTCAGGACTACAGCGAAGAACCCAGCCTGTAATCTTGATTGCACAGCTGTTTAATCAATAAAAAGTCGCCCGTTGGCGACTTTTTTATTAGCGCATAAAACATCAAAAGAGGCGATTTACGACTTGGATTCCAATAATGCCCTTAGTGGCGCCGGAAGTAGAGCTCTCGATTTTTCCGTAATAACTTTTTCATGCTTTTGCCAAAGCACACCAAGATACACCACTCCAAGCCCAATAATGGATAAGGCTATTGGAAACAGCCAATTATCTTCAAAGACATCATAGGCCAGATAACTCAAATATCCGCAACTGCCCAGGGCGCCAAAAACCACAAACACTCTACGAACGAGCAGCGCGCCAACGCCAATCATCAACAGATTAATGCAGAAGTAGATAAACTTAGACAGTTCATTATCAGAGTGCTGAGAGGTTAACCCACCCCAAAAGGCGATAACCCCAAAAATATAGATCCAAAAGGCGTAGTCAGCTTTATGGTGAGACCTAATATCGACCCAGAAAGCGAGACCAAGCATTAATAGACCTAAATACAATGAGACTAAGGATCTCAGCCCCCAGGTTATGTCATCACCCGAGATCACAACCGTTATATCCATCGTCATGTACCAGAGCGTGACTGCAATAGGCATAATTAAAAAAGGATATTTATACCGCCACGCAATAATGACACCGACAACTAATGTACCAAGCTCCATGTATAACCAATGCCAGGTTACGGCTCTGTGATATTCTCTATATGTATTCGAATCTGGCCACACGCCTAACCATTGTTGAAGCCCATAAATCGCTAAAGGCGTTAAACAGACGACGAAGGTGGCGCAAATGCCAGCAGGAATGGTGAGGCCTCTTGCCGAAAACCTATTAGTCAACTTTAAGCCAATAGCCGCATACAGCATTGAGATAGATAAAATGCCCGCGCCCCCAAAGGACTCCCAGCCTAAGTTCATGAAAAGTGTCATCGCGCCGATGGCGATAAGCCCACCTAAATAGTAGAGCACATGGGTAAAGGTAAACTTAGGGTTAGCACTGGGCTGAGCCGCCAAGAACTGATAAAGGGCTTCAGCCTGCTGAACTGAAATGATATTTTCCCGCGCCGCAGCATCTAACTGCTTCTTAGTCACATCCATGTTTACCCCCTGACATTAATTTGTGTCTAGCACAGTGACGACTGTGATATTGCGATAATCACTTGTTATCTTTGCCTTTCTTGATTGAGCTTATCCACAATGGCAAGCAACTTTGTCATTTTAAGCTCGGTAAGCAACACGGCGACAAACAGCCACAGGGCTCCGGCAATAAAAACGACATTAATTAAGCTGCCACTCTGGTGCTGATATCCATAAAGCCCGAGTATAAGGATTAAGACCGCCGCTAACGACATGCCCCAATCGTTTGTACCAAGCTTATATTCATCCTCGGCAATATCTTTACTCACAATAACAGGATTAGCCAAGCCATCTAACTTCACGACGGCTTTACGATTTTTAAGCCTGACGTTAAACCCTTCACCCTTGAGCACTTCCACCACTCTGTCCATAATCCTTGGCTTACTTCCTTGTTAATGCATAACACCCAAACAGCCACCACAAGTGACACTTAGACTTACAGTAGGCTTTATTAAACTCGATTATAGCCTCAACTTGTTATTCATTGATTTGCGCTGAAGCGCTGCGCCTAAACCAATAGAAGCAATATAGCCATCCACCAGGCGGAAAGATAAAATTTAACAGACAAGAATAAAACACAACTAACGCAAGATTGTTAGCACTTCCTTTTGCAAACCTAATTGTCAGGTAAATCACCACAAGGGCCAGGGCAAAATACACTTGTCCCCAGAGCGTTGCGTTAATGTTCATTGTTTTTTAAACTCCATTTTCAAACGATTCGACAGCTTATCACAGGTACTAGAAGCCGACTCAACCCGCCGCAATGACAGCGCCTCCCTCGAGTGACCATTCAAATAACGCGGTTAACCAATATTGCCGACTCAACAGGTATACACTATGTGTAACTTTGTCACCGACCTAGACTTTATTCAGTAATCGCAAAAAGTTAACAGCTATTACTCTCACAAACAATTTAAAGAGTGACCGTCAGAGAAACACCCAAGTCTTCCATCCCTGGGCATTGGCATAAGTGTTCCAGACACAAATCCCCTCTCTGGCCTTCCTTGGCCACCGGGGATAAGCATATCCGTATACAAAAAAGCCACGGCGGAGACCGTGGCTTTGGCGGTGGCTTCCTAGCCACCTTTTGGGATGTTGCTAAACTATGTTAGTAACCTATGAGTTAGGTTAATTAAGAAGATTTAGTTCTTCTTAGAGTATTTCGCTGCTTCTTCACCCGCTAGGCGACCAAAGGTGATGATGTCAGAGATAGCGTTACCACCAAGACGGTTTGCACCGTGAACACCACCTGTCACTTCACCTGCGCCATACAGACCAGGAATAACTTGCTTCTTAGCATCCATGATCTCAGCTTTAGTATCGATCATCACACCACCCATAGTGTGGTGAACACCAGGTGTGACTTCGATAGCGTAGTAGTTACCTACGTTTAGTGCGCGTGGTAGGTTAGGACGTTCGAAGTCAGCATCTTTACCGCTGGTGACAAAGCTGTTGTAGCGTGCCACGGTTTCGGTCAATGCCTTACCATCGATACCTTCCATCTTACCTAGCTTATCTAGGCTATCTGCACTTGGTGCAACACCCAGGCCGATATACTTGTCGATCTTCTTCAGCGACTTACGAACTGAATCATCGAAAATCAAGAAAGCAGACTTACCGGTTTGTCCCAGGATAGCCGCAGAAGCTTTGTCTCGGGTGGTAATTTCGTTAACGAAACGCTTACCTTCACGGTTAACTAAGATAGCCCCGTTACCACGTACCGCTTCAGTTACCATCACACCACCTTTAACAGACAGTGTTGGATGCGCCTGAATATACTCAACATCTTTCATCGCTGCGCCAGCGTTTTCTGCGACATCTAGACCATCACCCACTGCACCAGGTTGGTTAGTAGATATGAAGCCTTTTAGCTTAGGATCTAGCTTAGCAACACGCTCATTGTTCTTCGCGAAACCACCGGTTGCCAGAATTACCGCATCGGCTTTCACCCAGTAGTAACCCTTATACATACCCTTAACCAGGATACCTTTAACCTTACCGCTGTCATCTTTTAGCACTTCGATACCACGAGTATTCATGCGGATATCGATGTTACGCTCAAGCGCATTATCGTACAGAACTTGTACAACATGAGCACCGACACCAGCACCACCTGTTGGACGGTGTGAACGGTTAACCGATGCGCCACCCATACGGCCCACGTCATTGAGGTCTGCGCCCATCTTGGTCATCCAATCAACAGAACCTTTTGAGTGAGAAGATAACACTTCAACAAGCGCTGGATCGTTAATGTTACGGCCACCTTTCATGGTGTCTTTAAACATTAGCTCAGGGCTATCTTTGATATCTTTAGCTTTCTGCTGATCAGTCCAAGCAGCATTCATACCACCCGCGGCTAACTTAGCGTTACCGCCGATAACAGGCTCTTTCTCGATCAGAATGACTTTTGCGCCATTATCATGGGCAGATACCGCGGCAGAGAAGCCAGCGCCACCAGAACCCACTACAACAACGTCTACGGTATCGCGAGGTGCGCTAGCAAGAGCCGCTTGACGTTCTGCTTTATCTTTTGCCAATTCTGCAATAGAAGGTTCATTACGTTCCCACTTCTTCGCATAAGGCATGTTGAAATCGAAGCTATGGCAAGAATCGCAGTAAACCATAGACTTCTCGTGTGCGCTGTGACAAGAGGTACAGGCAACATCGCCAGGGAAGTGAGAGTCGTGGGCGTTGTAATGCTCATGCTTAGTGGTTTCAGCCACTTCAGCAAGGGTACCGTGACAAGAAACACATTGAGCGTTCTCGTAAGTTAGGCTGTCGTTGGACAGCTCGCCATCGGCTGTATGGCAGCTATCGCACTCTTGGTTTTGAGCATGGAAGTCAGCCAGGTTGTCGGCTGCCATCGCATTACCCATCAATCCGGCTGTGCCCATCAAAGTCGCTAGGCAAACCGCAAGTTTCATCTTTTTCATCTTTGCTCCCCCTTCTAAATGAACCGGATAAAACCGCCCAATTTAGAAGCACTTACATTATATTTAGATTAAAGTGATTCACACTTAACTTTAGAAGAAAGCCTTCATAGGTATTGATGACTACCCCAGGCTCTCACTATCGCTCAATTAAATGATTAATCAGGGAGGACGAAGCGGCAAACGGAGAAGGGTAATGGATATCAGAAATGACACCTCAATCACATGCCCAACGAGAGCCTATGCAAGTATGCATAATCACAAAGGGGTATATGCCAAAACGCATAGCGTGGCGAGACCTGGATCACACCTCTTTTTCATTAGATCAGAAATCGCTAATTCGCGTAATACAGCACAGTTTATTGCTTTAAAAAGCCGTAACATTTCCCCATGAAACGCTTACTTCTCTTTATACTATTTATCAGCTTTCCTGCGCTCGCTCAGGAGAGCATTGTCTTTGGTGTTCACTCAAAAACGGCGCCACTGGAGTGGCGCAATAATGGTGTCGACCAGGGGTTCAACGTCGAGCTGATGAACAGGATCGGACAGATCATCGATAAACGCATCATCATCCGCCGCAAGAGCTTCCAGCAACTGGTCAGCGACGTACACAATCCCGATAGCGATATCGACGTCATTGCCGTAGTTAGCCCGGTCAACCTAGACAGGAAACTGAGTCAGTCAGATCCCATCTATGCAACCCACGCCAGGGCCTATACCTTGCAGGGCAAGGCGCTGATCAACAACTGGACAGATTTAGTGGGTAAACGAGTCGCCATCAAAAAGGGCGCCTTTGTCGATGTTTATCTATCGGGCTACCCACAAAAATTTAACCGCGTCGATGTGGATCTCTATGAAACCGGCTTTAAGCTGCTGATCGAAAACGAAGTGGATGTGGTGATCGCCGAAAGCTTCGTAGCCCGGCGCCTGCTCCCCCTCTATCCTTCGGTGCGCAGCTCTAGTGACGCCCTTATCTACGGCGCCTTCAACTTCGTTTGTAACTCCGAAAAAGCGGCATTGATGCACGAGATCAATGACGCGCTGCGCCAACTCAAGCTGTCAGGGGAATATGATCGTCTGGTAAACAAGTGGTTTGGTACCGGACGAGAAAAAGTCGATCTTACATCGACAGAAAAACGTATGTTCTCTCTGGCGATTCTGGTGGCTATCGTCTCGGCGACCGGCATGATCTACACAGGCTTTATTAGTGCCAGCCTGCGCAGACGTAAAAAGGCCCTCGACGCCGAACTGATACAACGCCGGCGAGTCGAGGCAGAGATCTCCAATATCTCCAAACAGTTTCAATCCGTACTCGACGGTATTCCTCATGGCGTCACAATCGTCAATGATGAACTACAACGCCTGTGGAGTAACGACAACAATGTGCACCTGCTGATCTCTGAGGCATTTCATTATATCCATGGGCAGGCATTCGACCTCAGGCCCGCGGTGTTGAAGGTGTTGTCTCAACAAAAATCCCTGATCGCCGACATGATGTATCAGCAGCAATATTGGCAACTGCAGATCCACCCTATCGCAAGCGATCAGGTGGTGATATTGCTCGAAGAATCCACCGAACAACATCAGCTACGTCAGGCGAACGAAGAAGCCAGTCGCTTGGCCTCACTTGGCGAGTTGTCCGCCGGTATCGCCCATGAGATCAACAACCCCACAGGGCTTATCTTACATGCCATCTCAATGTTTTCCGCGGCGATGAAAGACTTAGGCCCTGCGGCCGATTATTATCAGCAGCGCAATCCCTTCTGGCAGATCGCCGGACTCTCGCCAGCTCAGGCTATGGATGAAATGACTGTTGGCTGCGACACTATTGAGGAAGCCGCCAAGCGAATCAGTCGTATCGTCAATGATCTCAAGCGTTATGCCCTGCCAAACTTGGTACAGGACCATGCCCCCGTCAGCCTTAATGAGGTAGTCGACGTCTCCCTGCGTCTTACGGCAAATCAGACTAAAACACTTCAGATCACCAAATTACTGCACCTGCCGAGCCCCATGATATTGGGTAATGCCCAACAGTTGCATCAAGTGCTGATCAACCTAATCCAAAACGCCTGTCATGCCTGTCCGCCAAGAGAGGGGCATATTAAGATCAGTACACAAATTGACAAGGATCGCGCCATCATCAATGTCAATGACAATGGTTGTGGCATGGACACTCAAACCCTTAAACGGATCACAGAGCCCTTTTTTACCACACGTCGCACCGAGGGTGGCAGTGGCTTAGGCTTATCTGTATGCAGCCGTATTATCAAAGAGCATGAGGGCCTGATGCAGATACAATCAAGACCCGGTAAAGGCACCCGCATTCAACTTAGTTTTGCCTTGGTTCAGGAGTAGCAATAACAGATGAAACTTGCACGTAATATCCTTTTGGTCGACGACGAGGCTTCTTGGCTGCGTACCCTGGCTGTCACCTTAAACCGCCTGGTGCCAGAGGCGGAGATAGATACCTGCGTCGACAGCCGCCAGGTACTGAATCGCCTACAGGTGGGCGACTACGCCTTGGTACTGCTGGATCTGACCATGCCATTTCATTCGGGCGAAGAGCTGCTGGCCATGATACGGGCCGAGTCACCCAATACCCGGGTGATTATCGTGACTGGGGTTAACGAAGTAGACACCGCAGTGCGCTGCATCAAGCATGGTGCCTATGATTACTTTATCAAGACGGACAACGTCAGCGATCTGGCCCATACGGTGCGACGGGCGCTGGAAGTCGTAGGGCTGGAGCGCAACTACTTACATATTAAGGAGCGCTTTCTCAGCCGCACCTTAGATAATCCCAAGGCGTTTAATAATATTCTCACCTGTGAGCCTGTGCTGCTGGATCAGTTTCGCTATTTAGAGGCCGTAGCCTTTAGCCCGGAGCCTCTGCTGATTCAGGGGGAAAGCGGTACGGGTAAGAGTGAATTTGCCCGCTCCTGCCATCAACTTTTTAGCCCTGAGCAACCCTTTGTCAGCCTTAATCTCGCAGGGTTTGCCAGCGACACCTTCGAACTTAAACTCTGCGGCCGACTGAGCCACCAGCCAAACGGGGAAATCGATGCGGTGACCGGACTGCTGCACCAGGCAGGCAGTGGCGTCCTCTATCTGAGTGAAATCAGTGTCCTGCCTCTGAGCGCGCAGATCACCTTGTTGGAGCTTATCGAGAGCAAGAGTTACTCCCCCTTGGGCAGCGATAGTCGCTTCCCCATCAAGTGTAAATTTGTCCTCTCCACTCAAGACGATTTGCTGGCCCTCAACAAGCGCGGCGAGTTTCGCAGCGATCTGCTCTACCGTCTGCGCGCCCATAAGATAAAACTGCCTCGGCTCGCAGAACGCCCGTTAGATATCGCAATGTTGATCAATCACTTTATCGCCGAGGCCGCCGAGGAGATGTCGCTAAGCGCCCCCCAGCAACCCAGAGAGCTGGCGCCCAAACTATTGGATTATGACTTTCCCGGTAACCTGAATGAGCTCAAAGGCATGGTATTCGATGCCGTCAGCCGCAGCGACGGCGTGACGCTCAACATCTCACCCTTTATGGAGGCGGTTAAAGAACACAAGTCGCTGGATGCTGAGCCTAGCGATCACATCATTTTCCCTAAATCCCTGCCGACACTGACACAGATGAACCAGGCGTTGATCGACGAGGCCATGAGCCGCACTGCCAACAACCAAACCGCGGCGGCGCAGATGCTGGGGATCAGTCAAAGTGCTCTCAGCCGCCGTCTGACCAAGAGGCATTAGCGAGTCGCAGTAAACATTAGCCAGATACAATAAAAGGGACGCCAACGCGTCCCTTTTTTAATGCTCAAACGGCTAAATTAAAGAATGTCTAACGTCCTAGTTGCCAGCAAATTATTATTTAAATCTGACAACTCAACGGTCAATTTACCCTTAAACAACTCCTTCTCTTTGAACGAGATTCGAGTATTCCAATTGTCTTCATCAGCACTTCCCCACAACAGATCGCTCTGGACTATCTCTTTACGTCCCTTATCGTCGACCTTTATCCACTTGGCAATAACGGCGACCTTACGTTGTTCATCGACGCCTTTTTGAGGCTCCACCCCAAACACCATCCCCAATTCAAGGCTAGGTGACGCGCTAAAACGTTTGTCCTTATCATAAACCCTATACTTCTTATAATAACGACTGTATTCAACGGCCCCGATCTCGACATCGTCCAGCGCCACTTGTGCTAGCGAAACACCATACTCCTGCTTCACCAAGTCTTGGATTAACTGAGTCTCTTGAGCATCGAAATGCCCGTGGGCATACAACTGACCTATTACCCAACGCAGGAGGCTGCGCGAATCTTCGGTCACAGCATTTTTCTGTTCTTTCTTCGGTAAGTCAGCCAACTTAGACAGGGCAAGTAGTTCGGTGCAACGCTGCACGTCTTTCAATTCATCTTCGGCAAGACAATATACTTTTCCCATTCGCAGCAGGGCTCGCGCATCATATCCCTGCTCGACCGCCGCATTATAAAAATCCACCGCCTTAGCCAGGTCCTGAGTAACGTGCTCGCCTTGATCGTATATCTTTCCTAGCCAATGACTGGCCGACGCATAACCTAAGGCCGAGCCTTTCTCTGCCCAACTAATACCTTCAGCCACCAAACGTGCGCCTTCCTGGCTATCGTCAACTCCCATGAGCTCTTTAGTCTCTTCTCCTTGAGTCTCTTTAAGCAACTGCTTGCCTTTGTAAACCAGCTTAACGCCGTAGTTATAGGCAGAGCGACCGTCGCCGGCTAATGCCGCTTGACGATAGTAGGCCAGCGCCTGAGAAGGACTATTTTCAACTTTATTCTTAAAGTTATAGCCATCGGCGATAGTGGCCAAATCGTCCCCAAGCTGCTGTGCAAGCTCAGGCTTAACGCCAGACATCTCATGATATTCCTTCAGGGCCAAGGTTCGTTTCAGGTAATCGGCCACATACGCATTCTCATGTTGCTGCCAGTACCAGGTATTCTGACCATGAGCCGTCCTGTCATAATAAAGATGTTCGACTGACTTATTTTGCTTCTCCAGTACATATTGCATACGTTGAGAGTGTTCAAAGTCGGCGATACGATCCTCTTTGCCGGCGATCAGCAACACCGGAGCCTTTATCTTATCGGCCAGGTAAACGGGCGAATATTGCAGCAGATCATCACTCAGCTCACCAACGACTTCGCTTACAGTCTTACGATACTCCTCCAGCACCTTGTAATTGCTGCCGTTGAACAAGAGGGGGAGATCATAGATGCCGTAAGCCCCTATGGCACATTGATAATCGTCGGGATGCTTTATTGCTAGCATTAAGGCTGAATAACCGCCATAACTCGCTCCCATGGCGCACATTTTCTCGAAAGTGTGTTGCTTGCTAACATGGTTGACGGCAGCGGTGATATCTTGCTCGATTGCCTTACCGAATTCTCCCTTACCACTGTTAAGGAAAGACTTACCATAGCCCTGTGAACCGCGGAAATTTACTCTTAAAACGGTAAAACCTCGACTCGTAAAATACTGAGTATCGTTGTTAAAGTAGTTATAATCACGAATTCCGATTGGTCCACCATGCGGCATGACCAACAGGACGCCATTGCGACTTTTCTGATTGGGTAAAGTCAGATACCCCTCGACATCCACACCTGGCGCACTCTCTACCGAAAAAACCTTTGTCTCTGATAGTTCATATGCCATCAGTTCGGGATTGAGTTCAGTTAACAGTTCAACCCTATCCGCCTGACGGTCATAGAGGTAGTAGCTACCTGGATCATTCGAGGCATAAACAAACAACACTTGATGCCTGTTGTCTTTTGCATAGGCACTGATCACCCCTTCTTTACCTTTGAAATGGCGTGCTATCAGAGAGTCAGTTTCTGTCGTACTGTTATCAAGAAATTGACTGACATGCTGCCCATTCTCAACATAGGTCACCGCGCTAACACCATTACCGGCAATATTCACCTGAGCGTCAACGAGATCATACTTAGGATGTTCATAGATAACTTTGCCTAGCTTTTGACTGGCAATATCAAACTCATAAAGTGCAATTTTATCGGTATGTTCATTACTCAAGACCGCCAGCTTTTCATCACCAATAAAGCCAACAGGGCTAAACTGCATCTTCTTATCTGTGATCTCAAACAGGGTCTTCCAACGCAGCTCGGTTAATTCACGATAGAGTACCTCCCCCTTCATCGCTTCGATATCAACGGTCACGGCAAACAAAACCCTACGTATATCATCCCAGCCAAAGTAAACGACATCTTTCAGCTTGTGTTCGAGAAGGCTGGCCTTATCGAAATCTTTATCAACCAACTGCTGGATAGTAAGCTTATACAGTTGATTGCTAGGGCGTCCCTTGTATCGATTCTTGGCAAAGAGTATATAGCCAGGTTCATCAATGAGAGGATCGACTAAATAGCTATCGTCGGGAAGCTTAACCAGTTCAGAGGTAAACTTTCCCTCTTGCTGGGAGAGCTTAAGTAATACACTCCTTACTTCGCCTCGCCATAAATAACTGATATAGAGCGTCTCATTATCAATCCAACTATATCCACTGAGTCGTTCATCTGAATTAAATGAACCAATATGTTGATACTCCTTGTCTCGGGTATCTATGAGTGAGATATAAGATTTCCCCTCCTCCACGATAAGCGCCGAGATATACTGACCATCAGGAGTAAAAGTCACTTGCGACATCATGGGAGAGCGATAAAGTGTCGAAGCAGGAATGGGGACCCCTTGGGTAGAAAAACTACCGATGAGCAGCACCAAAGCAATGATATATTTCATAGTGCAGCCTCCTTCGACTTGGCTAGACCTTCAGCAAATTCGAGAAAGTTATCTTCTCCAGGACCGGAATAACGCACTTGGCGCGACTGCAATATGTTAGGAAAAGAGGACTCGAGAAAACGCAGCGCTTTAGTCGAACGGTTTTCAAGAATAATCTCTGCAGACGTGATCTCCCACAGCCCTCTTATGTCTATATCCAAATCTCCCACATAGCTCACTTGATTTGGCCGGACTTCAAAATCCCAATAGCCCTCCTCAAGTGCCATATAGACGTAACGGGTAAATTTCACATCTTGGATGCGATACTGACCAGCCGGCACAGTTACCAGAATATAGTTGCTGCCTGTTTTGAGATCGCGTTCGGTCAGCATCAAGCGATTATCACCACCGATTAGAATGCTGTGAAGACCCCAGTTAGTATCAACACCGATCAACAGGTAACCGCTGTTCTCAGCCAAAGTTTTATCAACATCTTTTGAAATGGACTGCAGCCTTTGGGCACAGCCAGAGAGAGTACTCATCACTAAGATGAGCAATAAGGTCATTAGTCGTTTCATCGAATTCCCTTTCATCAATCTATTCGAAGTGACAGCGGCTTGCCGCATATCATTGTCTAGTCATAAAGTGCTACATCAAGCGTCCTAAAATACCCCAACGAAACGAAAAATCAACATTTTTAACAATAAGTTAATTAACTGTTTACTAATAAATCCTTACCTCTATACCGTATCGTAGAGACTATTCAATCAAAGGCTAGAAACAAAAAAGCCCGCCAAAAAGGCGAGCCATTTCCTAGTCAAGTTAAGGCTATCCGTTAACTAGAGCTTACTTCGCTTGGACGCGACACAGATGATTCTAGGTCTTGTGTTTCATGGCCATTTTCGGTGGCATCGACTATGGTGAGCACAGCGGCATCACCCACGACATTACAAGAGGTCAGTACCATGTCGATCAGTCTGTCCAGGGCCGCAACGATCACGAAAGCTTCAACGGGTAAGCCCATCTGGTGGATCAATACACCTATCATCACCATGCCACCGCCTGGCACACCACCAGCCCCCACAGAGAGCAGGAAGATACTAAACAGCAGTGCAGGCAGTTGTTCCATAGCAATCGGCGCGCCGAAAGAGTTTGCCACGAAGAAGATAGCGATGGTGATATAGATAGACACACCGCCCATGTTCATGGTTGCGCCCAGCGGAACACCGAAACCGGCCACGGCGCGCTTAACCCCAAGCTTCTCAGTCAGAGTACGCATGGTTACAGGAATGGTGGCATTAGAGCTTGCGGTCGACAAAGAGAAGAGAATCTGCTCTTGTGTCTTAGCTCTGAACGCCTTGGCCGACACAGGAGTAAATAGACTCACCGCCCAAGGATAGACCACAAAGATCCACAGCAATAACAAGCTTAAGATCACCACCAGATACTCTATCACGCTCACGAAGAGACTGGCTTCTAAGGTTGCACCCAGCTTGAACATCAGGGCAAACACACCAAATGGCGCCAACTGCATCACCAGGCTGATGAGCTTCATCATCAACTTATTGCCTTCAGTAAAGCCCTGCTTTAACAGTGGCACGGCGCTGCCCATCGACTTAATCACGCCCCCCACCAACAGCGCCATAAAGATCACCTGTAGCATATTGCCCGAGGTGAACGCAGCCACCGGGTTGCTAGGCACTATGTTAACAATTAGCTGCATCAGGTTAGGCAGCTCAGTGGCGGTGATCTCTGCGCCGCTGCCACCTGTCATATCGACCCCAAGCCCAGGGTTAAGCAGCAATGCCACAGCCAAAGCGGCGAAGATGGCCACTAGCGTATTAATAATATAGAAACCGAACGTCTTACCGCCGAGACGACCAAAGCTCTTAAGGTCGTCGAGCTCCAGCACGCCACAGACGATACTGACGAAGACAAGAGGCACCACCATCAT
The DNA here is from genome assembly GCF_000773485.1 of Shewanella sp. ECSMB14101. Taxonomy (NCBI): domain Bacteria; kingdom Pseudomonadati; phylum Pseudomonadota; class Gammaproteobacteria; order Alteromonadales; family Shewanellaceae; genus Shewanella; species Shewanella sp. ECSMB14101. The sequence goes on along the minus strand of NZ_JSFF01000002.1, from coordinate 105,905 downwards.
CATGATCATATTGACGAACATGGTGCCTACGCCTGAAGCGACCTCGACCAAAGTGCCGGAGAAGAAGCCCACATCGGCTAAAAAATACTGAATAATGCTACCCAAGATCAGGCCAGAAAACAGCCCGATAAAGATGCGTGTTGAAAGTGATTTTGTCATCTGCTTGCCTTGTTATGTGCGCATCTATCGTGCGCTTTACACTCTCCATCTATACGTGGAGATGAGAATGAAAGCCTTAGCTTTCCCGTTACTGGTCAGTGATAGTGGATCATGCTACCCATAAATTCAATCATAATCTGGGTACGTTAAATTGATCAGACCAGCAAACAATCAACCACAGACATAATAATGCAATGATTTTTAATACAAAAAATCACACCAACCAGATAGGTGCGGTGAATAAACTTTTACTTTCAGCACAAATAAACAACAAAATAGCCACAAAGGCATCACCAACAAGCAGTGAAAGTCTCTACAGGCTGCAGACAGGGAAGATGTAAAAGTCGCAAATAAATAAAAAAAAGCACAGAAAACCATTCAAGTCGGCATAGCAGTGAGTTGCACTAGTGAGGAAACAATAAACAGGAGATAGAAAAGAGAAGAACAAAATAGCAAAGTCGTCAAATCAATAGTTATTAACCTAATGATTTAACGACTTTAAAATCAGAAAATCCAATAAAGTTCGCCTTTAAGCCAACCAGAGCTCCACATCGCGAATAATAAAATTACCACTGTAGAGTGCGTGAGGCTCGCCAATCGGCTCAAGCTCAAAATAGCGTCTGTGTTCCTCGGGCAAGCCCTCGTAACCACAGATCACTTGATACAACCAGCTCTCGGTATCCCAGTCGAGTCCTTGCGCTTGGTGATAATCGAGTGCCGACTGTCTTAGTCCCGAATCGATCACAGCGCAGAAATACTCATCCACCGCCAGTTTGAGCGGATTATCGGGAATATCAAAGTCTTCCGCCTCCACCAAGGCGAAGGGCATATCATGTTCGCGCACCAGAGGATCGCGACCAGCACGGCTAATACTTTTAATCTGCGACACTAAACTAAGCAGTTCAGCTTCTTGGCTGGTATTGGCGACATCCACTGCAGCCGGTGCCAGAATCGCCTCGGCGCGGTTAAACAGAGTTGGCAACTGCTTATGACTCACATGATCCGCCACCTCATAATCTGGATGCATATCCGTATAGAGCAGCCAACCTTTAAGCAGGCGGGTACGCCCCTGGATCTGACGGAAACGTCCCAGCAGCTCCAATAAACGCCCCTGCACGACACTCAGCTCCTGAGTACAGTCGCTCAACGTCTCCTGCAAGCGGGTCACCAGTAGTTTACGCAGCTCACGGATATCCCCAGCGAGCTCACCCAACTCGCTAAACTGGAACATCTCCAGACCATTAAGCAGTTCGGTCACCTGGCTCTGGGCCAGTTCGTTTTCACGTATCTTGGCGTTGATCGTGCCCACATAGCCGAACTCGTTGTTGATCCGACTCCAGAGCACACGAATCGAGTACTTCAGCCCTTCGGTAAAGCTGTAGACCTGCTCGCTAAGATCCGCCAAATAAGCCTCGCTGGCACTGTAATCGGCCGCCTGACGAGCCTCCTTGTAGTGGTCAGCTAGGGTCTTGATGGTAGCGAGAGAGGAGCCAACATTGGCATCGATCTGACGATTACGCTCATCGCTCAGCACCTCTTCCAGCAGGGCACGCACCGAACGCTTCAGCCTCAGCCCCTGTTCGCCCTCGGGCTGCCACAAGATATCCGCCTTACGCAGCTTGTCGACGGCGCTTGCGCGCTCCCCCTCTTCGGTCACTGAACCGGACAGGTAGACATCCATGATGAGATCCGCATGGCGTCCCAGCTGCTTAAGTAGCGTGACCCCCGCCTGATGTAAGTTGCTACTCATATCAGATCAAGTCCCTCTGGGTTGCGGTTTCCGCCTGGGCCTCCAGGCTGAGTCCTTCGGTTTCATCGATGAAACGGATCACCTCATAGAGGTAATCCAACTTGCCGGTGGCGATATAGATCTGCTTTTCCTGGTTGGGACGCAGCAGATATCCCAGCTCCACCAGACGTTTAAACACCAGCTTGATCTGTGCATCCACCTGGGTAGAACTGGAGCCAAACAGGCGATAGTGGCTGATCTTAGCCAGCTGCTCGCGAAACGCCGGAGTATCTTCGATACGGGTCTGTAACTCGTTGAGACGCACCGCCGCTCCTTCAGACAGTGGCGCGTCCTGGCCGCTGGCCTCTTGTACCAGTACTAACCATTCCACCAATGGGATCAGCGCATGGCAGATATCGCGAAACTGACTGGAGATCACTTTACGCTCATCGTCACCCAATTGCAGGTAACCGCAGAAGAACACCTCGCCCTCTCCGGCCGAGGCCAGGGTGCGATTAATCTGATTCAGGTATTGCTCGACGTTATCACGAGTGGCTTGCGACTTGAGTGCGCGCCAGGCCTCTTCATTGCTGGTACGGCAGATAAACTCGCCACGCAGCAAGGCTTCAATCAAGGCGCCCTGGCCCACTAATACGGTTTGTGTGCTACTGCTCATTTACACAGCCTCCTTGGCAAAACGCTGGCTCAGCTTATCGGCTATGGGGTTAACTTGCGGCTTAACCACTTGTAATTTCTTAGTTTGCTTATTGATGATGTAGCGGTTAGCAAACAGGTTAAGCACCTCTGACTCAGGGTTAGGGAAAGCGCCCAACACAGAGATGTTATTGTTCTCACAGGCATCGAAGATCTTCTTCACGTTACCGTGGTGCAGTGTGCCCAGCTCGTCGATCGGCCAGTGAATGGTCACATCGGCGCGGCCACGCAGCAGGCGGGTAAAGGCCAGCAGGAACTTACACAGGATCAGATAAGCCATACCATGGCTCGAGGATTCGTTAAGCTGACGGTCGGTGCGGATCACCAGATCGCTGTTGCCCTCTTTCAGGCGTAGCTCTATCTCTAACAGCTTGGCGATACCGCCGGTTAGGGCGGCGCGGCCGATGATATCCAACGCGCGGCGCATACTGCTGGTGTAGTGCTCATCAGGCAAGTCGGCAAAGCCCTCGGCTTTCCACTGTTTAAACGCCTTAACGAACTCCTCCAACTCTGGCCAGAACTCTAGCTCACTGATGCGCGAGCGGATACGCACCGCCGACTCGCTCACCCCGTCGAGGAACAGCTCTTCGCCCACCTCGCGGGTGATGCGGGCACTCTGCGAGGCAATGCGGCGATCGATATCCGCCAATACATCATAAAACGCGGTCAGATCGATACCAAAGTTACGCCCCTGCTCTCTCAGCCCCATGATCGCCTGAGGCACCATGACGTTGAGCAGCTGCTCAAGTTGCGGTACCAGCTTGCGATAATCCAACAGGCGAATGCCCTTGTCGTTGACAAAGCTTGACTCCTCGCGGGCGCGCTCCCAGGTCTCTGACAAACTAGAGCCCGACTTGCTGGCGATCACCGAATCGAAATGCTCAATATACTGCTTTACCGAGCCCATTAGCTGATCCCGGCGCAGCAGCAGTTCTTCACCCTGACGCAATCGCTCGGTAAGGCCACCTTGCATTTCGTCCTGACTCGAGGGCAGTTTCAGCTCGGCCAGTTTGCGCATCACGGCGCGCAGCTTGGTCAAGTTCTCCGAGGCCTCTACCTGAATCGAATCAGACTGCTTGCGCTCGCTATCATATTGCTGGCGCTGATGTTTTACCTCGTTGGCCTTAGTGGTGAGCTGTTGACTCAACTCGGTCACCGCCATCTTCACCTTGCTCAGTTCGGTCTGCAGCTTAGGCTTACGGGCAAGCCAGGTATGTTGATACCAGTCATCGAAACGCAGTACCTCACTGCGTCGCTGCTCCGCCTTGCCGATATTGCTTTCAAGCGTGCGGATCTCCTGCTTCAACTTCAAGATCTTATCTTCATCGACGCCGCGGGATTTCAGCTCATCCTTATACCACTGCTCGCAGGCCTTCTGCTCCGCCTTGGCCGCCTGGCGTCGCTCACTAATATTCTGTTTTACCTGTGACAGCTGGGCATCCAAGGCGCCAACCACTTCCTGCCAGTAGGCCTTCTTCTCCATGCGCGCCTCGAGCGCCTGCTCGTTTTGCTCCTCGAGCCACTCCTGATGCTGAGCCTTAAGCTGTTTCATCTCACTGTCGAGACGGGCGAGACGCTTCTGGGAATCAGCCTTACGCGCGGTTAGCGCCTGATTAATTTTCTCCTGCTCAGCGCGCTTCTCGTCGAACAGGCGGCGCAGATCGTCGCGGCTGTTTTTATAAGCCGTCTTAGCAAAGGTGAGTTCGCGGTTGAGTTTATCCAGCTCAGCATTGATGGCCACTAAGGCTTCTTCAGCCTCTGTCTGTAGCTGTTTGGCGCTCGCCAGTGCCTCCTCGGCCTCGCTGTAACGTCCTCTGAGTTCCTGCTCCGAGGCCGCATATTCTGGAGTCGCCAACGCCTTGAGATCCAACTCGACACCGCAGAAGCTATCACCATCTGCCGATTTGGCCGGATGCAGGTCACTGCGATGTAGTAGTTCTGGGTTAATCAGCTTGCCTATGCTCTCTTCCCAGCCCTGTACTTCCTTACGTAGATACTCAAGCAGAGTATGGGATTGAGGGAAAAGCACCTGATGCAGTTCATCCAGCGCCCCCTGGCGCTCAATCACACGAACGCCTGCCTGTCTCAGGCTCTCATTGGCCTGATCCCGCTTGGCTCTGAGCTTACGCTCCTCAGCCGTGAGGCGATCTACCATGGCGTTGCAGGCTTCTTGCTCCTCGTCGGCGCGGGAGATACGCTCGTCAAACACCGCTAGGGCCAGCTTCTCTTCCTCGCTGTAGGTGACACTGTTAACCTGCATCTGCAACTCGGCCGCCGTCAACTTGAGCTGGTATTCCTGCTCATTGTGCTTGGCACGGCCCGCGTCCATCTGCTCTCGCCAGCGTTGCTCTAGGGCTGCCAGCTCCTCGCGGCCGGCCTCCTGCTGCTTGTCTCTGGCTTCGCGATGCTTGTCCTGCTCCTTGTCGAGCTGTTCCAGCTCACGGTTGAGATTCTCGCCAATCTTGCTGCGACGGGCGTTGTAGGCCGCCTCAATATCCTGATGCTTCTCTGTCTGTAGCTTATGACGCTCGGTGAGATTCTCCAGGCTGGCGCGCCAGCTGGGTAGCTGCTCAAGATCCAGCTTGGCCTGCTCGATGTCGGCATCGAGAAAACCTGCATGCTGATCTTCGATAATATCCAGCTCATGCTCTATCTTAGCCACATCCCCCTTGGCGGCAGAGAGATCCAGGTTGAGCTCGTCGCGCAGCTCCTTCCACTCATCGTCGAGCTGACGCAACTTGTTACCCAGATCTTTTGAGCGCTGCTGATGGATCTCCTGACGCTCTATCTCCTGAGATTCATCCTTACCATAGCCACGTTTCAGGCCAGCCAGACGCTGCTCGGCGCTGAGTAGCTGATTGAACTCCTGCTCTAACTTGTCAAATTCAGGGCGGATCTGCTCGAAGCCCTGGATCAACTGACTTTCGCGAATCCAAGACTCGACGCGCTGTGGATTAAGCCGTGAGCTGGGCGGGTTAACCCCATCCTCCTCTAAGATGGCGGCAATCATCGACTTGATCGTCTCCATCTTGCCCTCTTTGGAGTGCACCGCCTTGGCCAACTTCTCTATGTGACGCAGCGTATGTTCATGCTGACACAGGGAGAATTGACGGGCGTAAGCCCTGAGCTCACTACGGTTGCTGCCAGTGCTGAGCAAAGTGCGATCGTTTTGAATGATGGCGCGATATTCGCGGGTGTTGAGCAGGTTGGTCACCGCCACACCAGCGCGTTTCATCTCACGGCCCAGCTCGGCCATGTTATGGCAAAGAATCGACTCCCCTTGCTGGGACTTTACATAATCAGCCAGTTCGAAGCCTTTACCGATAAAACGGTAGTTGACCCCTTTGCCATCACCGGCAGAGGCCAGCACCGCTTGGGTCAGCAGGCCGTCGTCACGCTTGTACTCATAGATGATGTAACTGGAGTCATGGGGCAGGTACCAACGCTCGAAGCTGTCACGGGTCGAGGGCACCACTCGGCTGGGATATTCACCATAAAACACGGGCACCAGACGCTGCAGCGTGGTCTTGCCCGAGGCATTGGTGCCACAAATATTAGTGTGTCCATCGAGGGCGAGTTCCACAACGCCAGGGAGGTGCGTATTGATCAGCACGATTCGATTTAAGCTTGGCATCTCTTTCCTTATCCAAACGAGCTTGTCGGCCGCCCCGAGGGGCAAGCAGCAAAGGGGAATAGCAAAACAATCCCACTAAAGTAAAACAAAGCCAGTGTCTTGGCAATCTGGCCCAGGGCTTGGATGGGATAGTCGTTTAAAAAGCGTGCGTCACAGCCGATTTCAGGTGATTTTCAAGGCAATGGCAAGCCTGCAGAACAAAGAGCTAGAGCAAAAGGTGTGAAGTTAAGATATCAAACTAAGTAGCGCAGCGTGGCTGCTAAAGAGTAGCAATAGGGCCGACTCGCGCCGACCCCAAGATGTTAGTTGCCTTGCTGGTAACTCACACGGCGCGCCTCGTAGCGGGCCACCATCTCATCCATGCTCTCGGCTTCAAGTGGACGCAGACCGCTAAGTACGAGTGTCTTCTCTCCTGTGCCCACTAAGGTCTCGCCGCAGTGCAGCTCAAACTTCAGAGTCACATCCCCGCGCTTACCCTCGATAGCCAGCTTCTGCTCGACCAGGGACAGCTCGATATGTTTAAAATCCAGACTCGCCAGGTCGAACGACATGCTTTCATAGATCACTAAGGGACGCGCAGGGTTGATCATCACACCATGCTGCCTCATCAGCGGCACCAACACATGGGTGAAGTTTAAGCCAGAGAAAGCCACATAGCTGCGAATAAAAGACTCTGTCTGCACCTCACACAAGGTGCTATCACCGCTGCGCTCGACGCTGAGGTATTGCTTATCCTTATCATCCAAAATGGCAAAGGCATCGCTTACGTTATCGGGAAAGACCAGATTAACCCCATTGCCTACCATGCCCTCGAAACGAAACTGCATCTTCTGGCTAAGTCCATACTGACCAAGTACTAAGGCAAACAGCAGATCTCCGGGGACGCAAAATTTCTTGGCATCGACATCATGGATAGGGTTGAAGTCTTGCGCCACACCTTTAGCGAACTCGCTCGCTTGCTGTGCTGAGACGGAAACAACTTGCTGATCTTTTTTAAAATAAGGACTTAGAAACATAATGGCTCGATAGCGATAGGGGGATAGTTAATATTTAAGAGGCACAGTCTATAGCAAAACCCACCAAATAGTTCTCCGATGACTTAAAGATACAAAATTTAACAAACGTAAACGTCTAACCATTTAAGTTAAAATTAAGGACTCAACACTAACATCTCCACGCAAAGGATAATCATTCGCATTTTCATTGGAGATTGTATGTTACGCCCGCTTAATACCTCGCTTAGTCTTATTAGCTTGAGTCTGCTATCAGTCCTTGCCACCCCCAGCTATGCCCAAGCCGGTGATGAAACGGCTAAACCACTGGAACAATTAACCATCTTCGGCCAGCGCAATCCGCTTAATACCGTCCCGGGTAGTGCTCACCAAATCACCCAAGCCGAACTCGATACCTTTAAATACAGTGACATTATGCGCACTCTCGCCTCGGTGCCCGGTGTCTATGTTCAGGAGGAAGATGGTTTCGGTTTGCGGCCAAATCTTGGCATGCGCGGAACAGGCCAAAACCGCTCCGAAAAAATCACCATAATGGAAGATGGTGTACTGGCAGCGCCCGCTCCTTATGCTTCTCCTGCAGCCTACTACTTTCCTACGTCAGGCAGGATGCAATCTATCGAAGTGCTTAAGGGCAGCTCTACGGTCAAATATGGCCCACGCACCACGGGCGGCGTGCTCAACCTCATCTCACGTCAGATCCCTGAGCAAGACCTCGCGGGTCAAGTGGATATAGCTGCTGGTCAACATGGATTTGGCAAGCTACATGCTTTCGCCGGCGGACAGGGTGAGCGCATCGGCGCAGTGGCCGAGCTTTATCGCTACCAGGCCGATGGTTTTCGCGACATTAACGGCGTCGATGGCAACACTGGATTCACTAAAAACGACGCTTTAGCCAAGGTGAGTATTCGTAGTGACAAGGCTAGCCAATACCAGCAAACCCTCGAATTGAAACTTAAGTATTCCGACGAGATCTCCAACGAAACCTATATGGGCCTTACCGACGCCGACTTTGCCGCCAATCCCTACCAAAGATATTCTTCGTCTCAGAAAGACAAGATGACCACAGAGCACAAACAGCTGCAACTTAATCATCTTATCGATCTCAACGACAGCTTGTCGCTAGGCACCATAGTTTATTACAACGAGTTTGCCCGTAACTGGTACAAAACCAGTAAAGTGAACGGACAGAGCATCAGCGGCGACGGCACGCAAATAGCTGCTGACTTCGATAGCGATCCCACCAGTGGCGATCTTAGCGTCGATGTTAAAGCCAATAATCGTCAATATCTGTCTCAAGGTATTCAAAGTGAGCTCAACTGGTTACTGGATAATCACGAAATCGCCATCGGGGCCCGCTACCATGAAGATGAGATGGACAGGTTTCAGTGGGTAGATAAATACAACATGGGAGCAGATCAGGTCATGCGTTTGAGCAGCGCAGGGATCCCAGGTACCGACTCTAACCGTATCGATAGTGCCCAGGCTATTGCCCTCTATGTTCAGGATAAAATTCAGATCGGCCAGTTCAATATCACCGCAGGCCTACGTTATGAAGATGTCGACACTCGTCGCCTCGACTGGGGGAAGAGTAATGTCGGCAGAGACGGCGAAGCCGATAAAGATGTTCTCAACAGCTTCTCGGCACTGCTTCCGTCACTCTCGGCCAGTTATCAGCTTGATGACAACTGGTTACTGCTGGCCGGCGTGCAGAAAGGTTTCTCCCCTGCCGCACCTGGTAACAGTGATCGTCAGGAAGAGTTAAGTTGGAACTATGAGGCAGGTGCGCGCTTCAACAGTGGTAGCCTTAATGCTGAAGCCATCGTCTTTTACAGTGATTACAGTAACATGCATGGTAACTGCACCGCTGCACAAGGCTGTGATGATGACAATATTGGCAACCAATACAATGGCGGCGAAGTGGAAGTCAGTGGTCTCGAACTCAGTTTAGATCACACCTTTAATCACGACGGCGATATCAGCTTTCCAGTTAAGCTCGCTTACACCTACACACAGGCCGAATTCGCCAAAAGCTTTACCTCAGATTTTGACCCTTGGGGAGAAGTAGAGGCTGGCTATAAATTGCCTTACTTGCCAGAAAATCAACTATTTGCATCGGCAGCAATGGCCGGTGACAACTGGCAGATCACTCTAGCGGCACGCTATACCGATGACATTCGTACCCAAGCAGGTCAAGGGGCGATCGCCACAGAGCAGCTGATCGAAGCCAAAACCATTGTCGACCTCTCAGGACGCTACCATCTAGGTGAGGCTCATGAGGTTTATCTCAGCGCAGAAAATCTGTTCGACACCAGCTATGTCACTACGAAGATCCATGGTTCAAATTTTGCTGGTAAACCATTATCCGTCACCCTAGGTTATCGCTACCAATTCTAAGGCTACCGCCCCTTGGACTCCCAAGGGGCAATTTTCAATCAGTGAATCACAATTAGAGGTGATGACTCTGCCCTCAAATGGATAAGACAGTTAACAACAGGCCTGCTACACACTTATTGCACAACCAAGCATTAACCTTTATTACAGAAAAACTGCAAGGCTAAATGCAATGCAAACATGTGTTAATAAAGTGATTTATTTCTAGTACCCCAAGCTGCACATCACCACAGCGCTTTACGCTTTCTTTACAAATGTTGATCTCAATCAAAAAACTTAATGATAATTGTTTGCATTACGATATCCAATTGATAGAATCGCCAGCAACTTAATAACCCTGATACAACAACTGGGATGAGAAATGATGAAGAAAACGCTAATTGCCGCCGCGCTAGTCAGCGCATTTGCTAGCCAAGCCGCTATTGCCTCTGATGAAACTCAGGAACTGCGTAAAGTGATCGAGCAGCAGCAGAAAGTACTGCAAGATCTTGAGAAGCGTCTTGAGCAAACTGAGCAACGTGTAGAAAAAACCGCTGATGCCGTTGAAGAAACCAGCTCAGCCAAGAGTGCGACCACTATCGGTGGTTATGGTGAACTTCATTACAACAACATCACAGACAACAAATCAGGTAAAGACAAAAAAGATATCGATTTCCATCGTTTCGTGCTGTTCTTTGGCCATGAGTTCACAGAAAACACACGTTTCTTCTCTGAGCTAGAAATTGAGCATGCACTTTCTGGTGATGACAAGCCAGGCGAGGTTGAACTTGAACAAGCTTATGTAGAACATGACTTTAACGAGATGTTCACCGGTAAAGCTGGTTTGTTCCTAATGCCTGTAGGCATCATCAACGAAACTCACGAGCCACCAGCGTTCTACGGTGTTGAACGTAACCCTGTTGAGAAAAACATCTTGCCAGCGACTTGGTGGGAAGCGGGTATCAACCTCAACATCAAAGCAGCACCAGGCCTGGCCTTTGACGGTGCCATCACTTCAGGTCTGAAAGTTGATGATACTTATAACATCCGTGGTGGTCGTCAAAAAGTTGCTAAAGCTGACGCCTCGGATCTAGCCTATACCGCACGCATTAAATACACAGGCGTTGCAGGTTTAGAGCTAGCGGCTACGGCACAATATCAGTCTGATCTCACTCAAGGTAAAGCGGGTGTTGACACGGCTTCAGCGACTTTGTTAACCGCTCATGCTATCTACAGCATCGAAAACTTCACCGTTAAGGCACTGTATGCTCAGTGGGATATCGACGGTAAAGAAGCAGAAGCATTGGGTCGCGACGAGCAAAACGGTTGGTACATTGAGCCATCTTACCGCTTCAATGAAAGCATTGGCATCTTTGCTCGCTACAACGAGTATGACAACAATGCAGGTAACGGCGACGACACTAAGGTCGAGCAAACCAACGTAGGTATTAACTACTGGTTACACGAAAATGTAGTATTTAAGGCTGACTACGAAAAAGTTGGCGGCGCTAAAGATGCCGATGGTTTCAACCTAGGCGTTGGCTACCAATTCTAAGCTAGCTCTCCATAGCAGTGCTCCAAACGAGCACTGCCTATGGCTAAGACACTTTACGAGGTGTCTTAGCCATAGTGAATGGATTCATTATCACAGGCCTCATCCATTACCTTGCTACTGGATCAATCAATGAAATCTCTTTCTGTTAAGCTCATATTTGCCTCACTCTTCGCTGCCTTCTGCGTGCAGGCCGCCAGTGTCTATCAAAGCAACGAAGACTTTATTACCCAAGCCTTCGCCGCCCCTATGCCAAAGGCAAAGGTCTACTGGTTAGAAGATGATGATAAGCAAGTGATCGAAGATATCTTGGCCCATAAATTTAACAAGATGCGAGTACGTTACTGGCAGCAGGAAGGCGAAACCGTATGGATCCTCGAAGAGATAGGTAAGGAATCCCCCATCACGGTCGGCATACATATCAGAAACAAGGCGATCGCCCAAACCAAGGTGCTTGTCTATCGCGAGAGTCGAGGTGATGAGGTGCGTCACGAGTTTTTCACCGATCAATTTAAACAGGCTAAATTGACCGGCGATCACCAACTGGATCGCAATATCGATGGTATCACAGGCGCCACCCTGTCGGTGCGCGCACTCACCAAGCTATCACGTATCGCCCTCTATCTAGACGACAAGGTGACTCAATAGCACAGATGGCGATCTGCCCTGTTAGTGTTATATTATGGCCAGCGAGCAGGATACCCCTGCTCTTTTTGTATTCCTTGGGCCACCAGCCCGCATCCTTTTACCTGGATTGCTAACGTCCTAACATTGCCAAAATAAAGAAAGCCATAGATGACAAACAAACCTCGCCATCCCCACCGTAAACCTCTGTGGCAAAAGCTCGCCAAAGTGTTCAGACCCTGGCACAGACGTCTAGGCATTGCCAGTGCTATCCTGGTGGGCTTGGTCGCCGCGACTGGCATCTTGATCAACCACAGCAATGAACTCAAGCTAGATACGGCTCATGTTAATCAAGCCTGGTTACTGGATCATTATGGTATCAAGGCGCCTAACCAGATCATGGTCTTCGCTACAGAGCCCCTGCTCGCGGCGAGCGATAACCTGCTTTGGCTCAAGGATAAACCTGTATTGGAGGCTCAAGGACCGCTACTTGGCGCCCTTGCCTATGGCAATCACTATGTGGCCATCGATGACCAACATCTGTATCTGCTTGATCAAGCAGGTAACTTGCTCGAGCAGCAGAGCCGAGCCACAGGCCTACCCCAAGATCTAAGTGCACTGGCCCTTATTCCCCAAGGCGATAGCCAACAGCTTTGGCTGAACACGGCTTCCGGCAGTTACTTAAGTGACGCCGACCTCATCGACTGGCAAGCGGCAAAACCACTTGCCCCCTTAGACTGGCAAACGCCCCTCGCCGACGAAACGACCTCTGGCGTCAGCCAGCGCCTTTCGCTTGCCGCCCGCGCCATGCACCTCAATTGGGAACGTGTGTTACTAGACCTACACAGTGGCCGCATCATAGGCCTGCCCGGCACTCTGATGATGGACCTGGTCGCCCTCAGTTTAATCTTCATGGCCATCTCTGGTCTCTATCTTTGGCAGCAAGCAAGACCCAAGCAGCGCCGCCTGAAGTAAGATATATAACGCTGCTAAACAGCAATAAAAAAAGCTCACCTTAGGTGAGCTTTTTTATTGCTGTGATTAACCCGGGCGGCTTAGCCACCCATCAGTTTCTGCCACCAAGAGAGCGGCTCGCCACAGTTCTTCGCCGGATGATAGCTCTCACTCAGCGCGGGAACGGCAATAACATTGCCGCACTTAGCCTGCTTGGCAACGCCTGTCTTGGCATCGAAGTAACCATTTACCACGCCTTCGACCGGTGTGCGTCTTAAACCAATAGGCGCGCGCTGTTTGAGGAAGGCCTGATACACGGCCATGGCACCACTGCTGCCGTAAAGGCTTGTCTTGCCATTGTCATCCAAGCCAACCCAAACCGCTGCCACGTTACGTTCATCGAAACCGGCAAACCAAGAGTCACGTGAATCATTACTGGTGCCTGTCTTACCCGCCAGGGTAACCCCAGGAAACGCCTGCCCCAACTTGGCAGCGGTACCAGATGCAACCACCTGAGTCATGGCATGCTGTACCAGGAAGTCGCTGGCTACAGGCAATGCCTGGCTGGCGTTGCTCTGACTGGCCGCCAGGGGCTGATTGTCTGCATCCAGCACATGGGTCACCGCATTAAGCTGACGATAACGGCCATTGTCCGCCAATGTCTGATACACCTGGGCGACCATCAGCGGCGAGCCATTGACTGCACCCAACAACATTGAGGGATAATCGGGGATCTCTTCATCCCAGCCAGACTTGGCCAGAGTGGTTGCCACCGCGTCTGTGCCTATGGCCATCCCTAAGTTCACCGTTGGTACGTTCATCGACTTCTTAAAGGCCGTCATCAGAGGCACTTCGCCAGAGAACTGCTTGGTCACGTTCTGCGGTGACCAGGTCTTACCATGAGAGTTGGTCAATGTGATGGGCTCATCCTTTAACGGCGTTGCCAGGGTATATTTATCCCCCTGGCTCAAGGCCGTGGCATAGACAAAAGGTTTGATTAACGAGCCTATGGGCCTGCGGATCTCCACCGCACGGTTAAAACCATGGTAACTAGGCACCTTGTCGCCCACCATAGCAGCAATACCGGCTGAGTATTTATCGGTCACCACCATACCAACTTGTAAAGCCTTGTCTCGCTGCTCCAGCTGCTGCATCGTCTTACGCACCGCCAGCTCTGCCGCCTCCTGAGCCAAAGGATCTAAGGTTGTGTAGACCTTAATGCCCGACTGTTGCAGCAAAGCATCGCCAAAACGACGCGACAGTTCACCGCGTACCACGGCAAAGAACGCCGGCAGCTTCTTGTGCACAGGTCGACTAAATTGACGCACCCTAAGAGGTGACTCCACCGCCGCCTTATACTGGGCCACAGGCAGTTGGCCAGACTCCATCAAGAGACGCAGCACCAGATCCCGTCGTTCTTGTGCCCGCTCAGGGTAACGCCAAGGGTTGTAGTAAGAAGGACCCTTGATCGCGGCGATCAGAAACGCCTGTTGAGCTAAAGTCAGCTCGGCAATAGGTCGACCAAAATAGAACTGAGAGGCCAGCCCCATTCCGTGCACGGCGCGAGACTTATCCTGACCCATATACACCTCGTTGAGGTAGGCCTCTAAGATCTCGTCCTTGTCATAACGAAAATCGATGATCAGCGCCATCAAGGCTTCTCTGAGCTTACGTATGATGGAACGCTCGCTGGAAAGAAAGAAGTTTTTCGCCAGCTGCTGGGTCAGAGTTGAGCCACCTTGTACTGTGCGTCCGGCGCTGATATTCACCATAGCGGCGCGCACTATGGCAAAGGGATTTACCCCGTGATGCTCGTAAAAACTTCTGTCTTCTACCAAGATCAAGGCATCCACAATCGCCTTGGGCATCTTATCTGTGGCCACAAACAACCTATCTTCGCCATCACCTGTGATCATGCGATCCAGCAGCACGGGTTCGAGATGAAACACCGCAAGTTCACGGTTATCACTGCGCGCTACAGAGGCGACCCCTTGGCTGTCGAAGGTGATCATCACCCGCTGTTCCTCTTGGGAACCTTGAGGATGCAGGAAGGGACGTCGCCAGAGATCCACCTTGGTCTTAGAGGCGGAAAACTCTCCCACCTGACGGGGATTAGCCACCTTACGATAACCCAATAGCTTTAGCTCGGCGATCAACTGATCATGACTCACCGCCGCCCCTGGATAAAGCGCCATAGAACGGCTAAATACCTGCGCTGGCAGATGCCACTTTTGCCCTTCAAATTTACGGGCGATGATCTGATCCAGATAGATGCTATAAATCGTTAAGGCGGCAAACAGGATCAGGCCGAGCTTCCAGCTCAAAGACCAGATCTTGCGCCCCCATCCCGGCTTTACGGCACTGGCTTTAGGCTTGCTTGTCTTGCCATTGGCCGACTTACGCGGCTTACGTTGCTTTGGCGTCTCTTTATTCGTCATCTCTTTTCCAGTCAAACAGCAAAAGGGCGATCACAGCCCATTTGCTGACATCTTTTTCTTGGTTAATTTGGTGGGCAAGGTGTTGGCCGGATCGTCGGGCCATAGATGCCATGGGTAACGCCCCTTCATCTCTTTCTTTACCTCGACATAGGGGCCAGTCCAGAAGTTGGCCAGATCGGCGGTTAACGCCAACGGTCGCATGGCTGGTGACAGAAGCTCCATGGTCACCACCAATTTACCTTGGGCCAGACGCGGACTCTGAGCCATGCCCAGCGCCTCCTGCAGACGCACGCTAAGCAGGGCGCGTCCCGAATCGTCATAACGTATCGCCGCCCGAGTACCCGTTTTCATCGGCCAGTGAGTCGGCAGTAGTTCGTTTAATGCCTGCTGCTGGCTCCATTCCAGGCGATTGAGCAGCAGAGTGTAAAAATCCAGTCCCTTGAGCTGGTTCAGGCGGCGCACCCCATTGAGATAGGGTCCCAGCCACTTGGGCAACTCGGCCAATAGGGATTCATCGCTAACATAGGGCCAGTCTCCTGCCAGTTCAAACTGACGCGCCAGCGCCACCCGACGCCTGAGCTGCTCCACCTTATCATCAAATCCCAGCAGCGAAAGGCCTTTAGTACGGATCAGCTGATAGATAGCCTGATGAATCGTCTCTTCATCCAGAGCCGCTAAGGGGCGTTCGCTCAATATGATAGCCCCGATACGCCGTTGAGATAAACCGTAAAAACGCGCCTTCTCCTCATCCCAGCCAGTTACGACTTGGGTCTGCAGCCTGTTTGCCAGGGCGCCGTCAAACAAGGCAGGATCCAACTTAGCCGCCAGCAGAATGCGGCCACTACTTTGCCCATCGCTCTCCTGAAAATCGGCCACCACCAGCCAAGTTGCTCCCTGCAGCGCATCGTCATCGCCGAGTGTCACCCCAGCACCGCAGGCAAGTTGATAGCCCTTCACCCCACGCGCCTTGGCGATGCGATCGGGAAACGCCAGCGCCAATAAGATAGCAATATCCTGATCCCGGCTCTCACTCAACACCTGGCTAAAGGCTTTATTCCCGCCCACTCTCACCAGGTATTGCTTTGCAAGCTTAGCAATCTCGCCCCCCCGGGCCTCGTTTAAATATCGCGTAATATCTGCGCCGCGTCGGGGCAAGGCTCGCGCCTCAAGTAGCGCCGCCAATACCGCCGCCAGCGGCAAATAGTAGGGACTCCCGCTCTCTTCCAACGCCTTGGCGGCCAACAACATATGTGCCAGACGGGGATGACAGCCAAGCTGATAGGCGGCGCGGCCATGGGCCGTGATGCGCCGCTGACTATCCACCAATTCAAGCTGAGTAAGCAGCTCCCAGGCAACGGTTTCATTGGCCGCGTTAGGCGGCGAAATAAGGGGCAAGGCTTGTAGGGTATTCACTCCCCAGAAAGCAGCATCCAAGGCGGCATTAGTGAGATCCCCATGTTGAATTTCCGGCTCGTCGGCCTTGAGCAGACGCTCATGCTCCTGCTGTGGCCAGAGCCTGATGCAGTGGCCAGCGCTAAGACGCCCGGCGCGGCCGGCGCGCTGGGCCGCTGAAGATTGGCTGATCCGTTTCAGTGACAGTCGATTCACCGCCGTCTTGGGATTAAAGCTGGCCTGACGCTTATAACCGGCATCGACCACCAGCTGAATATCTTCAATGGTCAGACTCGACTCGGCCACATTAGTCGCCAGCACTAACTTACGCATCCCCTTAGGCGGAGCGGCAATAGCGGCATCTTGTTGTTTGGGCGGCAAGGCGCCATAGAGAGGTGCAATCAAGAACACCTTGCTGTCGAGCCGCTCCGATAATAGGGTTTGTAAACGCCCAATCTCGCGCTGGCCGGGCAGAAACGCCAGTAAAGAGCCCTGCTGATGCTCACTCAAGGCGTCGACTATCACCTTGGCCATATGGGGCAACCAATCTTGATGAGCGGCGCCGGGACGATAACTCAAACTGACAGGATAGCTGCGCCCTTCGCTGACAAGACTAGCAGCATCAGGCATTAAATCTGAGAGAGGCAAGCCATCCAGAGTGGCCGACATCGCCATGATCTTGAGATCTTCGCGAAACGAGGCCTGCACCTCAAGTGCCAGCGCCAGCCCAAGATCTGTCGTCAGATGGCGCTCATGGATCTCATCGAAGATGATCAACCCATAATCCGATAACTCAGGATCTTGCTGGATCATCCGGGTCAACACCCCTTCGGTCACCACTTCGAGACGCGTCTTGGCGCTGATGCTGGACTCACCGCGTACCCGATAACCCACCGATTGCCCTACGGACTCTCCCCGCTGCGCAGCAATAAAGTGCGCGACATTGCGCGCCGCGATACGTCTGGGTTCCAACATTAGGATCTTGCCCTGTATCTGTGACCAGTCGAGCATCGCCAGCGGCAACGCGGTCGACTTACCCGCCCCGGTTGGCGCCTGCAGAATCACCTGCGAATGGCTTTCCAGGGCCTGTTGGATCTCAGGCAGGAGTGTATGGATAGGTACTTGGTTCAAAGGTGGTGTTCAATCGGCAAAAAACTGGCGACAGTTTACTAGGGATGAAGGCAAAACTAAACATACGCGCCCCGGCTAAAGGGCGCTATAAGGTTAACATCTATTCACAATAGAGCTGGCGATACCAATGCAGGCCTTCACCCGAACTCAAGGTCGCCAAGGATGTCGGCCGGGCAATGCCATAGCCTTGACCATACTCGACGCCCAAGCGCGCCAGATGTTTGGCCACTTCAACCGACTCGACAAATTCCGCCACGATTTCAAAATCCATGTCGCGGCCAAGTTGGCAGATGGCCGAGACGATCGCCTGATCCGCCCTGTCATCACACAGTTGTAGAATAAACTGTCCGTCTATCTTCACATAGTCCACATCGAGCAGCTTGAGATAGGCAAAACTTGAGAAACCTGAGCCAAAATCATCCAGCGCCAGTTTGCATCCCATGGGTTTCACCATGCTGATCAACTCCGTCGCCTGATCCAGCTGGCTGACCGCCGCCGTCTCAGTGATCTCAAAGCAGAGCTTAGACACCAGTTCGGGCTCGCCCAGCAAACGCATCTCCAGCCAGTTGATAAATTCGCTATCACCAATCGACAAGGCGGAGAGGTTAACCGATACCATACTCAAAGATTGCCAGATATCGATATGTTCACTGCCCCAGCGCAGCAGCTTGTCGATCACCCAGCGATCCAGCTTGGCCACCAGGTTAAAGCGCTCGGCGGCGGGTAGAAAGATCCCCGGCGCGATCAGCTCGCCATCGGCAGATCGCATCCGCAGCAAAATCTCCAGATGTAAGCCTTCGTCACTCACACTCAGGGGTTCTATGGGCTGATAAAAGAGCTCAAATCTGTCGTTAGCCAGGGCGCCAATGATATCCACCGAGGCGCTCATCTCGGTATTGAGCTTCTCTACCACAGGATCTTGAGCACTATAGAAATACCAGGCGTTGCCGCCCTTCTCCTTGGCCAAGCGGCAGGCGGCACTGGCGCGCCGCAGCAGATCCGATATCGAATCTATATCACTCTCGCAGCGGGCCACTCCCATGCTAACGCTCACGCAATGTTTACGCCCTTCCCAGCTAAATTCATGGTTAGCCAACGCCTGACAGATACGTTCTGCCACCTGCTCGGCAATCTTGCCGTCGATATTAGGCATTAAAATGCCAAATTCATCACCGCTTAGCCTGGCAACCACATCTTCCTTGCGCACCAACTGGCTCAAGCGAGAGGCCAACTGGCACAGCAAATGGTCGCCAGCCCTGTGACCACTGACATTATTGACTATTTGAAATCTGTCTATATTAATGAAACCAACAAAGGTGGCACGTTCACAGTCACAGGGATTGGACAGATCATAGATAGCCTCAAAATAGGCGCGATTTGGCAGGCCAGTTAAGCTATCAAAGTTCAGCGAGAGTCGCTGCTCATCAGTGACTTCCACCACCTCTTTCACGGGCTCAACCAACATGAGTATGGGGCCATCTTCCCCTGAGAGGGAGAGAAAGGTCACCTTGGAATCGACCTCATTGGGGGAAAATTTGAGCGGCACCTCGCAGCTCGACTGCTCAAGCACCTGATCTTTAACCAGGTTCATGGTATCGAGAAAGCGTTTTTGAGCTAATGCAGGTACCAGACTTTCTATTCGCTGTAGCGTCTCCACACGCAAGGTTTCAGATGCGCTCTGATTAAAACGTATCACTCTATCATCGGCACCGACATGCACACAGGGAATAGGCAGGCGATAAAGATGCTCGATACAAACCAGCTCATTACTCTTGGCCGCTAATCGCTGATGCGTCACCTCTTGCGCCAGACCCAGTAAATTTCCCGCCAACAGTAGTTTTTGCCTGACGAGCTCTGGCCAATGTCCTTCGCAGTTGTAGCGGTAAGCCCCGAAAATATATTGCTTGATCCCACCGACGGGTAAAAGCAATACACTACGGATCTTGGCCTGATTCAGGCGTACACGACTATCGTCATCGTCAATAGCGGCCGCCACATCTTCAACGATGGCTGGTTCGCGCAGCGAGGTATAGGAATGCAGGTGGCGATTATTGGCCACCCGGCTGAGTAACAATTCGGCGTCGCGCTTACTAAAGATGGATGTATCAGACTGATACATAGCCTCAATCTGCACAGGCAGACGGCCTTTGCCAATACGTAACAAAAACAAGCCATCGCAATTATTATCGATGGCAAGTTCCTGCAACACTAGCTGCAGTTCCTCTTCCAGATCATGCTCGCACAAATAAGCAAGAGTTTGCTCGAGCGATCGAGATCCGTGTTGCGTATCGGATGACATATACTATCTAATCCTTAGATTGGCTAATCTGATACAGACACTGATTATAGTCAGAAATCATAGAATTACCCATAGGTTAAGTTGTAAACACTAGTAGTACGCGACAACAGGACACATTTAGCTACTCATGCAGCATTGACGAAATAACTCGCTTAAAATCAAACAAATAGAATATTATTCGCTTTGTATTTTTGTAACACACTTTGGCCTTTATCGGCAACCAGGTGATAGACCCATGAAACGACTCTTTCTTGCCATCTCTCCCAATGCTGCTCAGCTCGACACATTGACTCAGCTGCAGGCAAACATTGGTGACGAAGGGCGCATAGTCCCTAGAGACAATCTGCATATGACGCTGGCCTTTCTCGGCCAATGTAGCGCGGCGCAGCAAGAGGCCCTAAGCGAAACCTTAGCGCGGCTCGCCCACCAACGCCGGCTGCCGGCTTTTGAAGTGACGCTCAACACGCTAGCGCATTGGGACAAGCCGAAGATCCTCTGCCTCAAAGGCGAGGCGCGAGACCCGCAACTAGTCTCCCTGTTTAACCTATGTCAGCGTTTGGCGCAGCAACTCGGGCTACATACCAGTGAGCATAGCTTCCAGCCTCATATCACCCTGATGCGTAAGGCTAAGGCACTGCCCGATATCAAATCCCCGACTCTTACCCTCAATGGCCATGCCCTGCATCTATATCACTCCCAAAGCAGTGAGCAAGGCGTGCAATATGAGATATTGGCCTCCTGGACACTTACATAAAAAAACGCGCCCTTGGCGCGTTTTTCTCATTCACTACTGCTTAGCTTAGTCTTGCAGCAACTCGGCAATGGTTAACACGCCGTGAGCGGTCGCCCCCGCCGCCCACAAGCCATTGGCCGAATCGGCAAAGGCCGAGGCCAGATCCATATGTAGCCACTGAGTGTCATCCGACACAAAGCGCCACAAGAAACCGGCAGCGTTTGAGGCACCGCCAGCTCCGCCACCTTTGACCGGACGACTGTTGGCAGTATCGGCATAGGCAGATGGACACATCTCTTTGTGCCAAGGATCGAGGGGAAGTGGCCACACCATCTCGGCGACAGATGAAGCCTTCTCTTGGGTGCGGTTAATCAACTCACGACTTGGCGAGAAGATGGCGTTGTACTGAGTCCCCACGGCCATCACGGCGGCACCGGTCAGGGTCGCGGCATCGATCACCAGCGGTGCACCTGTCTCACAAGCGGCTTGCAGGCCATCGGCCAATACCAAACGCCCCTCGGCATCTGTGTTTACTACCTCAACCGATACGCCATTCTTGTAGGTGAGGATATCCCCCAGTTTATAGGCACGGCCACTGATCAGGTTCTCGGCGCAGCAGAGGAACAGCTTGACACGCTTATTCAGACCAGACTTGATCGCCAGGCCCAGCGCCGCGGTCACTGTCGCCGCGCCGCCCATGTCGCACTTCATCCCCAGCATGCCTTCGGACGCCTTGATGCTGTAACCGCCTGAGTCGAAGGTGATCCCTTTACCCACTAGCGCCGCCGACACAGGAGCGTCTTCACCCAGTGGGTTATAGTCCAGTTCGAGCAGCGCAGGCGCACGCTCACTGCCGCGGCCCACAGAGTGAATGCCTATCCACTTCTCTTCCAGCAGGGCTTCACCCTCAACGATGCGATAGCTCACCTTGTCGCCACCGACTTTAGTCAGCCACTGGGCAGCCTGATTTGCCAGGGTCACCGGCGCCAAGTTTTCAGGAGTCTCGTTGATCAACTGCCTGGCGAAGGCCGCGCTGTCGCGTCTGTCGTCCAGCACTTTCTTGATGGCGTCGTCGCCAGTCCAGGTTATCTTGCCTATCTGCTTGGCCGTAGCAAAGCCTTGGGCGAAGGCCCACTGAGTGTGAAGATCCCAGATCTCACCTTCTAATGCCACCTCGTTAATCCCTTGATTGCGTAGCTTACGCGCCGCCTGCTGCACCTGACGTAGCTGATCGCCCGCCTGCAGATGGATATTGGCCTGGCCCGCCGTAAAGGTCACATCTGCGCTGCCCCAATGGGCTGCTGGTGCATCGCTGGTCAGATAAATCTTCATCACGTCGCTCATAGTTATTCCTTTTCTGTATAGAGAGTCGCGAAACCTTTAGCGGCTCCGCCTTATAATGGCGCCAAGTATAACGCCAATCATGGGCCTTTATCTAATCGCTTAAATCAACCCCATTACACCTGGGCCAGCAGAGCGGTGCGACAGCATAATGCTAAATAAGGTAGAATCGCTGCGCTCAGCCGTGGTCTGTTACCACATAGAGATAGCAAACCAACGTCAAAGCCAGCCACAGAAATAATAAGCAGCATAATAAGGTCGACAAGATGATTTTTACCCCCGCATTTGAACAGGGAATATTGCTCAGACGCTACAAGCGCTTCCTCGCCGATGTGCAACTTGATGATGGCTCAGAGATCACCATCCACTGTCCTAACACTGGCTCGATGCGCAACTGCCTATATCCCGGCGAGCCCGTCTGGTTCTCCACCTCTGACAATCCCAAACGCAAATATGCCAATACCTGGGAACAAGCGGCCTCAGATGAGGGCCACATCATAGGGATCAACACTGGGCGCGCGAATGCCCTGGCGGCTGAGGCGATTGAGGCAGGCGTGATTACCGAGCTGAGCGGCTACGACACCCTGCGCCGCGAGGTAAAATATGGCAGTGAGAATAGCCGCATCGATCTATTACTGCATAGCGAGGGCAAACCCGCCTGCTATATAGAAGTCAAAAGTTGTACCTTATTAGAAGAGGGCCAGGGTTACTTTCCCGATGCGGTCACCACTCGGGGACAAAAACATCTGCGTGAACTGATGGAGATGGTCAAGCAAGGCCACAGAGCGGTACTGCTATTTGTGGTGCAACACACGGGGATCACCTCGGTGGCCGCCGCCAAACATATCGACCCAGACTACGCCGAGCTTCTGACTCAGGCCCACCAAAATGGGGTGGAGATCCTCGCCTACAGCAGTAAATTATCCCCAAGTGGCGCCAGTCTGATTAAATCCTGCCCTGTCAAGTTGTAAATAGAAGGTAAAAGTTGAATTAATGCGTAATAGAGGACATAGTCAAAAGATAAACTTATGGCAGCTTAAAAAATTTGCGTGGTATATCAGATTCTGATATAGATATCGGCCTTTAATAAAGACGCCCTACAACGCAAATGATGAACAGGAGATGCGTTATGCCTGAAGGCACTAAAAAACTTGGCGTGCTCGCTATCGCAGGTGTAGATCCTTACCAGGAAAAACCAGGTGAGGAATATATGAATACCGCTCAACTGGGTCACTTCAAAAAAATTCTCGATGCTTGGCGTAGTCAGCTCCGTGAAGAGGTGGATCGCACCCTGAATCATATGCAAGATGAAGCGGCTAACTTCCCAGACCCTGTCGACCGTGCGGCTCAGGAAGAGGAGTTCAGCCTTGAACTACGCGCCCGTGACAGAGAGCGTAAGCTGATCAAGAAGATTGAAAAGACATTGCAGAAGATCGAAGACGACGATTTCGGTTTCTGTGATTCATGCGGTATCGAAATCGGTATCCGCCGTCTCGAAGCTCGTCCAACAGCCGATCTCTGTATCGACTGTAAGACGCTCGCCGAGATCAAAGAGAAACAGATGGCCGGTTAATCTGGCGTAAAGCGGGGCTTAGCCCCGCTTTTTTATGATGTGTCGTTAAAGGTTTTGCCGTGATAGTTCAAGCAGACCACTCTCAACCCCCTAATACTCAAACCACTATGGCCAAAGCCGTCGCGTCCCAAGCCACCGGCGCAGAGGCCTATATTGGTCGATTCGCCCCCTCCCCCTCGGGTCCACTGCATTTTGGCTCCTTAATTGCCGCGCTAGGTAGTTTTCTGCGCGCCCGCGCAAACCAAGGTAAATGGTTGGTGCGCATCGAAGATATCGATCCCCCGAGAGAGGTCATAGGTGCCAGCGACCTTATCCTCAAGACTCTAGATGCCTATGGCCTGCAATGGGACGACGCCGTGCTCTATCAAAGCGATCGCCTAGGCGCCTACCAGGCGCAGCTTGACGCATTAGTTCAGCAGGACAAAGCCTACTTTTGCCAGTGCACCCGCAAACAGATCCAGGCGATGGGCGGCACCTATGATGGCCGCTGCTCTGCGCGCATGCCTAAACATACTGAAGGCGCGATACGCATTCACAATACCTTGGCCATAGACCATTTTAATGATGAGTTACTGGGCCCTATCCAGGTAGAACCAGACTTTGCGGCTGAGGACTTTATTATCAAGCGCCGCGACGGCCTCTACGCCTACCAGCTGGCGGTGGTCATGGACGATGCCTTTCAAGGGATCACCGAAGTGGTGCGCGGCGCCGACCTGCTCACCTCCAGCGCCCGCCAAGCGACGCTCTTTGAGCTATTTGGCGAAACGGCGCCTAAATGGCTACATCTGCCACTGGCCTGCGCCCAACCTGGGATGAAGCTCTCAAAACAGAATCATGCCCCGGCGATCGATATCGAGGCGCCACAGGCCAGTATCAATGCCGCGCTCGCCTTTCTGGGCCAAGCTCCTTGCGATATCGACCAAGTTGAAATCATGTTAGCCCAGGCCATCAGCCAATTTGACCTGAAGCGGATCCCGTGTCAGCAGGAGATCCTTCTGCCGCAAGGCGCTTAAGTCGATGCGCTAAAGTAGTGAAATGCAAAACCTAACCGCCGTCACGAAACCCAGTTGACCGGGAAAGCCCGGGTATACTCTTTAACCCATATTTGGGTTATCATAGCGGCCTAATTTTAACCCTAACTCAAGATCCAAGTTCGAGGTGTCCTATTTTTCGCCGTATTAGTCAATTCTGTAAGCAGCTTTTTGACGACAATCAAAACACCACAGAAACCACACAAGCGGGACTAAGCCTAGAGATAGTTGCACGCAAACACCATGCAATCTCTCGTAAGCAAATTAGCGAAAACGCTATAAAGGTACTCTATCGTCTACACAAGTCTGGCTATAAAGCCTACCTGGTGGGTGGTGGTGTGCGTGACATCCTCCTCGGTCTCGAGCCAAAGGATTTCGATGTGGTCACCAATGCCACACCGGAAGAGATTAAGAAGCTGTTTCGCAACTGTCGCCTGGTTGGGCGCAGATTCCGCCTGGCCCACATCGTCTTTGGTCGCGATGTTATCGAAGTTGCTACACTGCGTGGGCACCATGTTGACAGTGGCGAGAAGATCTCTAAGGTCAATGCTGAAGGGCGCCTATTGCGCGACAACGTCTATGGCACCATAGATGAAGATGCCGAGCGCCGCGATTTTACCGTCAACGCCCTCTACTATGACATCAGCGACTTCTCCATCCACAGCTATGGCGGCGGTTTACAAGATCTCGAGTCTCGCACCCTGCGCCTGATTGGCGATCCGCAAAAACGCTACCGGGAAGACCCTGTGCGCATGCTGCGCGCCGTGCGCTTCGCCACGAAGCTGGGAATGAACATAGATAAGGCCGCGAGTGAGCCAATCTATGAACTGGCGCCGCTGCTTCAAGATATTCCCGCCGCCCGTATGTATGAAGAGGTGCTTAAACTCTTCTTTAACGGTCAGGCAGAAAACAACCTAGCCATGATGCGCGACTTTGGCCTGTTCGCCCCCCTCTTCCCGCTGGTCGATAACCTGTTAGAGGAAGATCCTAAGGGACCGGTTAATAAACTGGTCAAGGCGATCATGCGCAACACAGATGAGCGCGTCCAAGCTGACAAGTCGGTCACTCCGGCCTTCTTCTATGCCGCCATGCTTTGGTATCCCCTGAGCCAAAGAGCCGATGATATCGCGCTGGAAAGTGGCCTAACCCAATATGATGCCTTCTACGCTGCTATGGGCGATGTGATGGAGCAGCAATGCCGCACCATCAGTATTCCCCGTCGATTCAGCACACCGGCAAAAGATATCTGGCAGCTGCAACTGAGATTCGACCGTAACCAGGGCACCCGCGCCTTTAAGTTTATCGAGCATCCTAAGTTCCGCGCCGCCTATGATCTGCTGCTACTTAGAGCAGAAGCCGAAGGTGGCAATGTCGCCAAATCCGCCGCCTGGTGGAAGAGCTTTGTCGAAGGTAACGAAGAGCAGCGAAGCGTGATTGCCCGCAGTGTCAATAAAGGCAGCCGCAACCGCAACAATCGCCGTCGTCGCAGCCCAAAGAAAGCACCTAAAGCCGAATAATGCTCACTGTCTACGTCGCACTGGGGGCCAATCTCGCGTCCCCAAAAGTCCAATTGGATCAAGCCTGTCAGGCACTGAAATCCCTGGCAAGCGACGGACAGGTGAGCGTCTCTCCCTATTACCAAAGTGCCCCTATGGGTGATGTGCCGCAGCCGGACTACCTCAATGGGGTGGCTCGCTTTCAGACTATGCTCGCACCATTGGCGCTACTCGATGCTTTACAAGCCATCGAAAACGAACAGGGCAGAGTGCGGCAAGTGCGTTGGGGAGCGAGAACTTTAGATCTGGATCTGCTGCTCTATGGTGACTGGCAGCTGGATATTCCCCGTCTTAAGGTGCCCCACTACGGCATGAAGAGTCGCAGCTTCGTGCTAATCCCTCTGTACGATCTGTCTCCTGATCTGATCCTTCCTTGTGGTACCCCACTAGCATCACTCATCAGCCCCGAACTTAAGAGCCAAGTTCAACAACTCGCCCTGGATCATTGAACTTAGGCGCCAGTTAGCTTATAAAGCACACTACTGTAGAGTCTGTTGACCTTTACTGTTTTGTTTTCCAGCATTTTGTAGACGATTTATACCAGGCAGAGCCTGTGTAATGTAGTTATTCTACATAGACGGGCGATAGCACCGTAGAAATGGACTGCAAAAGCTGCCCTAAGGGTTCATCTAAACACGCCTTGTCCTGCGTTGCGTGCTATTTGCATAGAAAAACTATGCGGCACAGCACGCGCCTTGAGCAAAACGCTTTTAGATTGAACAAAAATTAAACCTGAAAGGTAAACAGACCCTAGGCCGAATCCTTTTCTAAATCAAAGTTAAGACCAGCATTATGTCCAAAATAACCAGCTCTACCCTGCTGAAGTTCAAGCAGGAAGGTAAGAAGTTCACTGCACTCACCGCCTATGACGCCAGCTTCGGCGGCGCCTTCGACAGCGAAGGGATAGACGTCCTCCTCGTGGGCGACTCGTTAGGCATGGTGTTGCAGGGTCATGACGACACCCTGCCGGTCACCATTGAAGATATCGCCTATCACACCCGCTGCGTGCGCCGTGGTATCAAACGCTCTCTGTTGATCGCCGATATGCCGTTTATGAGCTATGCTACGCCAGAGCAGGCGATGAACAACGCGACAGTGCTCATGCAATCAGGCGCCAACATGGTCAAATTAGAGGGCGGCCACTGGCTACTTGAGACTGTAACCAAGCTGACCGAACGCGGCATTCCCGTCTGTGCTCACTTAGGACTCACACCTCAGTCTGTACATGTTTTTGGTGGCTTTAAGGTTCAGGGGCGAGATGCCGACAACGCCCAGCGCATTATCGATGAAGCCAAGGCTATCGAGGCGGCAGGTGCTCAGTTACTGGTGGTCGAATGTATCCCGGCTGCACTGGCGAAAAGCATCACAGAAGTACTAACGATTCCGGTTATCGGTATTGGCGCAGGCGCTGACACAGACGGTCAGATCCTGGTCATGCACGACGTATTAGGGATCTCTAGCGGCTATATTCCTCGCTTCTCGAAAAACTATCTGGCTCAAACCGGCGAGATCCGCAGCGCGATTCGCGCCTATATCGAAGAAGTCGACAAGGGGATCTTCCCCGCTGCCGAGCATACATTTAGCTAAATTAAGGTAGCAGTAACATGTACACCACCCAAGATATCGCCGAGATACGCAGTAAGGTGCGTCAGTGGAAAAGAGCTGGCGAGACAGTGGCTTTTGTACCCACCATGGGCAATCTGCATCAGGGGCACATCACCCTGGTCACCGAGGCGCTAAAACAGGCCGATCACGTGGTGGTCTCTATCTTCGTTAATCCGATGCAATTTGGGCAAAACGAAGATCTGGACGCCTATCCACGTACTTTAGCCGCCGATCAAGCTGCTCTCGAAGCTGCCGGTGCCGAGCTGCTGTTCACGCCAACGCCGGCCATCATCTACCCCAAGGGAATGGATCAGCAGACCTTTGTTGAGGTGCCAGGGCTATCGGATGAACTATGTGGTGCCAGTCGTCCGGGTCATTTTCGCGGCGTCACCACCATAGTCTGTAAGCTATTTAATATCGTCCAACCTGACGTGGCGCTATTTGGTAAGAAAGATTTTCAGCAGCTCATGGTGATCAAGGCCATGGTAGAAGATCTTTCCCTGCCTATCGAGATCATTGGCGTCGATACCATCAGGGAAGACTCAGGTTTGGCGATGAGTTCGCGCAACGGCTACCTCAGTGAGGAGCAGAAACAGCAAGCGGCTCAGCTAAAGCGCACCTTGGATGAGATGGCCGAGGCGATCACGGCTGGTCAAGCTATCCCTAATGTAGTGCAGCGCGCTCAGGAGCAACTGCACCAGGCTGGATTCAAGCCTGATTATCTGTCGGTGCGTAACGCCGCTAACCTGCAAGCCGTCGGTGATGATGACAAGCAGTTAGTGATCTTAGCCGCCGCCTTCATGGGTAGCACGCGATTGATCGATAACCTCTGTTTTCAGCGATAAGCGTTAACCTTAACGGCTTCATTTTAGCTCTCTAAGATGAAGCCGATTTTGACCCTCATCTCTTTTTTACCTCGCTTCTCCCCCCATCTCTGCACCAAATCGCGGCAACTTACACGCAAATATCCTTCTTAACTCATTGGCTGCGCACCAAATCGGCTCACAGCCGTGGCCATTATTTGCGCAAAATTTGGAAAATAAATTACGTGTATGAGGAAAGCTCAAAAAAGTGACCCTGATCCAGATCACCTGCATTTCATTTACATAAGATTCAGACAGATTACCACTTATCGAACCTAATACACTGAAAGCAAGTGGTAATACCTATTTACCAAGAATTCAACTTCTCCACATAGGAGTTACAAGGTGACATGGGTCACAGTGACCCAAGAGCGTCACCGAAACGATTAGCTTCTAAACTGAAATTATCAGATCAGATTTTTCCACTTTCGAGACCTAATTAGAGTAATTACTCTTTAAAATACCTGTTTTTTGGCTAATAAACCTATTCTTAGTTCCGAAAAGTTATAACTGACCTCGCCGCCTAGTGACCTGCGTCACATTTCTAGTTTAAGGCGTCAGACTAAGTTCACACACATCTAACTCCATCTCACATAATCAGCACATAATGATCTAGATCATATTTGCATTTGATGAATTAGCGTTTATTACGCATCAAGGATAAACCGATTCCATTTAGGAATAGCTTTCCCCCAACACACTATGCTGCATCGGACGAGTCAGCATCGACAAATTAAAACTACCAAGTGACGACAGTAAGAGGCAATCATGACCCTACTTCAACTACTCGCCAGTTTGACGCCTGTAATCAGCGTTATGCTATTTTTGGTGCTACTCAAGATGCCTGCATCGCGCGCCATGCCCATCTCAATGGTAATGACTGGCCTTGCCGCCGTCTTTATCTGGCAAATGGATACCACCATACTCGGTGCCTCCGTGGTTGAAGGGCTGCTATCCGCCCTCACCCCACTCAGCATCATCTTCGGTGCAGTGTTCCTACTTAATACCCTGAAATATTCAGGCGCAATGGATACCATCCGCGCAGGATTTACCAATATCAGTGGTGATGCCCGTGTTCAGGTGATCATCATCTGTTGGCTGTTTGGTTCATTTATTGAAGGCTCTGCCGGTTTCGGTACCCCTGCCGCTATCGGCGCACCGCTGCTGGTGCTGCTAGGTGTGCCACCTGTCGCCGCCGCCGTGGTTGCGCTTATCGCCGACTCAACCAGTGTTTCTTTTGGCGCCATCGGTCTACCTGTCCTCTTCGGTATGGAGCAGGGTCTGATGCAAGGTGGTGTGAGCATGGCTGCCGAGCAGATCGCTCAGCACGGTACAAGTTTCGCTGACTATGCGCAGTTTATTGCACTGCACATGATCACTATCGACTTGATCACAGGAACTCTAATCCCACTGGTACTGGTTTCAGTACTGACAGGCTTCTTCGGCCGTAACAAGTCCTTCAAAGAAGGTCTGGCTATCTGGAAATTTGCCCTGTTCGCCGGTCTTGCCTTTACTGTACCAGCATGGTTGATCAACTTCTTCGCCGGTCCTGAGTTCCCATCTGTAATTGGTGCGCTAGTCGGTATGGCCGTTGTGATCCCAGTAGCACGTAAAGGTCTGCTACTACCTGAGACACCTTGGAACGATTTCGCTGAAAATGATAACCAAGAAGGCAAAGCTAAGATTGAGACAAAGGCGCGATTCTCTCAGGTTGCCGCTTGGACTCCGTATATCATCATGGCAGGTCTGCTAGTACTGTCACGTACCGTTACACCGCTTAAGTCTTGGCTGACCAGCTTTAACATCAGCTGGACTAACCTGCTGGGCACCGAACTGAAAGCCGGTTTCGCGACCTTGTATGCCCCAGGCGCCTTCTTTGTGCTAGTGTGTATACTAGGTTTCGTGCTCTTTAAGATGAAGTCACCAGCCATCAAAGAGTCAATCACGGTCTCTTGCAAGTCAATGCTACCGACTATTATCTCTCTAGGCGCTTCAGTGCCTATGGTTAAGATCTTCCTAAACTCAGGGACTAACGAAGCGGGTCTACAGTCTATGCCAGTTGCTCTGGCTGACATGCTTGCAGGCTCTATGGGCGCTATCTGGGCCTGGATGTCACCTATCGTAGGTATCTTCGGTGCCTTCCTATCAGGTTCTGCAACCTTCTCTAACATGATGTTCTCGGGTCTACAATATAGTGTTGCCGACAACATCGGCATGAACCACGCGCTAGTCCTAGCCCTTCAGGGTATAGGTGCCAACGCGGGTAACATGATGTGTGTGATGAACGTAGTTGCTGCCGCTACCGTAGTGGGTATGGCAGGCCGTGAATCAGAAATTATCCGTAAAACAATGCCAGTCGCTCTGGGTTATGCCTTGATTGCAGGTACTATCGCCAGCCTATGGGGCGGCCTATAACAGATAACTCGAGAAAGGCGGAAGTGATGACCCCGCCTTTCTGTGGGTCAACTAAAAGAGTAATGTTATGTCGATTAATTATTCAGCAGTAGTCGCAGATTTACGCGCAAAACTCGGTAATGAAGCAGTAACAGACGATGCAGTGCGTCGTTTTGCCTGGTCAACAGATGCCAGTTATTTCCGTATCGTCCCTGAGGTAGTGGTACACGCCGAAACCTTAGAGGATGCCAAAAGCACCCTAGAAGTGGCACGTGCCCACAATGCCCCAGTCACCTTCCGCGCAGCCGGTACCAGTTTGTCTGGTCAGGCGATTGGCGAAGGGATTTTATTGATTCTGGGCCATGATGGTTTTAGAAAGATCGCCGTTAGCGATGATCACAACCAAATCTCATTAGGCGCGGCAGTCATTGGCAGCGACGCCAACATGGTGCTTAAGCCCTTCAACAAAAAGATTGGTCCCGACCCAGCGACTCTGGCATCAGCCATGGTTGGCGGTATCGTCTCTAACAACGCCTCAGGCATGTGCTGCGGCACGGCCCAGAACAGCTATCAGACCATCGCCTCGGCTAAGCTACTGTTTGCCGACGGTACCCGTCTAGATACTGGCTGTGAGCGCTCTAAGGCGGCATTTAAAGAGTCGCATCAGGAGCTACTTACCGAGCTGACCGAACTGGCGAAACTCACCAGCAGCAACCCTGTACTGGCCGATCGTATTCGTAAAAAATACTCTATCAAGAACACCACAGGCTACAGCATTAATGCCCTGGTGGATTTTGAAGACCCATTTGAGTTGATCAACCACCTGATCGTCGGCGCTGAAGGCACCCTGGCCTTCGTCGAAGAAGTAACCTATAACACGGTCGATGAGGCTAAGTTCAAGGCTTCTGCCATGGCGGTATTCTTCAACATGGAAGATGCGGCCCGTGCCATCCCACCAATCAAATCTGACAGCGTCGCCGCTGCGGAGCTACTGGACTGGGCATCGATTAAAGCCGTAACAGGTAAGAAAGGCATGCCTGATTGGTTGAGCGAGCTACCTGAAGGCTCTGCAATCCTGCTGATCGAATCCCGTGCTAACGATGAAGCCACTCTGGACGTATACACCCAAGATGTGATCGCCAAACTGGCTCATATCGAAACTGAGCGTCCTATCACCTTTAGCCGTGACCCAGAGGTTTACAGCAAGTACTGGGCAATGCGCTCAGGCCTGTTCCCGATCATTGGTGGTGAGCGTCCTAAAGGCACCTCGGTTATCATCGAAGATGTGGCCTTTGAGCTAGAACACTTGGCCAATGCCGCGACCGATCTTACCGAGCTATTCCACAAGCACGGCTACCCTGAAGGGGTGATTTACGGTCACGCATTAGCGGGTAACTTCCACTTTATCATCACACCGACCTTCGCCTCACAGGAAGATATCGACCGCTTCCACGCCTTTATGCAAGATGTGGCAGAGATGGTGATCAACAAGTACGACGGCTCCATGAAGGCCGAGCACGGCACAGGCCGCGCGGTAGCACCTTTCGTCGAAATGGAATGGGGCGCCGACGCCTATACCCTGATGAAGCGCATCAAGCAGATCTTCGATCCACAAGGCCTGCTCAACCCTGGGGTGATTCTCAACGATGATGCTAACGTGCACGTTAAGAACATCAAGCCTTGCCCTGTGGTCGATGACTTTGTAGACAGATGTATTGAGTGTGGTTTCTGTGAAAAGACCTGCCCGACCTCTGCGCTCAACTTCACTCCACGTCAGCGTATCGCGACTTTACGTGAAATCGCCCGTCTCGACGCCTCTGGCGACAAGCAAGCCGCAGAAGAGATGCGCGCTGCCGCCAAGTATGATGTGGTCGACACCTGCGCGGCCTGTCAGCTGTGTACTATCGCCTGTCCGGTAGACAACAGCATGGGTAATCTGGTACGTAAGCTACGTACACCTTATATCACTACCACTGAGCAGAAAGTACTGGATTTCCAAGCCAAACATTTTGGCGCGGTAAACCAGGTGATCAGCACAGGTTTCAATATACTCAACATCATCCATAAGGTCACCGGCGACAGCGTCACCAACGGTCTGATGAAAGTGGGCCGCATGGTGTCTAAAGAGGTACCTTACTGGAATCCTGATTTCGCTAAAGGCGCTAACCTGCCTAAGCCATCGCCAGCATCTCCAGACAAAGAAACCGTGGTCTACTTCCCAGCATGTGGCGGTCGAACTTTCGGTCCAACACCACTAGACCCAGACAATCGCACCCTACCCGATGTCGTGGTTACCTTACTTGAACGTGCGGGCTATAATGTGGTGACCCCTGACAATACCCGTCATCTATGCTGCGGTCAGATGTGGGAATCTAAGGGTGACTTTAAAAATGCCGATGCTAAGCGCGATGAGCTAATCGATGCACTAAGCGCACTAAGTGAAAACGGCAAGGTACCCGTTGTGGTCGATGCCCTCTCTTGTACTTACCGCACCCTGACAGGTAACCCTAAGGTGGAAATCACCGACTTGGTCGAGTTTATGCACGACAAGATCTTGCCTAAACTGACCTTCACCAAGAAGGTTAACGTCGCGCTGCACTTTGGTTGTAGTGCGCGTAAAATGAAGCTTGAGCCTAAGATGCAAGCTTTAGCCGATGCCTGTAGTGCAGGCGTTAAGCTACCTGAAGGCATCGAGTGTTGTGGTTATGCGGGTGAGAAGGGCTTGTACAAGCCTGAGATGAACGCCAGTGCGCTGCGCAACATCAAGAAACTGATCCCTGCGGACATCAAGGAAGGCTATTACGCTAACCGTATGTGTGAAGTGGGTCTATCACATCACAGCGGTATCTCCTATCGCCACCTGGCCTACCTCCTAGAGGAGTGTAGCCGATAGGTTAGTCGCAACCGATTTAAGGTTTAGATAACCCACCCAAGCAAACTCCGCGGTGTGACATCAGCTCACATCGCGGTTTTTTTATCTTTCCCCCACGACAAAACAAACGAAGATCCCACACGTCATGCAAAATACTGGTGTTAATCCGTGACTTGCGCCATAGTATTAGCAAGTCATATAGCGCGATACCCAAGTAGCCGACCCGCCTAAGTATTGCCAAACCTGATAGATGAAATAAGGAATAGAGTCGTTACGACGACATTTCACCTCAGGTTGATACCGTCCGACGCAGATAGAGGAATTATCGCCCCATGGGAAAACTGCTCCTAGCCATCGCACTTCTGTTGCTTCCCGGCCTGAGCCAAGCCAACGGCATCTATAAGTGCATCAAGGGCGAAAAGATCGTCTTTAGTCAGACCTCCTGTCCCAAAGATTTCAAACAGCACCATATCGAGTATCAACTGGGGATCACCACGGAAACCGACAGTGATCAAAAAGCGGAAAAGCTCGATCCCCTGCTGACCTTATTAAACAAGCGCACTCTTACCCAAGAAAAATTACTGCAGCTAATCGATGCCGAAATATACCGGCTCAAACAGGAAAACAGCTATTATGAGATCCTAAGGGCCAGTGAAAAACAGAAGCTGGATCGTAAACGCTATTGGCAAAAACAGGCTAAGAATGACCCTGAGTTTCTTGCCAAACTCGAGGAGATGAACCTTTACTTCGATGGCTTGATTCAACTCAATCTCGATGCCATGGCCACCTTAGAACAGCACAAACAGCGCATCGCAAACGAGGGAGCTGAAGATCCGGCGTTAGAGGCAAGTAGCAAACAAGGCGAGCAAAACTAACCAAAGACCAAGAGGAAGGCCATGAACAAAACCCAGTTGAGCTTGCTTATTATCGGCCTGCTGCTCGTGGGGTTATATTTACGCCACCAGTTCATTAGCCCTGCCAGTACCTCTAGGGAACCCAATATTGAAAGCTTCGTCGATCATGCCCAATATCTCACCACCCAAAGTGAGGTGATCGCGCCACTGCTGTGCGCCAAGCTGGCCACTGACATGGGATATGAGATAGATCAGCAACAGATTAATCAAGATCTGCATCAGGCGCTGGCCGCCTACGATGATGGCCAAGACGCTCCCCTGTATCTATTTATCTATATCAAGGGTTATGCCTTTGGCTTAGCCCATGGTATAGAAGATAAGCTCGGCGCCTATTATCACCTGGGCTGCCAGCAGAAGCATCCCGACATAGAGCCGGAGGAGGCGCCAACGCGCATCTGATGATCCACTTTCCCCTATTACTCAAGGTCAGCGGCGACAAACAGCTGTTACTTATCGATAACCAGAATGACTTGCAGCGTGAAAGCGCCCATCTGCCTAAAGATGCCCTGCTTATTATCGACCGTCAGGGCGCAGCCTATCGCTGCCAAGCGGGCGAGTTTATCCCCTTGATGGAGCCTATTACGTTAGCCCAGCTTATCGATTGGGTAAGTGAATACGCCTGCCAAAACGGTCACTTCTGCAGTGCTAAAATCGGCGCCAAGTCGATTAGCCAGTTGTTTGAGATAGTG
Source organism: Shewanella sp. ECSMB14101 (assembly GCF_000773485.1). Lineage (NCBI taxonomy): Bacteria > Pseudomonadati > Pseudomonadota > Gammaproteobacteria > Alteromonadales > Shewanellaceae > Shewanella > Shewanella sp. ECSMB14101. The sequence continues at coordinate 70,325 of NZ_JSFF01000002.1, read as the reverse complement.
CGCTATCTCGACGACCAATGAGGCGACAACCAGGCTGTTTCCCCCTCACACACACAATCCATCCACAAAAAAGCCCCAATTTCATGGGGCTTTTTATTGAATATATCTGGCTATATAGGGTTAGGTTCTCAGGCCTATGCCACGGCTGATCAGGTAGTAAGCCACCAGCCAGAGACCCACGCAGAAGCCCACCATGATCGCCACCGACAGCGAGATACTGATATCGGCATAGCCAAGGAAGCCGTAGCGGAACACGTTGATCATATAGACCACTGGGTTCAGCTGAGATACCCCTTGCCAGAAGTCAGGCAACAGGGTCAGCGAATAGAAGACGCCACCTAAGTAGGTCAGCGGCGTCAACACAAAGGTCGGCACTATGCTGATATCATCATAACTCTTGGCAAACACCGCATTAATCAGGCCGCCCAGGGCGAACAAGATAGCGGTCAGCAGCACGGTCAGGGCCACCAGCCCCGCATGGTGCAGACTGATATCAACGAAGAACATGGCCACCAGAGTGACTATGGTGCCGACACACAGGCCTCTCGCCACGCCGCCGCCCACATACCCGGCAATCATCACATAGTGTGGTACCGGCGCGACAATAAGCTCCTCCAGATTGCGCTGGAACTTAGCGCTGAAAAAGGAGGACGCCACGTTGGAGTAGGAGGCGGTGATCACCGACATCATGATAAGCCCAGGCGCGATAAACTCCATATAGCTCACGCCGCCCATCTCGCCGATACGCTTACCCACCAGGTTACCGAAGATCAGGAAGTAGAGCGTCATAGAGATAGCTGGCGGCACCAAGGTCTGTACCCAGATACGGGTGAAACGGGTCACCTCTTTGATCAATATGCTCTTAAAGGCGGTAAAATAGACATGCTTCATATTCATGCTCGAGTTCATACTTTGGCACCTCCCTTACCTTGCTCAACCAACTCCACAAACAGCTCCTCTAATCGATTGGCCTTGTTGCGCATCGACAACACCTCGATCCCCTGCTCGGTGAGCTGGGCGAATACGCTATTGATGCTGTGGGCCTTCTCCACATCCACCTCGAGTGTGTGTGGGTCGCTCAGACGGCAGTTGATCCCCTTAAGCGATGGCGGCTCGCTGATATCGGCACTGAGGTCAAACACAAAGGTTTCCATGTTCAGACGGCTCAGCAAAGACTTCATGCTGGTACACTCCACCAACTCGCCCTTGTCGATAATGCCTATGTTACGGCACAGCATCTCGGCCTCTTCCAAATAATGGGTGGTCAAGATGATGGTCACTCCCTTGCGGTTAAGCTCGGTTAAAAAGGTCCACATGGAGCGTCTCAGCTCAATGTCCACCCCGGCGGTGGGCTCATCGAGGATCAGTAACTTAGGCTCATGCATCAGGGCGCGGGCAATCATCAAGCGGCGCTTCATACCGCCAGATAGGGCTCGGGCTGGGCTGTTACGCTTATCCCACAGATCCAGCTGACTCAGGTACTTCTCGGCGCGCTCGAAAGCCTGCTCGCGGGAGACACCAAAATAACCGGCCTGATTGACCACTATCTGCTGCACCGTCTCAAACTGGTTAAAGTTGAACTCCTGAGGCACCAGACCGATAGACATCTTAGCCAGCTCAAGTTGGGTGTCGATATCATGCTCGAACACCTTAACCTTGCCAGAACTCTTCTGCACCAGGGAGCAGATCACCCCTATGGTAGTGGATTTGCCGGCGCCGTTAGGCCCTAGCAGGGCAAAGAAATCCCCCGCCTCAACCTTAAGGCTAATCCCTTTTACCGCTTCGACACCGCCCTTGTAGGTCTTCCTAAGCGAGTCAATCACTAAAGCATATGGCTCTTGGGTCATTAGTTACTTCCGTTCTTTTGACAAATGCGAGTAAATAAAAACTCCCGCACAGGGCAGGAGTTTAGGGTATTGCTAAAATGCGATTAATCTAAGGGTACGACTTTGGCGATATAAGGCAGATTACGATACTGCTCAGCGTAGTCGATACCATAGCCCACGATAAATTCGTCGGGAATGGTGAAACCGATAAAGTCGACCGGTACATCTACCTCACGGCGCTCAGGCTTATCCAGCAGGGTGCAAAGCGCCAGGCTCTTAGGCGCGCGCAGCATCAGCATCTCACGCACCTTGTTTAGAGTGTTACCCGAATCGATAAGATCTTCGACGATCAACACATCACGCCCTTCGATATCAGACTGCACATCTTTTAAAATCTTCACATCGCGCGAACTGGTCATGGCATTGCCATAGCTGGATACCGACATGAAATCGATCTCAACATGGCCCTTAATACGGCGGCAAAGATCGGCCATAAAGACCACAGACCCTTTTAGCAGGCCCACCATCAAGAGGCGCTCGCTGTTGGCGTAATGGGCATTGATCTGCGCGGCCAGGATATCCAGTTGTTGTTCAATCTCATCAGCCGAGATCATCACTTCGGTGGTGTGTTTCATACTCTTCTCAAATTTGTGTTAATTGTCGCGATTGTCGGCACTGTGCTTATCATAGCCCCAACGCTTGGTTAACGCGTGGTCGACGCCCAGATGATCTAAAATCCGAGCGACCATGAAGTCTACCAGATCTTGCACCGATTTGGGATCATGATAAAAGCCAGGCGCCGCAGGCATTATGGTCGCCCCCTGACGAGACAGGGATAGCATATGCTCTAAGTGTATGCTGCTAAAGGGAGTTTCCCGTGGCACCAGAATCAGCTGACCGCGCTCCTTTATCACCACATCGGCGGCGCGCTCTAACAGACTATTGCTCATGCCTGTGGCTACCGCCGCCAGGGTGCCTGTGCTGCAGGGGCAGATCACCATCTGCTTTGGCGCCGCCGAGCCAGAGGCCGGTGGCGAAAACCACTCCTCCTTACCCAGCACATGCAGCTCCCCTTTTGGCGTGAGTTCCTGCTCGGCAAACAATGCCAGTAGCTGTGCCTTAGCCTTGTAGCCATTGGCACTCAGCTGCAGGCCATGTTCGGTCGCCAGCACCACCCGCGCCGCACTGGAGATCATCAAAAACACCTGGTAATCGGCCATCAACAGGCATTCCAGCAGCTTGAGTCCATAGGGGGCACCCGAGGCGCCGGTCCAGGCCAGGCTGATCGCCTTGGCCTTCTTGGGATAATTCATATTACTCTCTTCGTTTAAGACGCGAGTTTAACGCTTGAGCTTAGATTCCAACTTGTGCAGCAACTTACCGTGCAGGCCGCCGAAGCCGCCGTTACTCATTACTATGATGGTGTCGCCAGGGCGAGCGTCCGTTGCAACCCTGCTCACCAACTCATCTATCTGGTATAGCACAGTCACGGGTAACTCGGCCTTAGCCATCGCCGCTTCCACGTCCCAGTCGATATTGTCAGCCTGATACAAATAGGCGGCATCTGCCAGCGCCATAGAGCCGGCCAGAGTATCCTTATGCACGCCGCGCTTCATGGTATTAGAACGCGGCTCAAGCACCACCAGGATGCGACCCTCCCCCACCTTGGCGCGGCAGCCCTGCAGCGTAGTGGCGATGGCCGTCGGGTGGTGGGCAAAGTCATCATACACGGCAATATCATTTACCGTGCCGATCAGCTCCATACGACGTTTTGGCGGTACGAAACGGGTCAGCGCCTCGATAGCCGCCGCGGGCTTGACGCCCACATGACGGGCTGCGGCGATCGCCATGGTGGCATTTTCTACATTGTGCTGTCCGATAAGCGACCAGTCGAGTACGCCCTGGGACTCGCCATCGAAAAACAGCTCGAATCTGTGGCCATCTTCGCTTAGCAGCTCGCTGTACCAGCCTGGGCTACCTGCCATCAGATTAAAGGTTTCCTGCTCACTCCAGCAGCCCATGTCGATCACCTCACGTACGGCGTTACTCGCCGACGGCCAGATGATTTTGCCCTGACCCGGTACTGTGCGTATTACGTGATTAAACTGACGTTGGATCGCTTTTAAATCATCGAAAATATCGGCGTGATCGAACTCCAGGTTATTGATCACCAGAGTACGTGGCTGATAGTGGACAAACTTAGAGCGTTTATCGAAGAAGGCGCTGTCATATTCATCGGCCTCTACCACGAAAAACGGCGAGTTACCCAAGCGCGCCGACACGCCGAAGTTTTGCGGCACGCCGCCGATCAAGAAGCCCGGCTCATAGCCGCAATCTTCCAAAATCCAAGCCAGCATACTGGAGGTCGACGTCTTGCCATGGGTGCCCGACACGGCCAGCACCCAGCGATTGGTCAGAATATGTTCGGCCAAAAACTGCGGGCCTGAGGTATATTTCAGACCACGATTGAGCACGGCTTCGACGCAGGGGTTGCCACGACTCATGGCGTTACCTATCACCACCAGATCCGGCGCATCATCTTCATTTTGCCCCAATTGGCTTGGGTCGAAGCCCTGGATGAGCTCTATCCCCTGCTCTTCGAGCTGAGTGCTCATGGGCGGATAGACGTTGGCATCGCTGCCCGTGACCTTGTGACCGTTAGCGCGAGCAAGGAGTGCGAGACCACCCATAAAGGTGCCGCAGATGCCTAAGATATGTACATGCATGGGGTTGGCTCTGGATAGGAATAATCTGGAGGTTATTCTAACGATTCGTATCACCATTGTCAGTTAACAATGGTTTAAATAACGTTTTGATGACTAACGTCATAAGGAGAGGTTTGTTCAAACTTCGTTTGTATGGCTAACGTCAAGAGTGCGGCCTTACGGCCGAATACTGATTTTCCAAACTCCGTTTGGAGGCGAAAGTCGTGGGTCTTCAACCCACACCCGACCAAAAGGGTAAAATCGCTTGTTCCCCTTTTGGAAATCCCCCAGCGCCCCAGACGAAGTTGTGATCCCTACGTGGCTATTTGAAAATGACTGACGCTTCCGATGGGGCATCCAAGCCCCCCGAAAGCTAGCCTCACATCCATGTGAGTCTCACGCCATTTTCTGCAATCCACTCCGGCAACTTCGATGGGGACTTGTCGTAGTTTCTAGCCCCTTAGTTCATACAAAAAATAACTAACCCTCAACCATTTAAAAAGCCACCTTAAAAAATTAAATGAGTACAAGAACTTCATCAGTTTTCTGAACTAAATCTTTAAAAAATCTAATACACTTATCTAATTCTTTTCTATTGATAATTTGGGGCTGATTTAAATCGATTTGTGCCCTATGAACAGCATCACCACGTTTTACTATCCACAAATTTAATTGTTCACGAGCCAGCTTGGGAATGTAATTTGTAAATGTCCAACTTTCGGTCACATCAATATCAAAGAAATCTTCAAAAATTTGTTTGGTCTTTTGCGAATCTGGGTTATGAAACATTTTTAAACGCTTCTCAAACTGCTTATCCATAAATTGACCGATAGCACATCCTTTCAACATACTAAATTTCTTATCAAATATCTCAGCAGCTATATCTTCTACATAGGTTTCCCATGCAGTAAGAATCATTATTAACGCAGCTCTTTTTAAGACCTCTGGCGCAACTGATTGTGGTGGTTGATTCAATTTGTCATAGCAATCTACCAGCTCCTGAGCATCACTGATTGCTTTTTTAAATGTTTGATATGATTCAGACATTACAATTTCCTTTTGTAGCCCTTGAGAATAAAGGAAGACATTAATTTCACGTAAAACATACCTTCCTAAGCGTCTGAGTCCACTTTAACGCAGACTAATAATTTTGAAGCAACTAAAAGCCATCCTCGCTGGACAAATTCAGTTCTACTCAAAATACAGGCGTGTCAGGAAACAGTCTAGTCTTAATTATGTATACTTTCGTTATTTAAACGAAATAAAACATACACTTAACACAGATAAAAACAAGACTCATCTCAAACAAAATATGGGTTGTGGCTACGAGAAATCCCCATCGAAGTTGCCGAAATGCGTAGATGAAAATGCCGTATAGCCATCATGGACGATGGCTAAGACTCGGGGGGACAGGAGTCCCATCCGAGTCGTTAGGCGATTTTCATTGAAGCATGAGGGTCAACAACTTCGTCGGGGCGTCAGAGTGGATGCAAGGAGGGCGAGGACGAGCAGTCCTCCTTGCCCGGGTGTGGGATGGAATCCCACGACGTTAATCCAAACGAAGTTTGGAAAAAGAGCAAACAACCATAAAACTTTAATTCCCCTGGTGTGGAACGGAGCACCACAACTTACCTCGACCGTTGAATAGTGGGGTCAGAGTAAACTTTTACTTATTTACTTCAATTTAGGTTGTGGCTACGAGAAATCCCCATCGAAGTTGCCGAAATGCGCAGATGAAAATGCCGTATAGCCATCATGGACGATGGCTAAGACTCGGGGGGACAGGAGTTCCATCCGAGTCGTTAGGCGATTTTCATTGAAGCATGAGGATCAACAACTTCGTCGGGGCGTCAGAGTGGATGCAAGGAGGGCGAGGACGAGCAGTCCTCCTTGCCCAGGTGTGGGATGGAATCCCACGACGTTAATCCAAACGAAGTTTGGAAAAAGAGCAAACAACCATAAAACTTTAATTCCCCTGGTGTGGAACGGAGCACCACAACTTACCTCGACCGTTGAATAGTGGGGTCAGAGTAAACTTTTACTTATTTACTTCAATTTAGGTTGTGGCTACGAGAAATCCCCATCGAAGTTGCCGAAATGCGCAGATGAAAATGCCGTATAGCCATCATGGACGATGGCTAAGACTCGGGGGGACAGGAGTTCCATCCGAGTCGTTAGGCGATTTTCATTGAAGCATGAGGATCAACAACTTCGTCGGGGCGTCAGGGTGGATGCAAGGAGGGCGAGGACGAGCAGTCCTCCTTGCCCAGGTGTGGGATGGAATCCCACGACGTTAATCCAAACAAAGTTTGGAAAAAGAGCAAACAACCATAAGACTTTAATTCCCCTGGTGTGGAACGGAGTTCCACGACTTACTCAGCCATAAGGCTGAATTAACCCTGTGTGACACTTACCTCGACCGTCAGGTCGCACATCCCCTAGTATGGGATGGAATCCCACGACGTTAATCCAAACGAAGTTTGGAAAACGAGCGAACGTCCGCATTCATACAAAAACCAATCATTTCCCTAACTTCCCAACTGCAAGTACAATGAAAATTCTAAGGACAAGCTGGCAAGACCAAAGGAAAGGCGATGACACTAAAGGAAGATGTCAACAAACTCAGCCAGGCGCTTGATGCGCTCAAATCACAACAAGCCGCAGATCAGGCGACGCTCAGTCGGCAACTGGCGCTATTTAGCCTGCAGTTATCGCAGCTAAGTGAGCGAGTCAACGCGCAAGAATCTCACCTTCAAGAGACCCAAACTGACACCCAAACTCAAGCCTGTGCCACTCAAGAGCAACTATTGCCAGAAAAAGAGAGCCTATCTGCCTCACCGGCAAATACTGGCTACCACCATGAGATTTGGCATTCAGATAAGCAAAACCAGAAACAGGCTCCTAGTCAGAATCCCCCTCAAAAAGGTCCCCGTGTTGGTATTAGTCCTCAGTTAGCCAAAGCAACGGCTCAGCTACAGGGAACTCTGGGACAGATAGTCCCCCAACTACTCGGCCCCTTTGCCGCCCTCGGCGAGCAGGCGAAGGGCTTTTATGATCACTATCGGGATAAGGGACAGAGCGCGGTATTTCTGATGACCCTAGCCGGCATCATCACACTGACGCTCGGTTTCGGCTACCTGTTGCAATACTCTATCAATCATTGGTTCTCTGAGATGGGCAAGGCAATACTGGCATTGGTAACCGCCAATACGGTGATCGCCGGCGGCCTGTTTATCCGGCGCGCCCGACCCGGCATGGAGGACTATGCCTCGGGCATCGTCGGCTTAGGCGTCATCTTAAACTACCTCGCCATCTATTTCCTCGGCCCCTATTATGAGCTGATACCTGAGAGTCTCGCCTTCTTGCTGATGCTGGCAAACACACTTTTGGGCTATGGCCTGTCGATGAAACTAGCGACCAAGGTGGTGGCCGTTATCGCCCTGTGCGGCGGCTCGCTGGCGCCACTTATGCTGCTCGATGCCAGCCAAGCACCACTGCTCTATCTCCCCTATTTGCTCATCATAGGCGCCTGCTCTTTGGCACAGAGCCACAGACTCAACTGGCCAGCGCTTATCGAGATCACGGCACTCCTACATATCGCCTGTGTGCAGTTGCTGAGTTTCTTCCTATTTCTGCCTCTCACGCCAATCGATTCCATGGCGATCATGGCGATGCTCTGCATCAACGGCCTCTTCTATCTCTATGGACTAAGCAGCCTCGCTTTACAGCGCAAGATGAAACTGAATGCCCGTTTGCTCATGGTGCCAGTCGCCATGCTTTGTTTCATTCTCTACACCTTGAGTGAGTTTACTGCCTATGCAGGAGAGATCTTTGCTATCAACGCTCTAATAAGCGTCCTAATAGTTTGGAAAGTAAGGCGTGATCCCCTGATTGCACCGCTGATGTTGGCCGCCGCGGGGGTATTTGCAGGGATAGCAGCCCTCTATCTTATCAGCGCCGAACTTCTGGGGCTGGTGCTTTTAGTCGAGGCCCTGTTACTGCTCTGGCTGGGCTGCAAACATGATTTCATCTCCATTCGCACTGAGGCATATCTGCTACTCCTGGTAGGGATCGCAAGTAACCTGCTCAGCCTGTTTGATGGCCTTACAGCCACTCTGGACAACCCAGTGCTCTTGAGTATGAGCATGGTGCTCACCACCCTCGCCTGTTGGGCGGCGACTCGACTCATCACGACACAGCTCGTCGTATTAACAATGCCGGAGCGGCTGATCCACACGCTGTTAAGAGAGGCTTTGGGGCAACTTGCCTGCATCAGTATTCTGTTTATCGCTTACCTAATCTCTGACACCTACTATTTGACCATTTTACCTCTACTCAGCCTGCTGCTGCTTCACTACAGCGCCAGAGGCCAGCTGCGCTTTAGCGAGATCATGGCCTGGATATGGCTACTGCCATTAGTCGGTTTAATTTTCATGGGAACGGTGGAAGCCAATAGCATCACCTATGGCGACCAGCCACTTAATGCCAAGCTGGCACGCATCGAACTGTTTAGCAGCCTGCTACTGGCTTATTACTGGTACAAGCGGCACTTTAGCGACTCTCCCTTGCTGCGTCTGGCCTATTACGTCCAGCTCGGCTGTTACCTTGCCTTACCGCTATTGCTGCTCCCCAAGGTGCTGCGCAGCTATCAGGAACTGCTCCCCATCTATCTCTGGCTTGCAAGCGCCTTGAGTCTAGCTCTGGCCCGCCTGGTACGACACAGAAGCCAGGTCATTGAAACCCAGATTCTAGTTTCGACAGCCATGCTAACCACCGCTATCAGTTGTCTTGACAATCAATGGCAGGGGCTTATCGCCCTCGCCCTGGGTGCCCTCGCGATGGGCAGCATACTCAGGCTTTATGCCGGCTTAAATCGCCGCTGGCGCTTGCTGCTGACCTTCCCCTGGCACCTAAGCCCCTTCCATTTTGCCTTAGTTGTCGCCGTCGCCGTACAGAGCCTGTCGGGGCTTATTGCACCGGGTTGGTCCTTGGTGTTCTTGGCGTTGACCACCTACTTTGCCCTGCTGCTAGAGCGGGACAATGCTCTGGGTAAACGTTTCGCCAAGGCGCTCAAGCCTGGCTATCGCATGGCCTACGGCTTGCTTATCTTACTATCACTAATGCCAATCATATTGCACAGCGAGCGCCCGCTTGTGCTGGATATGACTAATCTGCTGTTTAGCCTCAGCGAGCTAGGCATACTCCTGGTACTGGCCTGGTATCTAAAGGGCAATCGACTCGCCATAGCCCAGCACAAGAAGCTACTGCCGAAACCTTTGCTGCTGTGGGGTTGGCACGGCCTGTTGGCGATGAGTTACTTTATCTGGAGCTATCAGCTGGGCACCAAGATAGCCGCACCAATCAGCAGCATCTTGTTGGTCTGCCATGGCAGTACACTGATGTTTATCAGCCTGCGGCCCCGACAGGAAAGTCTAGTGCGCCTGGCTGGTATTCTCTTTGGTCTCGCCTGTATCAAGACCCTATTTGTCGATATGGCCTCCTTCGAACTGCTGCAGAAGGTCGTCGCCTTCATCATCATAGGCGCCATCTTGCTCACCGTGGCCTACTTTTATCAAAAGAGTAAGAATCGATTACAGGCAGCCAGTCAGGAGAATCTTGAGATGACCCACTCTTAGTCCACCGACGCCCCCCATCGAAGAAAAGCTGTTACATTCGCGTCTTTCTGCCGACAACCAAGCAAAAAAAGAGGAGCTATTGCTCCTCTTTTTATGCCATCACCTAGGGTGGCATTTTGAATTAGTAGGAGCAGAGTAAACTTTTACGTATTTGTTTAAATGAAGGTTATGGCTACAACAAATCCCCATCGAAGTTGCCGAAGGGCGCAGATAAAAATGCCGTATAGCCATCATGGACGATGGCTAAGACTCGGGGGGGACAGGAGTTCCATCCGAGTCGTTAGGCGATTTTCATTGAAGCATGGGGATCAACAACTTCGTCGGGGGCGTTAGGGGATTTCCAAAAAGAGGAACAGGCGATTTTCCCCTTTTGGTCGGGTGTGGGTTGAAGACCCACGACGTTAATCCAAACGTAGTTTGGGAAACTCAATTCAGGCCGAAAGGCCACTCCGACCCTAGTATGGAACGGAGTTCCACGACTTTCTCAGCCGTAAGGCTGAATTAACCCTGTGTGAAACTTACTTCGACCAAAAGACCCCATAGAACTGCGCAGCGTGATGCCGACAACCAAGCAAAAAAAAGAGGAGCTATTGCTCCTCTTTTTATCCATCACCTAGGGTGGCAGTCAGGCTCTCGCCTTTTCGCCCGCCGCACCATAAGTGCTTGGTCTTTGCTTACTCTTTACTCAGCGTTAAACGCGGCTAGCCTTAGCCATGCGGCGACGCAACCAAGCCAGTGGTAACAGACTGAGCAAACCAAAGCCTAGTGCACCACCCGAGCTAGATTCAGTCTCCACTTCTGGCTGAGGCGGTGGTGTTGGCTCAACGCCATCAGATTCTACCGTCAGCATAAAGCTGGTGCTGGCGCTGTCGCTGCTGTGCTCGTTATCGCGCACGGTCACGGTCACCAGGGTATCACCATGGAAGTTGGCCTCGGGGATCAGGGTAAAGCTATCTCCCTGGATCTCGGCGCTCACATGCTCGCCAGTCACTTCCACCGTATTAGGCACCTTGTTGGCGTCGATGTAGCTTACCGTCAGCCCTTCTAGCGGCGTGTTTTCCGCTACAAGCTGATCGGCGATCTCGGCCAGCTGGATATTCCCTAACACACTGATAGCATGGGTCTGTTGCATTGAAGGCGCGCCCTGCAGATCATAATCCAGTACCAAATTCTGCACTGTACCGGTCGCCTCAGGCTTGATCACCGCCTTGAAGTTGACCTCCATACGGCTCTGCTCAGGTCCCACATAGTCGAAACAGACCACGAGATCGTCGGCTAGCACCTCATCTAAGTTATCGAAGCCCAGCACCTCATAGAGACCGCCGCCCTTGGCGCCTGCCTTGGTCGACCACTGAGTATCGAAGCCTTCGATAAACACGGCCCCCTTGGCCAGATCGGCACCCAGGTTATCGTAGGCATAGATGATCTCGAACTGACCCGGACGGTCATCGATGCCGCTACGCAGAATCGTTTCGAAATCATACTCTTCGCCTGTGTTCTTATCGGTCACGTTATCGAACTCGAGGAAGAGTAGATCCCCAAGGTCTGGACGCTCCTCGGCATACTGAGAGGCAATGGTCAGTCCCCACGGATCTTCCCAGTGACGACGATACTTACCTTCGAAGCTACCACGCCAGAATGGCGCCAGCGCCTCGACCAGGAAGCCTGGACCACGGTGCAGCATCATGTACCAGTAGCCCGTGTTGAGCTTCATGGCCCCTACGGTATGCATGCGCAGATAACCGGCGTTCGGCTGGTTGTACAGCTCGAACTTGGCGCCTTCCTTGTAGAACAACCAGTCGATAGGCACGTCGAAGGCGCTGCGATAGTCGCCCACAAACCAGTCGGCCATCGGCTGCATCTTGAACTCACCGAACAGGTCGATATAGCCACCGGTCGAGTACTCGTCGATCATCGGCGTGCGACACATCTTATCGGTCAGGTTGGTGGTCATCTTGTACTCGCGCTGTACGTCGCGGGTCGACGCCTGCATGCCCGTCAGGGTAAAGCCGCGCTCATCGGCGGTTACCGCCTGAGTCACCTGATCGTTATTGGTGCTAAGTGTCTCAGGCGCCAGACGCATTCCCTCTGGAAGCTGCAGGGCAAACTCATACTGACGGTCTTGGCTCTCAAGGTTAGCAGCGATGCTCAGGCTAATATCCACCACATCCATGCTACGCGCCTTGTCTTGACTCACCTGCCACTGCACGGCATCGTCGGCGCGACGAATATCCAGCGAGGTAAAGCCCAAGGTTCCCTCGGCGCCCGGCATATTGCCCAGGTCGAGACCGCCATAATAGATATCGCCCGCCTGAGTTTGCGGAATATCCCAGTTGATGCCGATCTCATAGTTGCCGTTACCATCATGAGACGCAGGCCCAGTAATGCTTAGATAACCGCGATCGTCATCTTCCATGATAATGGCATAACCCGTATCGACACTGACTTCGCCCTGACTATAGGCCATAGCAGTGGCGATCCAGTAAGTCCCCGGCGCTGGATTTTCGATACTACAGTAGTTGTGCTCCGCCTGACTGGTAGACAGACAGATGAGTTCGTCGGCGTATTCCGCCCTAATGGCGCTGCTGTCGGCTTCACTGTCTGGCACGAATGTGCCGTTGTCATTTTCATCGAGACCGAGAATCACAAACGGATGCGGCACATTATAACGGGGGTTAAGATCTTCAAGTGTGGTTACACGCTCGGCGTGTTGCACCTCTACCACCAGACGTTTAGCGCCCTCTGGTACTGTGATGGTACGAATATCCCAGCCTTTCTCGATAAAGTCCTGTCTGAGGAAGGGACCCACTGCCGTTAACTGATTGCTGTAAACCTCAGGTTTTACCGGGCCATAGAAGCGCGGCGTCAGCTGGCTATAAGCATCGGTATTAACCGTCAGGGTTTCTGTCCCTTGATCTCGGGTGATCTCAAAGTGATGTGAAACCGGCAGCTGCTCGGCGGAAGTCGCCACCACCACAGGCATATGCACCTCGGGTGAATTGCCCGCCAGCTCTTTCATCACAACCTGGCCATTGAAGAAGGCATTTTTGTTGATCACCGTATCCCAAGGACCATCGGCTTCTTCTGGATCTATCTTGATCTCTATATTACTCGGTGGCGTGGCAGTCACTATGATGCTCTGTGACTCTCCGGCCTTAAGGGAAAATTGTGCCGGCGATACCGTCAGCTCAAAGCCTTCCTCTTTGCCCATAGCCTCGACAGCCCAAGTGCCGTCACGAGTCGCCTTCACGGTGCGCATCCAGCTGCAGCTGCCAGCACACTCCATCTCAACCATAGAAGGAACGTTAAGCCAATTAACCACGCCGCCATTAGTCGGGTCGGCATTGCGGTAGTTGTCTATGGTTTCATCCATCACCAGGCCGGTATCGGCAGCGCGCGCAACATTGATCGCACCGGCCCCCGCCATGAAGCTATAGTAAGGCTCGATCAGGGCATAACCTGTATTGAGCATCACAGGGCCAGCGGTTAACATCAGCGCAGACTGGATCTCGGCAGGAGTCCAATCGGGATGCAGCTGAGTCAGCAGCGCCATGGCACCCGTAACATGAGGCGTCGCCATCGACGTACCGCTCATGAAGGTCCAATCTGAGGCAGTCGGTGACTGGGTAAAGGGCTGGTCGTCGGCATTAGCCGCATAGATATCAACACCAGGTGCGGTCAGGTCCGGCACTAAGGTATTGTTGGTACGGCTCGGCCCCATGGAGCTGAAGGTCGCCAGATTGTTACCTAGCTCGGCATCAAAGCTGTACTCGTTGCTATAATCTGAGATGGTCGCTCTTGCGGCCTCGCCATTACGGTTCACCCAGTTACGTAGCTTGTAACGCTCAGCGGCCTTAAGCTGGATACCAGGCAGCACGAAGTTATCCGCCACCAGGTTATCCGCCGAGTAGTTGATGTTTTGCAAGATAAAGCCACCGGCACCGCCGGCCGCCACGTTCTTGGCCTTGTCGACGCGGGCAATGTCACCACGCTCACACACCACTATCTGATCGCTGGTAAAGGTACCCGCAGGGAACGGGGCATTACAGCTTGCCGCGTTATAGCCATCACTAGGATCTGGGTCGACAAATTTCTCGGCCAGAACCACCTGACCCGTGATGCCGCCAGAGAAGCTCTTACCCTCCATGGCAGATGTAGGTGCACTCACCCCCTCAAAATCACTTAAGGTTTTCACCCCAGCGTCTAGTTGACGATCATGGGTGCTGGCACCCACTGTGGTCATCCAAGGCGAGCTGTGATCCGACGACCAGAAGGCGCCGTTGTTACCAGCAGCTGCGGCCACAGAGATGCCTGCCTCACGGGCGGCCAAGAAGGCAAGCTCCATAGGATCGGCCCAAGGCAGCGACTCGGCGCCACCGATAGAGAAGTTGATCGCATCAACCCCATCAGCAATTGCGTCCTCAAACGCCGACAGGATGGCTGACTCAGGGCAACCCGCATAAGGATCGCCTGCGCCACCTGGCCAACAAACCTGATAAGAGATCAGGTGCGCACGTGGCGCCACACCACTGGTTTGCGGAAAGTTAAAGGGCACATCGATACCATCACTGGTCGCCTCACCGCTAAAGGTCTGCAATGGCGTGTCTTGCAAGGTGTTACCCGCAGCTGTGCTGGCGGTATGAGAACCGTGACCGTTATAGTCTTCACCATTGGCTGGACGAATCATCACTGGGCGACTAGTCGTTTGAAACTCAGGTGCGCCATAGACATCGGTGATCTCTGGGTATGAGTGGACACCGACCAGCTTGTTGTTACACAGTTCAGGAGAATCGACGCAATCGCCCACCCCATTGTCGGCACCAAAAGGGTTTAGGGCAGCGTAGGCCTCGTCATCGGCAAACGCCGGGTGATCTGTGTTGATCCCCGTGTCTATGATGCCCACCACCATGCCTTCACCCTTGGCGGCCAAGCCTCCCAATGTGGCAGTGCCCTGCCATACTTTGTCGGCGCCGATAAACTCGGGGCCGCGGTCGGTACGCAGCTCAAATATTCGGTTAGGCGTGATGCGTTTGATGCCACCTTGGTGCGACATCTTGATGGCATCTTCCTGGGTCATCTCGACCACCATGGCATTGCTGGCAAGAGTGAATCGCTTGGTCACATCCACCGACACCCCAGCCTGACGGGCTGAAGCAATAAACTTATCTTGCTTGCCGATCAGGTACTGCTTGTAGGACTGCGCCGAAGCGGTATTGACCGCAACTCTGCCCTTAGCAATCACAGAGCGGTTTTTTGGCGCTGTCGTGGCGGCGTAACCGGGAATGTCACCGGCGTAGGTGGCCAAAGGCTCTTCATCTAGCTGGACTATGTAGGTCTGAACGCCGCTCGCCTGCTCTGAAGGCTGGAAGATCTCCTCAGGCGTGCGCGCCTTCTTAACCCGGTTGATTTGCCCTGGTGTGCCGATATACATATCACCACTCAACTCGAGCTTACGCTCCTCGTTGATGCGCTGAATATCTTCGGCGGTAAAGGTCGGAGTATAGAAACTGGTGCCGGCCACCTTTTCCATACCTGGACTAGCGACGGCTAAAGAGCCTACGCCAGCGAGATAGAGCGCGGTCAGACTGGCAACCGCACTTCGCTTGAATAATTGTTGGGTACTCTTGATATTCCCTTGAAATCATAAGCTTATTATTTTTTAATGCATTTATATGCGCACTAGGTATAACAAACGAAGACAAAGAAATACGTACCTTTATGTAACATTTAAGCTACATCAAGCCTCCTTAACAAAGCTTAAACCCAGGCAGGCAAGTACTAGGTCAGACACAGGCCAGCGGCGACAGCGGCGACAGCGGCAGTGATAACGACCAGCTTTATAGTAAAGCCAGTGTCTATCACCAAAAAGGTAAGCGAAATACAGTTATATCAACCTTATTGTAAAAATGATCACCACAATCCTGCCCCAGACATCTCCCTCACGTCCGGTGCCAACTGGCTAACTTGTATCTTTTTGTTACGAACAAGTTATCAGGCTTTCAGCACAATCGCCCACTCTATTGCTGTTAGAGGGTGAGTAACAATCCCATACAACTGTGACCCAAACCGCAGTTTTTTTAACCGTTTCCTGCTACAAGTGAAAGTTATCAACTGGTTAATATTTAATCGGAAGATCTATTATTTATGCCTCTATTACAGGCTGGCAGATAGACGTCATTGCTAAGGATATCGCTATGCTGAAAAAAGTAAGCCGACTCGATTATTTTACGCTACAAGTGTTTATCGGACTGGTTGAGCTTAAGAGCGGCAGTGCGGTGGCCGAGCGGCTGCGCACCACCCAGTCGAAGGTGAGCCGCAGTCTCACCTGTCTGCGTGAGGTGCTGGAAGATGAGCTCTTTATTCGCCAGCAGTATGGCTTCGAGCCCAACCAGGTCGCCTTAACCATCTACCCTATGGTGCAGACCATAGTGGAGCAGTTCGACAAGATAGTAGCCGCCACCATAGACAAAGGCGCAGAGCCCTATCAGCTGAGCGTCGCCACCTATGAACAGTGGTCCCTGATGGCGATGAACTGCGTCCACAATACCTGTCACTGTATCGAGGGCGGCGTCAGCATCAATATTCAGCCTTGGACCGATAAGATCAATCAACGCCTGTGTCAGGGTAAGGTAGATTGCAGCATCTCCACCGAGCCTATCGACCACCCCATGATCAATAACTATAAACTGGGAGATATCACCCACTTCTTTATCGTGACAAGACGCGGACACCCACTGCTAAGCAGCACAGATCCCATGACAGAGCTGTTCAATTATCATATCGCTCTGGTTAACACTCACCTTCAGGAGCAAGAGCCCCATCCTATAGAGCGCTACGCAAGATCCAAGAAAATCGATATTCACGTGGCCCTCAAGAGCCCCAGTTTGCGTATGTTAGTGGATCATGTCAGTCACAGTAACGATGTCGCCCTACTCTCCTCGGCGATGTCGATGACCTATTTCGAGAATCGTGATGATGTGGACTACCTGGATGTGTCTAAGATCTGGTTACAAACCAGTGGATTAGAGAAGGAAAGCTATTATCTGCACTGTCACAAAAGCATTAAACCTGAGCTGGTCAACTGTCTACGTAATCTACTCACAAAGAAACTCAATGAGATGCAAGCTCACTGCGACGAGGCTGCTCAGGAACGAATCGCAAACCCAGCCTAAAACGCCAAGACTAGTGCACGCTCTGATTGATCAACAGCCTGATCTCTTGCTTTAACCAGTCAAGGTGGGCGCAGCTATGCTGCTTGGCGCTCAGCAGATACAGCCTGGGGTAGGCTTGATCCCGATACAGGCGCTCAGTGTCATTGGCCGACAGGCAGCAAACATGCAGACCGGGAAGCAGATCGCTCTGTTCATACACCTTGTTATAGGGCAGTAGACTCACTGTTTTGTCGTCAGAGAGATAGCGAAACAGCTGATGAAACCCCAAGCCCTCCTGCCCCAAATCCGTGGGCGCCAGATGACAGGCCAGTTTATGCTGCCGACAGTAGCGCAGGAAAGGATCCGGCGACTGCTTATCTATCTGGCTAAAGGCACTCAGATAGGGATAGGCCGCGATATTATCCAGGCTGATCTCCTGATGCAAAATAGGATGATTGAGGGAGCAGAGCAGATACAGATGGGTTAACTGCTTAAGAGGCTCAACTTCAAGGCGCGGGTCTTGTAACCCCTCGGCCGACGACTCGCTAAGGATCGCGAGATCCACCAACCCCTGAGTCAGATCTTCAATAATGTCGGATGAACCAGAACGTAACTCATAGCTGATGGGCAGCTGCGCCTCGCTGATGGCGCCACTCAAGCGCTGGGGCAGATGAGCGATCAGCAGATCGCTCACATAGATCACCATGTTGTGACTAGCAGCCATGCCATGGCACAGCTCCAATTGATGCAACTGCTCGCCACACTGCACTAGGGCTTTCACTAGGGGATAGAGTTGGCGGGTAAACTCATTGGGCTCCAGGCCATGCTTCTTCCGAATAAAGAGGGGATCGTTAAAGATCATCCTGGCATGTTGCAAGCAGCGACTCACTTTAGGCGCTGGTATATTCATCTCCATAGCAACCGAAGAGGCAGAATGCTTTTCATACAAATTAACTAATATATTAGCACTAAGCATATCTAAACTATCTAGAGTCATATTTTTCATTTCAAAATACCTCTCCCGACAATGAATATACCCATTCAGAGTATAGTAAATATAATTACCCTGACAATGAATTTATTAAAACTTAATAAAACAAATAAAATAGATCTTGATCATATTTCTAAATTTCAATCATTTACATGACGCTCGCAAAACACTATTTTTTATAAAAATTAAATCCAAACCCGCTTAGAAACACAGATATCCAATAATTAAAAAACACATATCCAAGTATTGATTATCTGTAATTTGAAATAACCAAAAACAAGTATCTGACCCAGCCCTAAATTTTAATAATCCGATTTCAATAGTTATTGTAAATATCCCGCATAACGTAATAATTAAGTGGAGAGTTAAAAATGAAAAAAACCTTGGAGGTTTATCATGAACACCACCGCTACCGTTATTTTAAGCTATGCGTTTATGTACTTTGTTTTGTTCATCATTTGTCCTCTCGTCATCGTGACCTTTGTCATGACGTGTATTAAGTTCTTTAGATCAAATGAGGCACAGTTGGTCGATGCCGCCGTGAGCATCAAGCCACATTTGCTCGACAAAGAATCTATGCAGTTTCTCAAAGGCCTGAAGGCTATCGCCGCAAATCGCTACGATATTCTATATGGGGCATCACTGGTGAATGTAGTCGACATAGATGATTCAATCAAAAACCATGATGAGGTGCAGGAATTTATGGATCACTGCCACCTTGATTATGTGGTCGTCGACAACGAATCTTCTGCAGTCAAACTCGTCGTGAGCGACCCTGCAGCCAGCTCTCCCGAGCAGATGAAGTTTGTCGAAAAATGTTTGGATTACATAGGGGTTCAGTTGATCAAACTGGACAAAGACAAGCATTGTGACGAAGCCCTGCTGCGCACAGCACTCGCCGCATGATTGAGGTTCAGTCATACCAACCCCGCTAGATGAGCGTCAAACCGACCACTTGGCGCTCCTCATTCGCCCGAACTCATGCTCACTGAGGTGTAAGGATGCATTATGTATCGAATTACCCCTTGCACTGCCGTGCTGCTGGTCAGCGCCTTAGCACTTGGGCTTGCCGGCCTTATGTCGGCCCCCACCTTCGCCGCCGACGAGCAAGCAAGCCGCAGCTGCATCAAATGTCACAAACGTAATGGCAAACTCGAGGGCATACATGCCAGCCCAGGCCTAGCCATTCTCTGCCAAGACTGTCACGGCCCTAAGGGCACGCACCCGAAAAAAGGGTCGACACTCAACACCTTTGGCCCAGATAGTTCACTAACCGCCGAGCAACGCACAGGGATCTGCCTAAGCTGCCATGATCATCAGGCACTAGGCGAGGTCGAGTGGACGCACAATGTGCATGCTAATCGCCTGAGCTGTGATAGCTGCCATAAACTGCACCCCGAAAGCGATCCTATGTTGTCCCTGAGTAAGCAACAACATAGTCAGCTCTGCGTCAGTTGCCATAAGGTCAAACAATAGGAGGCCTGTGATGCAAGTATCTAAACGTCAATTTCTCAAGGGTGTTGGCGCCTTGCTGGCGGGAGCCTCTGTTTATGGCGTCACCCGCTCGCCCCAGGCCGACTCCACTCAGGCAACTGAGCCGACGCCTGAGATCAAATATGCCATGGTGCATGACGAAAACGCCTGCATCGGCTGCAACGCCTGCGTGGATGCCTGTCGCGAAGTCAACCATGTTCCCGAAGGCGTGACCCGGGTGAAAATAGAGCGTAGTGGTCCCTTTGGCGAATACCCAGAGCAAAGCTATCGCTTCAGCCGCATCTCTTGCCAGCACTGCGAAGCCGCTCCGTGTGTCAGAGTATGCCCAACTGGCGCCGCCTATATCGATAAGGAGACGGGCATAGTCGCGGTCAATAGCGACCGCTGCGTCGGCTGCCAATATTGCCTTGCCGCCTGCCCCTATCAGGTCAGGTTTATCAACCCCGAGACCCGCACCGCCGACAAATGCGATTTCTGTCAGCAGAGCCGCTTGTCTCAGGGCTTGCAACCCGCCTGTGTTGAGGCCTGCCCCACCAAGGCTCTGACCTTTGGCAACCTCAAAGATCCCGACTCGGATCTGGTGAAACTGCTTAAGCGTAAACCCAGCTACCGTGCCAAGGTGGATCTGGGCACCCGACCTAAGCTGTTCCATATTCAAACCATAGATGGGGAGATAATGCTATGAGTGCTTTTCATTTCGAAGGCCTGGTATGGCATTGGCCAATCGCCATTTACCTGTTTCTGGCCGGACTCTCTGCGGGGGCGGTATTTTTCGCCATTATGCTGAAACACTTTAAGCTGGCCCATGAGGCCTGGCATTCGCCCTTTGTACAGGCGGCGGCCATCATTGCCCCGCTAGCTGTATTTGGCGGCTTGGGGATCTTAGTGTTCGATCTCACCCGCCCCTTGGACTTTTGGAAGATATTGGTGTTCTACAACACCACCTCTGTGATGTCCATGGGCGTGCTGGTGCTGATGGCTTACCAGCTGGTACTGTTTGCCTGGATCGCCTGCGTATTCCAGCGCAGGATCTCCCTGCTGCTTGGACAGAGGTTTAGCCTGGCCAATAAACTCTTGACCTGGCTGGTGCGCCAAGAGGCCGCGATTACAGGTATCTTGGTGATCCTCGCCATCTCCTTGGGTGCCTACACTGGCTTTTTGCTGTCGGCGTTAATCGGCTTCCCGCTGCTGAATAACCCGGTATTGCCCTTGCTGTTTTTGGTCTCAGGTCTCTCTTCTGGTGCGGCAGCCACCCTACTGGGCGGCGTGCTACTCAGAGGCAACCCCAATGGGGTCGAGGTGCGCTTTATTCACGGCATAGAGATCCCGCTGATCTTAGTCGAGATAGGCCTGTTGTTTACCTTCTTTGCCGGCTTAATCCTCTCGGGCGGTCAGAGCCAGGTCGCGGCAATCAACGCATTAGGCTTTGGCTTCTGGGGCTGGATATTCTGGGCCGGGGTGATAGGAATCGGCCTTACCCTGCCGCTGGCCTTCAACCTGTGGATGAAGGTTTCGGCGGATCGTAAATTTGCCTATGTGGCGGTAACCGCCAGCTTCAGTTTGATAGGGGTGTTCTTGCTGCGCAACTTTATCCTCTATACCGGCCAGATGACGGGAGTCTAATCCTTACTGGCCACTCACTCGAGGGGCGTCCTTGCTACTGATAAGCTGCAGCGGCGCCCCGTCACTTAAGTAAGCCTCATCCACCTGATCCAAGTTGTTATAGCGGATCATCTCGCGAATACCATCGATATAGTCCTGCCCCCGCTCTGAATACTTGTCCAGGGTTCCGGCCAGCACCAGACCAGAAATAGGCTTATTGCCAGCCCGTAGCTCCGCTCTCAGTGCCCGTAACTTTTGATAAGCATCGTGAGTATTCAGGTTTAGCAGATAGCCCTCTACCGAGGCCAATGGCGTATCAAAACGGGCCAGGCCATAGTTGCCCAGCTCCTTACGTTGTTCCTTTGGTTTCATTCCCTTACCGCTAAAGTCCCACTGACCGAAGAAGGCGTTACCCTCGACGGTAAAGCGTGAAGTGGCCCAGCCACTCTCTTTAGCCGCCTGCGCAAGCACCAAGGAGGGCGGCATAATATCCACCCTAATCAGCAGTTGTTGGCGCTCCTGCTCACTAAGCTGAGTAACTGTGTCATCGGCTAAGCGATATTTACGCGCCAGGGTCAGTAGCTCTGGGTCATCCAGCGCCGCCAACGCAATGGTTTGCCGTTCCAATAAGATCTGTTCATTAGCCACTAAGATCAACGGCGCCATCAGCCGAAAGAAGACTTTCTTCTTAAGCTGAACGGGGATCTGCGATGAGGTTTGCTGCCATCGCTCACTGACAGCCTTAAAGGTGAGCCTGGGCACTTCACGATTACCTGCCCGCCAGCTGGCATCGTTATAGTCCAAGCGATTAAACAGCTCCATGAGCTCATCAAGCGAGTCAATCTCCACATCCTCAGGCGTCTTGGTTGGCCGCGTCTTAGACACTGTCGTAAAGCTGGTTTGGGCCTGCTGACTATCCACTTGAGTAGCAAGCTCTTTGGCCGCAACCGGGCGATACCATAAGGTCCACACCATAATCATAGAGGTGAAGATAAATAATATAGGCTGGGTTATTTTTTGGGGGCGGCTAGCAATGGACATAGCGTCTCCTCAGGCACATAAAAGGATAGGCGACAGTCGCCTCACATCTACTCCCTACTCTAGTCTATCCTTGGGCCAGAGTCTCTAAGCCAGCATTTCGACGGCAATATTTCGCTGCAAGCCGATTATCGTAATTAGGAAAACTAAAGACCAAATGCCACAGCGCTCGACCCATACTTATGGTTAACCAAGGAAAAACCAGCCACCCAGCAGTCATTTTTTGCTTAAGAGGTAATAAGTTAAGTCAAAGCGCAATTAAAACCACTATGCCCACTGATACCAAACCTTTGGCAAGCCAAGCCCCTATCCCGCTCCCCCCTTGACGCGCAACAAAAGTAGCAAAATGTACCATGTTGTTTAGACAGTTGTTTCAATACCCAATAGTGGTTAACTTATGCCTGATAAATGTAAAGGAGATCTCCCCAGATGGAGCCGAATGAGCAGCCATCCATTAGCCAACTGGAAGCCGAAATTGCGGCGCTTAAGCGCGAGAATGCCAAGCTTAAACTACTCAACGATCGCGCCGAAGAAAAACTCTTCGCGGCACTGGACGGCAACCGCCTCTGCCTGTGGGAGCAGCATATTCCCAGCGGCAACCTGACCATATTTAATATGCGTTGGGGTGAATTGCTGGGTTTTAGCCGAGAAGAGTTGGCGGCCCACGTGGATAGCTGGAAACAGAACCTGCATCCGGATGACAAAGAGTGGGTGATCAAAGCCTTCGAAGATCATGTTGCAGGCAAGTCTGATTACTATCAGGCGGTGCACCGCATGATCCACAAAGACGGCTCTGTTACCTGGGTATCAGATCGTGGCCGTATCGTCGAGCGTAAGGCCGATGGCACGCCACTGCGCATGATGGGCACTCACATGGATATCACCCAGGAGAAACGCTATGAGCAGGAGCTATCTGAGCTGGCCCATTGCGATCCCCTCACCAATCTATGCAATCGTCAGGCGATCACCCAGGCCTTCGAGCAGCAATACCAACACACTCAAGGCAGCCTGTTCTTCATCGACCTCGACGGCTTTAAAGAGCTGAATGATAAGCTGGGGCACAAGTTTGGCGACCTGCTGTTGATCCATGTGGCCAATACCCTCAGAGGCGTGATCGGCACTCAGGCCCATATTGCCCGCTTAGGCGGTGATGAGTTTTTGATCTTACATCCAAGCCAGGATCTTTCCTTACTCGCCGATCGAGCCCAGGCACTGCTTGATGTCTACCGCCAGCCGATCATCTTAGAAAATACCGAGATAAAACTTGGTCTTAGCATAGGTATCTACTGCTTCGCCCCAAGCGATGACTTTGCCAGCGCCTGCGAACTGGCCGATGCCGCCATGTATAAAGTTAAGGCCCAGGGCAAGCACGACTACCAATTCTGGCGAGCGGAATAAGCGACAGCCCTTGTGCAATAGGGTCAGATATTCTTAATCGCCTACACTGAAACCTAGCCTAAATTGTGATAGCATCCAGCCCAAATTTTCCGCGCGACAGCGAACGAGTGCGCCAAGCGATATGTCAATCACGCCATTGACCCACGATTAAAGGAAGCCACTGTGAGCGAACTTGAAACCCGTCTTAATAAATACATCAGTGAGAGTGGCATCTGTTCACGTCGAGAGGCTGATCGCTATATCGAACAGGGCAATGTTTTCATTAATGGCAAGCGTGCCAAGATTGGTGACACCGTCAGCTATGGTGATAAGGTCAAAGTTAACGGCCGAGATATCGAACCCAGAGATGCCGCCGATCTGGTCTTTATTGCCCTAAACAAACCCGTTGGTATCGTGAGTACCACCGAAGCCAGCGAACGCGATAATATTGTAGACTTCGTCAATCACAGTGAACGCATCTTCCCTATCGGCCGCCTGGATAAAGACTCTCAAGGCCTTATCTTCCTCACCAACAACGGCGATCTGGTCAACAAGATATTGCGCGCAGGCAACAACCACGACAAAGAGTATTTAGTCACGGTCAATAAGCCGATCACCGAGGCTTTTCTTACCGGTATGCGCGCGGGTGTACCTATGCTCGGTGTTATCACCAAGAAGTGTAAGGTCGAACAAGTTTCCACTTTTGTATTTAAAATAGTCTTGGTGCAAGGCCTTAACCGCCAGATCCGTCGTATGTGTGAACACTTCAACTTTGAAGTGACCAAACTAGAGCGTCAGAGCATCATGAATGTGTCGCTCAAGGGACTCCCCATAGGCGAATGGCGCGATCTTGACGAAGAGGAGCTAGCCACCCTGTTTAAGCTCATCGAAAACTCCTCGTCAGAAGACAAGAAAACCACCAAGGCCAAGACAAACAAGAAGCCAGCCAAGAAAAAGCCCAACCAATCGTTACGCGAAAAAATTGAAGGGCCTGAGCACTTTATGCAAAACCATGGCGGCCGCAAGAAAAAACCTGCCGGCACCAGTCGCGGTAAGCCCAATGCCAGACGCCCCAAACGCTAACCCCAATCACAAGGCAGCCTTAAGGCTGCCTTGTGATTTAAGCAGTAAATCACCTCAGTTAAACGACCAACCTCTTCACCTCAAAGGCTATTGCCTCAACTCGCCGTCACTGCACCAAAGTCAGCCACGCTGGCACCAAGTTGGTGAGCCCTGTGCGCCAGATCACATCTTCCAGTAATAGTGCAGACCACAAAATAGCATTAAATATCATAAACTTGATTAAATAATAAAAAGTTGGCACGGAACTTACATACTACTTAATAGGTAGTCATTGGGCAGGGCAGTTTTACCAGCAGTACGGTGAGACAAAGACCCGTCCATAAGGAGCAGAAGATGAAACCTTGGTTAAAAACGGTCAGCCTATTTGATGAGTGGCAATTCCTCTTCCACCTCGGCGTTAGCCAGTGGGATGTCGACTAATCAGACAACCGCTTTCCCCCAAATTCATCAATAAGGAGTCGCAGATGAGTACAGTAGCGAAAAGTATCACACCAAAGATGGCAGAGCGCATCGTCACCGAAGTGAAAATGAACAATTGCCTGCTCTCTGAGGTCGCCAAACAATTTGGCGTTTCCACCAAGACAGTTTATCAACTCGTCAGACAGAGTGAGCAACAGGGTGGACGTGTCGGCGTACTGCGCGCCGAAATAGACAAGTTAACTTTGCAACTTAATCAACTCATGCGTGAGCTGAAGCTTATCCAGGGATAAATCGGTTCGCCAAGAGCTAAATCGATTCGCCAATAGCTAGGGAAGGCAGTAAAACAAAATGGAAATAGAATAAGTGGTCTGCAGGAAGCATGCGATTTTAGGTTAGAGGGCAGCATAAATAATAGCCTAAGTCGAGGGCCAGAGACCTAACGACGGGCCAGAATCGCAAAACCATTTAAAAGAGGTGTTTTACAGGTGGCACCTCTAGCGCTCCCCCAAAGGCGCTTTTCGCCTGGTGATTGGCAGGATGCTCAATCATCAGGTTTTTTCTTTTGGGATCCAGCCACGCCTTAAATAAAAATTTTTAACCCCTTTTAGATTCAGCATCGTCTATAAGTTCAAACAACGGATTTCTATCTACTGATTTCTACCTATTTTGACGTTTGGAGTATTCGATGAAAAAGACCCTGATTGCGACACTATTTAGCTCACTGGTTTTCACTACCAGCCTGCTTGCCTTGCCTGACGCGGCCGCGGCGGAACTTAACTTTCCCCATATCGAAACCGTGGGCACCAGTGAACTAGTGGTCAAGGCCGACATGGCCGAGCTTACCGTCGAGGTAGTCACTAAGGCTGATACCCCAGCGAAAGCCAAGGCGGGTTCAGACAAAGCGGTTAGCGAATTTCTAAACCGTTTGTCCAAAGCTGGCATCGCCCGGGGCGATATTCAGAGCGCCAACCTTAACCTGCAACCACAACACCTATACGATCCTGAGACCCGCACCAACAAGGAGATTGGTTATCGCGCCAGTCGTCAGGTGACTGTCACCCTAAGAGCATTAGACCAACTCAACGAGTTGCTAGACACGGCGCTCAATGAAGGGATTAACCGTATTCATCAGATCAACTTCAAGTCCAGTAAAGAGGCGCAGATGATAGAGCAGGCCAGACTGATGGCGATCAAGGATGCCCAGCAGAAAGCCGCGGCATTGGCAGAGGGATTTGGCGAGCACCTGGATGGTATCTGGGAGATACGCTATCAGGCACAAGGCTCTGTGCGCCCCATGGTGTATAAGATGAACGCCGCGGCCCAAGGAGACATAGGCGAGAGCTATCAAGAGGCACAAACCAGCATCAGCGATCGCGTCGAGGTTATCTACCGCCTCAAGTGATCGGCCTTAGCCCACCTATCTCTTGGCCCTTAGTAAAGTACAAAAGCAACAAAGGCCCAACCTAAGTTGAGCCTTTGTTTGACTTGATGCTAGCGTAAATCTCGAGGGGGCCTCAAATAGGCCATCACCAACAAAGTTAATCCAGCTAACACAAAGGGCACACTGAGCATCTGACCCACGCTGAGGCTCCAATCCAGTGCAAACTCAGCCTGGCGCACTTTGACAAACTCTATCAGGTAACGCGCCCCAAACACTAAGGCCAGGAACAAACCTACCAGCGCCCCCTCTCTGCGTTTCATCTCGGTATAACGATAGAGCAGCCACAGGGTGATAAAGATAACCAGATAAGCTAAGGCCTCATATAACTGCGCAGGATGGCGCGGCACCATATCGATTCGCTCAAAGATGATCCCCCAAGGCTTGTCGGTTGCGACGCCGAGAATCTCTGAGTTAGCCAGATTACCTAAACGGACGAAGACACAGAAAATGCCGGTTGCGATCGCCAAACGATCAAGCAGGAAAAGAAACGGAAGCTTCACTTTAAGCTTGTAGTAGTACATGGCCAGCACCACACCCACAGTACCACCGTGGCTCGCCAGTCCGCCTTCCCAGATCGCCAGGATCTTTGCCGGATGGGCAAAATAGTATCCAGGATCATAAAACAGAACATGTCCTAAGCGCGCACCGAGCACTATGCCCACCACGCAATAAATCAAAAGATTATCCAGTGACTCCACATCGAGTCCTTCACGGACATAAATATGCTTAATCACCTGAAAACCACTGGCGATCGCCGTGGCAAATAACACGCCGTACCAGTGTATGGTTAGCCCCATGAAAGAGACCATCACTGGGTCCATATTCCAAATAAAGTGATCCAAAAACCTAAGCTCCCTAGCTTGAGGCCGACAGGCCTAATGAAACATCTCTGCTGACAGGCAGTTTTACGCGCTTCGACTTGCTTATTCAAGGTCTTGAGGCAATTTTCAGCACACAGACACAAAAAAGCCTGCACCATAGGGTGCAGGCTTTACATCAATAGGCTTGTCGCTTGCTAGCTTAATCCGCCAGAGAGGTAAATAGAGTGTTGAACTTAGCAAGCCCCTCGGCCATCACTTCATCGCTAATGGTGAGCGCCGGCAGGAAACGGATCACGTTACCGTAGAAACCACAGGCCAGTAGCACCAGCCCATGCTCGGCGGCATTGGCGATAATCGCCTGGGTCAAGGCAGTATTTGGCTGTTCACTGTCACCATCGATCACTAACTCCATGGCGATCATCGCCCCTTGGTTACGCACCTCGCCAATGATCTGAGGATATTGCTCCTTGAGGGCACATAGTGCCTGATTAAAGGTGTCGCCTATCTTGACCGCACGCTCTACCAGCTGCTCCTCTTTCATCACCTCGAGTACCGCCAACGCCGCCACGCAGCCTACCGGCGAGCCACCATAGGTGCCGCCCAAACCGCCCGGCAGTGGCGCGTCCATGATCTCGCTCTTACCGACCACGGCCGCCAGAGGGAAGCCACCAGCGATCCCTTTGGCCATAGTCATCAGATCTGGCTCGACACCTGCGTGCTCGCAGCTAAACATCTTACCAGTACGGCCAAAACCAGTCTGGATCTCATCCATCACCAGCACGATACCGTGCTTGTCACACAAGGCTCTGAGCGCCTGTAAAAACTCAGGCGGCGCCGCATAGAACCCACCCTCGCCCTGCACTGGCTCGACAATGATGGCTGCCACATCGCAAGGGGCAATATCCACCTTAAACAGGTTCTCTATCGCCTTGAGGGAATCTTTAACGCTCACGCCATGCAGCGCCATAGGATAAGGCGCGTGGAAGATATCGCCGGCAAAGGGGCCAAACTGATGCTTATAGGGCGTGATCTTGCCCGTCAGCGCCATGGTCAGGTTAGTGCGGCCATGAAAGCCACCATTGAAGGCGATAACACCGCGACGCCCGGTGTGGGCCCTGGCGATCTTGATACAGTTTTCCACCGCCTCGGCGCCCGTGGTGACAAAGATGGTCTTCTTCTGGCTGTCTCCCGGGGCTAACTGATTAAGCTGCTCCGCCAGCGCTACCGCCGACTCATAAGGGTTGACCATGACACAGGTATGGCTAAAGTTATCCAGCTGCGCCTTGACCGCCGCCACCACTTTAGGATGACTGTGGCCCGTATTACACACGGCGATCCCGGTACCGAAGTCGATATAGCGCTTCCCCTCGACATCCCATAGCTCGGCGTTTGATGCTCGCTCCACATAGACAGGATAGGCATTGCCCTGTCCTCTGGCGATAGCCTGTGTCTTACGCGCCTGTAATTCTGCGTTACTCATTGTCTCAATCCTTATGCTTACTTATCCAGGCCACCAAGGCACAGGTACTTAATTTCTAAATAATCGTCCAGGCCATACTTAGAGCCTTCGCGACCGTTACCCGATTGCTTCACCCCGCCAAAAGGCGCGGCGGCATTAGAGATGATCCCCTCGTTGACCCCGACCATGCCATATTCCAGCCCCTCGGCGACGCGGAAGATACGGCCGATATCACGGGCATAGAAATAGGCGGCCAGGCCATACTCAGTATCGTTGGCCATGGCGAGCACCTCCTCCTCACTATCGAAGCTGATGATAGGCGTCACAGGACCGAAGATCTCGTTACGGGCCAAAGGCATCTCGTTAGTCACATTGGTGACGATAACCGGCGACAGAAAGCTTTCACCCAGTTCACTTGGCTGACCGCCGGTGACCAGGCTCGCGCCACTGGCCAGGGTGTCATCCACCAGCTTAAGCACGTTTTGCACAGCATCTTTGGAGATCATAGGGCCAACGGTCACCCCATCACCCAGGCCATCGCCCACCTTGAGGTTCGCCACCGCGGCGGTGAACTTTTCGGTAAAGGCCTGCTCGATCCCTTTCTGCACAAAGATACGGTTGGTACAGACACAGGTTTGCCCCGCGTTGCGATACTTGGAGATCAAGGCGCCCTGCACCGCGGCGTCGATGTCGGCATCATCAAACACGATAAAGGGCGCATTGCCCCCCAGCTCCATGGAGACCTTCTTCACGCTGGTCGCGCACTGAGCCAGCAAGATCTTGCCCACAGCAGTAGAGCCGGTGAAGGTAAACTTGGCCACATCGGGATGCTGAGTCAGCACCTTGCCCATGCCCACGGCATCTTCACCCACAACAATGTTAAATACCCCGGCAGGGATACCCGCACGCTCGGCCAACTCGGCCATCGCCAAAGCAGACAAAGGGGTGAGCGGTGACGGACGCGCCACAAAGGTACAGCCAGCCCCGAGCGCTGCAGCCGCCTTACGGGCGATCATGGCGTTCGGGAAATTCCAGGGCGTAATAGAGGCCACCACGCCCACAGGCTGTTTTAGCACTAAGATACGCTTGTCATTGGCGGGAGCCGGAATGGTATCGCCGTAGACACGCTTGCCCTCCTCGGCAAACCAGTCGATAAAGGCGGCGCCATAGGCGATCTCCCCCTTAGCCTCCGCCAGTGGCTTACCCTGCTCCAGCGTTAACAGGCGACCCAGATCTTCTTGATGCTCCATCATCAGGTTAAACCATTTACGCATCAAGGCGGCGCGCTCGTTCGCCGAACGTTTAGACCAGTCCGGCAATGCCCGCTTGGCAGCCAGAATAGCGGCCTCGGTATCTTGGCAGCTAGCATCGCTCACCTGGGCGATCACTTGCTGAGTGGCCGGGTTCACCACGTCGAACTGCTGGTCACTCGATCTCCATTGGCCATCAATATAAGAGGCGAGCTTGATTAACTGAGTATCTTTAATTCCCTGCATAACAATTTCCTGCGTAAATAGTCCGAATCGAAAAGGGTAAGCCGATAAGCGCTCATTTCCCTATTGAATAGCAAAAGTAACTCAGGTTAAATACCAAATATTCAACGCAAAGTTTTAAGGCTGTAAAACTTATGAGCAAACAGTCCATCATCCCCAAAGCCATTACCGAGTACGATCTGCGTCTGCTACGTATCTTTCGCACTGTTGTCGAGCACGGTGGCTTTGCCGCGGCAGAGAACGAACTCGGAGTCACCCGCTCCACCATCAGCGTACATATGTCTAACCTCGAGAGTCGCATGAAGCTTAAGCTCTGTAGCCGGGGACGAGGTGGTTTCGCCCTCACGGAGGCGGGGCAAGCTGTGTATCATGCCTGTATCGAACTCTTCGATTCCCTCAACGACTTTTCTATGTTTGTTAATAATTTAGGAGAGGAGTTAATCGGCGAACTGGTGATCCTTTGCGCCGACCAATTAGACCATGGCATGCAACAGAAACTCGCCGAGGTGATCGCCTACATTCATGAGCGTCAACCCCAGTTACATCTAATCTTAGACGGCGAGGCGCTGCACCAGATAGAAAAATCCCTGCTACAGGATAAGGCCCACGTAGGCTTGTTACCCAGCTATCAACAGATCCAGGGACTCAACTACCAAACCATCTTCAGCGAGCCAATCTACCTCTGTTGCAGCGCCAAGCACCCCTACTTTCACCTCAGCGACGAGGAGATCAGCGCCGAAATGCTGGCCAAGACCCCCTCTATCCATCCTGGGGTAGATATCGACCCCGAAGGCAGAGAGCAGTTAAAGCGGCTAAACCTATCGGCCAAAGCGTATCAGTTTGATACTCGTAAAACCTTAATTTTATCGGGATGCTATATAGGTTATCTGCCCCTGAGTTATATCCAACAAGAACTAAAGACCAAACAGATAAAGATCATTCATGGCGAGGCGGCCAGCTATCGATTTAATCTGTCGATGGTCGTTAAGCAGTCGGCACGGGAGAGCGCCAAGGTAGAGCTACTCACCCAGGCCTTCAATGAGGTATTTGGCCTGGATGGGCAACGAGGCTAGGGCGAATAGATGGGCTAAAACTTCTCCAGCAGCGACTCATTGAAATCTTGCACTGTAATCTCTAGCCCCAAGGTTTCGATACGCTGCTTAATGCCATCAAGCTCCTTATCGACCTCGTTAAGAGTCAGGGTATTGTCATCCAACAGATAGACCAGCTTCTGGCTGGTAAAATAGAAGAGTAATAGGGTGAGCGCAGAGGGATCATTAGCCTCGCTCGCCTGTTTTATCGCCTTATATTTTCGATAGATACGGTTTTGTAACGCCTTGAGACGTGACACATAATAGATCTCACAAAAATAGTCGCGATGACGCTGTGAATACAGCCCTCCGGCGCACAGTGCAAATGCGAGCAACACACCGAAAAAATTTAGGTGCAGGTTACCGGTCGACTCGCCACTCACCACCTCCTGATGACCAAAAAGTGCAATCAACAGCTGGCCAAATACCAAAGACAAGAGTGCCAAACTGGCGATAAATACCGCAATCACACGGTTTAAATGTTGGCGATATCGAACCTTATTCACCTCAATTAATTTCATTCTTCTCAATTTCCACCCTAATAGACATGGGCGCAAGCCTAGCATGAGTCATCACTAAGTGGCAGTTTTAACACGATAAAGAATTTGATCTCTCGACTTAAGCTAGGCAAGTTAAGCAAGAGCCCTACTTAGTTGTTAACAAATACATTAAAGCATTTAACAGCAACCAAACATTTAGCAGTAAAAACATCTAGACGTCTAAATTGACAGACGTCTTTCGATCTCATATCCTCTCACCTATTGAGATGATCCATTTCGCAGCTAGCGAGATGTTCCAGCTAGGAGGGCATGGGAACCAGAGGGAAACATCCGGTTTTAACGACACGTCTATGAGTAAGACGTCTAGCGATAAGAGAGAAGAGTTTTGACTACACCAACACATGCCCAATCCACTGCAGCACCTAAGGCATCTTTTATTGCCTTGTTGCCACTATTTCTGTTTCTGGCCCTGTTTATCGGCGTCGGCGTTTACTTTCAAAGCCAGGGTGTAGACTTTGCATTCTATCAGCTACCTAGCGTTGTCGCCATCTTACCCGCTATCATTCTGGCACTGCTCATCTCCAAGCAGAAGCTTAACCAAAGCATAGAAACCTTTATTGCTGGCATCGGCCATTCCAACATTATCGCCATGTGCCTCATCTATCTGCTAGCGGGCGCCTTCGCCTCTGTAGCTAAAGCCACAGGCGGTGTCGATGCGACCGTAGCACTAGGACTCTCCTTAGTTCCTTCTAGTCTCTTGCTGCCAGGCTTCTTTGTGATTGCCGCCTTCATCGCCACTGCAATGGGTACCTCTATGGGAACCATTGCTGCCGTTGCCCCTATCGCCTTGGGCGTGGCCGAAGAAGCTCAGATCGATCTTGCGATTATGGCTGGTGCCGTGCTCTCTGGTGCCCTTTTTGGTGATAACTTATCGATCATCTCAGACACCACTATTGCCGCAACCCGTACCCAGGGCTGCGAAATGAAAGACAAATTCAGAGAAAACCTAATCTTCGCCATTCCAGCCTCGCTGATCACCCTGGTGGTCTTTACCTTAGTGGGTCAGGGGCAGGCCGAAGTCGCGCCACAACAGATAGACTTTATTAAAGTTATCCCCTACCTCACCATCTTAGTGTTGGCAGTTGCGGGGCTAAATGTGTTCGTCGTACTGACGGTAGGTATTCTGCTCGCTGGCGTCACAGGTTGGGCGACTCTAGATTATGGCCCAATCCAGTTTGGCCAAGATATCTACGCCGGCTTTACCAACATGCAGGAGATCTTCATCCTCTCTATGCTGGTCGGCGGCCTTGCAGCCCTGATGCAGCAGCAGGGTGGTCTGGCTTTTGTCAGTAAACAGATAGAGAAGCTGATCGTTCGCTTTTCAAGTGCCAAAGGCGAAGCCTCTACCCGAGCCTCTGAACTGGGTATGGCGGGTATCGTGGCCCTAACCAACACTTGTGTGGCCAACAATACGGTATCTATCGTGGTTACTGGCGATATCGCCAAAGATCTGGCTCAAAAACATCAGGTGACTCCTAAGCGCGCCGCCAGTATCTTAGATATCTTTTCCTGCATCATTCAGGGGCTTATCCCCTACGGTGCCCAGGCGCTCTTAGTCGCTTCAATCTTTAGCCTTAGTCCACTGCAGGCTGTCGCCCATGCCTGGTACTGTATGATTTTGGCTATAGTGGCAGTGGCTATCGTTATTCTGAGGCGTCGTCACTAAGTTGTTACTAAGTAGTCACTAAGCAAAGTGGCAACCCTGAGTGCCGCTTCAAAAGGTGACTATCTTCACCTTAGCAGTTTCACAAAGTGGGGCTTTCACTTAAACTGTGGTCATAGGGAGATAATTGTTGACCGGCTCGAAATGGTTAAGCGCTATACTTAGCCCTAAGGTCAAAACAGAAAGGAGTACTGAGGTGCTCCTTTTTTATATTTAAAATAACAATAAATGGCATAACAATGGCCCTACACCAACCCATTAATTATGATCTGCAACGCATGGTGGTCTTTACCATCTTAGCCGGGGCGCTCATCTCTGCCCTGGGGATCTCTATCTCACTATTTGCCCAATTTCAGCTTATTGGCATAGAGGCATTTAATCAGCGACCCGATTTTTTAGGTAACTACTCCGAGTCACCGCTGGCATACATCTTCAACATGGGGCTGATCTTGGCAGGTTCCTGCATCTTGCTCTCTATGTACGGCTTGCGACAACTCAAGCTGGGCCATTTTGGCAACTATATTGCCATCGCAGGCTTTGTGGTCGGTATCACCATCATCTTAATCGGTATCTACCCTATCAACTACCTGAAAGAACACAGGTTGTTTTCGACCATTTTCCTGTTAGCCACCATATTGCTCTACTTTCTGACAATCTCAGCCAGGGTTAATCATAAATCCCTGTGCTCAACCCCTCTCTTGCTAGTCAGCAGTTTGGGATTGCTGTCGGCAACGGGCTTGGCACTCATGCTCGACTGGGAGCAGCTCGACTTTGCTCCTTGCGTCCATAATGATAGTTCCCTATGCGTGGTCGCCTTTACCATGTGGGCACAAACCAATCTCGTGATGATCTGGTGTGTCACCCTGGCCCTGACGATCAAGCGACTGGCTCTGCACAGCTACCACGACAACCTAGCCAACCAAGTATCGGCCCAGGGGTAGTCAGCCCATGCGACTGGCCCAGTATCTCGCCTTAACAGGTCTCTGCTCTCGCCGCGCCGCCTCGCGCTTGATCCGCGATGGAAGAGTCAGCATTGGCGGTGAGTTAGGCAACCACACCACCCAAGTTGAGGTGATCACAACCCCATCGGGCCAGCAAGCGTCACAGACAGTCTGTGTCGATGGTATTCCACAGGGAGCCATCGCTCCCAAGCAATACTGGATGCTCAATAAAACGGTTGGCATAGATTGCCGCCTGCAAGCGCAAGATCCCAGCAGCTTGCTGCATATACTGCCACCTCAGCCACGCCTCTATCCGGTAGGACGTCTAGATAAAGATTCTCGCGGGTTACTGCTGCTGACCAATGATGGCGAATTAACCCAAAGCTTGATGCATCCAAGCTTTGCCCATAAGAAACGCTATCATGTCAGGTTAGATAGGCCCTTCGACAATCGTTTTCTTGAGCAGATGGCGGCTGGGGTCAGCTATAAGTCGGTCACCACACTTCCCTGCACCCTCAGTCCTCTGGCACCCGATACGTTTGAGATCATACTGACCCAAGGGCTTAATCGGCAGATCCGCCGTATGAGTCAGGCCCTTGGCTACCAAGTCGTTGATCTGAAGCGCGTAGCGATTGAGTCCTTAACCTTGGGCGACTTGCCTGAAGGCGAAATGAGGGAGTTGACCAAACAGGAAATTACCGCCCTGAAAGCAAGCCTCGAATAAGGTTTGAGCTTTATTGGCCCTGTAACCTAGGGGCGCAGATATATCTGCAAAGGCTATGGCATGACAGTGTTTGGTGTGAATAAGGAGTTAGAGTGCCAACTTATTGATGCCCCAATTTTCGTCGCCAACTAGATTAGCATTTAGCGACATGCTCATTTATTAAATGAGTTAAAGGTCGTACCTTGATGGCAACCTATCACCTGCGGTGGGCTTATATGCAGATACATCTGCTACACGCCGTAAATCCATATATGGACTTGCTGCGTGCCAAAAGAATGTTTGCACATAAGGGTCGCTCTTTTGCATCCCTGCAATCGCGACTTTGGCCCATCCATGCACTGCACCTGCTGCCAAGCAATTGATAAACCATGAAGCTATGGTTTAAAGCTCCCATCCAAGTACCTAAGTCAGGTAGATGCTTCAATAACAACTTACAGCTTCAATTAAACAATGGCCTCTCAAGGCAATCGCAAATCCAATACGTTCGGATATCAAATATGGCCAAATCGAAGAGAGATAATAACCCGGTGTAGATGCTGCTGAGGGTATCGAAAACAGGGATGTTTTCGTTAAGCGGTCAGGGATGACGTAAAGCGTCCCGAGGCAGTTTCTGCACATAAGCGAGCCGCAGGCTATTAAATGCAATGAAGGTTCGACTTCAAACACTCCGACCCACTTCCACCAGACCAGAGGCAAAACTCCGAAAACTACCCTTTAGCCAACTTCAGCTCCACCACATTCCCCTCTGGGTCATTGATATAGAGGGAGCGCCCAAACCCTTGGGCCCCATAACGTTTGGCAAACCCTTCCGTCGCTATGTCTTGCTCGGCGAGATAATCCAGTAGTGCCTGCTCCTCTATATCTTCGATGAGCAGACAGATATGGTCGACATTACGGCCATCTTGCACCGGTGGGCCACCGCCGAGTTTGCCCAGCTTACTGTCGCAGGTGACGATATCGATCAATGCCTTACCCGCTCTTAATTGGGTTAGTCCCTCATCGGCCAACTGCCGCTCGATAGGACAGCCCAGCACTTGAGTGTAAAAGTGCAACATGGCGTCTAGTCGTGTGGTGCGAAATACTAAGTGATCTATGCCGCTAACCTTGATCATCATTATCCTCATTGCGCTCAATTTGTTGTAATTATAGCCAGATGCGCAGTAGAGATGACACTTACAGCAAATTTACGCCGCTAACAGTATGTTCCCATCGGAAACTAGGGTAGTTTGAGGGTATCGCCGCTAATGGAGCCGAATAAATGAAACACGGGAAGCACGACGCACAACTGTTAAAACTGGCCCTGGAAATTGGCGTTGGCTACGCCAAGAAGCGTGGCTTTGCCGACTTTGAAAAGGGGATCTCCCCCAAAGATAAGGTAGAGTGCATCTACCGTCTGCTGGTGAAGGACAAATTGATCCAGCCCCTAGCACACGACAAGGAAGATGGCCCCAATATGAAACACAAGTTGATTCTATGGATCAACCGCCAATTACCGGAAGATCACCCCTTAAAAGAGTAATCTCGCCAAGATGTTGGCTCACTTGGATTTGATCTCTATCAAGCCAAGCCCCGATTCCCAGCAACCCGGCGCCAGATGGGCTATAGATATAGCATCACCTGAGGCAAAAACCACAAGGAGTTACTGTGGCCGGGCCGGGACTATCGAGTCAACAAGCAGATGACCGACTCAGGCAATATGGACCCAATTGCCTGCCTAAACCTGCAAGACTCAGCTTCGTACACCTGTTTATCATCCAATTTAAGAGCGCCTTCATCTATGTGCTGCTCGCGGCCTTTATCGTCTGTCTGCTGCTCGGCCAACTGCTGAACGCCATCTTTATCTTTGCCGTCTTAATGCTCAACGCCATCATAGGTACAGTACAGGAATACTCTGCCCAGCAAGCCGCCGATGCGCTGAGTGAGATGGTCCCCTCCCAAAGCAAGGTGATACGCGATGGTCATCCCAAGATGGTCGACAGCCAGAGCCTGGTGCCCGGCGATTATGTCCTGCTCAGTAATGGCGATCGTATTGGCGCCGATATCAAAATCGAACAACATAACCAGTTTAAGGTGGATGAGTCGGCGCTCACCGGCGAGTCACTGGCGGTGGCTAAGACAGATCTGGCCTTTGCTGGCACCTTAGTCACCCATGGCCGCGCCGAAGGCGAAGTGGTTGCCACAGGTTCTCGCACCCAGATAGGTCAGATAGCGGACCTGGTGCACCAAGGGGGCAGTGCCAAACCCCCTTTGATGCAGCGCATCGAGCGCTTTACCCTAATCATCGCCATCGCCACCTTGCTGATCATCGCGCTTATCTTCGCCCTGACCTTACTGCGAGGCGCAGATCTCTCCCACGTATTCCTGCTTGGGGTCGCACTAGCGGTATCCGCCATTCCCGAGGGACTGCCTGCCGCCATCACGGTCGCCTTAGCTATCGGCATGAAACGTATGTCTCAGGCCAATGTCATTGTGCGCAAATTGGTTGCGGTAGAGTCCTTAGGTTCCTGCACCTATATCGCCTCAGATAAAACGGGCACCCTCACGGTCAACGAGATGACCATCAGCCAGATCAGCCTGCTTTCAGGCGAACGCTTTCACGTAGCAGGTACTGGGCTGTCACCCTCAGGACTGGTGCACAAACATGGCCATGGCGTACCAGTATCACCCAGCCATGACCCCGAGCTGCACCGCTTGGCACTCGCTGGCGTATTGGCTAACGAGGCTCACCTCTCTTTCGACGCGGATCAGGTTCATGCCGACGGTGATGGGGTAGATCTCGCCTTTCTTACCTTGGGCTATAAGCTCAATCTCGAGATGGATAAGGCCAAACAGGCGCCGCAAGAAAAGCTATTTGCCTATGAGTCGGAAAACCAGTTCAGTGCCAGCATTAACCAGATAGATGGTGCCTCGGTGATCTCGGTGAAGGGCGCGGTGGAAAAGCTGCTGACCATGTGTCAGCTAACCCCTGAGCAAGTTAAAGCAGTGCATGATGAAACCCACTGGCTGGCTCAGCATGGCTACCGGGTATTGGCTCTGGCCAGTGGCCAGGTCAGCGACCCGCACCAACCGCTGCAAGGGCTTGAGTTTCTAGGCTTAGTGGCCATGAGCGATCCCCTTCGGGAAGACGCCATCACCGCGGTCGCACAATGTCGGCAGGCGCAGATAAAAGTAGCCATGATCACCGGCGACCATCCGATCACGGCACTCGCCTTGGCGCGTCAGCTCAAGCTAATCAAGGATCAAGATGGAGTGATCACAGGCCAGCAGCTAAGCCAGGCTCAGCAGCACAGTGTCACCGAGTTCGATAACCTGGTCGCAAATCACAGGGTATTTGCCCGGGTTCAGCCCAGGCAGAAGATGGAGATCACTGAGTCCTTGATTCGTCAGGGAGAATTTGTCGCCATGACAGGTGATGGGGTCAATGATGCGCCAGCGCTGAAACACGCCCATGTGGGGATAGCAATGGGCCTCAAGGGTACAGATGTGGCCCGCGAGAGCGCCGATCTGGTGCTTACCGATGACAAGTTCAGCTCTATCGTCAAAGGGATCATCGAGGGGCGCATCGTCTACAACAATATCCGCAAGGTGATCTATCTGCTGATCAGTACCGGCGCCGCCGAACTGCTCCTGTTTATCTTAAGCGTGCTGTTTGCTCTGCCTATTCCCCTGTTCCCTTTGCAGATCCTCTGGCTCAATCTGGTCACCAATGGGGTACAGGATGTCGCGCTGGCCTTCGAGCCCGGCGAGGGGCATGAGATAGATCAGCCACCGCGCAAACCCAGTGAGCCTATCTTCGACCGCCTAATGCTAGAAAGGCTAATCGTTAGCGCGCTATGGATGGGGCTTGTGGCCTTCGCCCTCTTTTCACTGTTACTCAACATGGGCAGCAGCGAGGTCGAGGCTCGCAACCTCACCCTGATGCTGATGGTGCTGTTTGAGAATGTACATGCCCTCAATAGCCGCTCAGAGCGTAACTCACTGCTACGGATGCCAATGCTGAGCAATCCCCTGCTGCTGTTTGGCATAGTGTTAGCGCAAGGAATACATATAGGTGCCAGTTATACGCCTGGACTCAGCCAGGCGCTGGGAATAAGCCCCATAGGGCTAGGACAGTGGCTGATACTGCTGAGCGCGGCATTGACGCTGCTGTTCATCGATGAATTTCACAAGCGTCTCTGGCGTCAGCAGCATAAGCTCAAACTTAGGCAGGCAGAAGCTGATCGTCAGCTGGAATGATCAGCACATTGCTGCGAATGCGGTTCAACATGGCCTCGGCGGTGTTACCGATAACCATGCCCATCAGGCCCTTACGCTGACGGGCACCCATCACCAGATAGGCCGCCTTGAGGCGACA
Source organism: Shewanella sp. ECSMB14101 (assembly GCF_000773485.1). Lineage (NCBI taxonomy): Bacteria > Pseudomonadati > Pseudomonadota > Gammaproteobacteria > Alteromonadales > Shewanellaceae > Shewanella > Shewanella sp. ECSMB14101. The sequence continues at coordinate 30,455 of NZ_JSFF01000002.1, read as the reverse complement.
GGAGAGTTCATAAAGACAGAGATCAGGGTCTCCTGCCAAGAAATGCACATGATCCTGATGCAGGCCAATATCGTCCAATTGCGCCTGATACCTGTGATAGGCCTCTTTGACCAGAGTGCGGGTATCGATCAGGTCCATGTCTCTTAAGATCTTGGGCACCCTGATGATGTAGGCAAGATGCAACTGACAGTCCATGGCCTCAGCCAGTTGGCGACCATGCTGAATGACACACTGGTTTAGCTTCTGCTTGATGGGGTTATCGCTACCCAGGTCCACCGCCATCAGCACGGTTTTTGCCCGCTGTAGCGGATTATCACACAGCAACATCAAGGGGATCCTAACATGGCGGATCAATTGCCAGTCCATCGGCAGGTAGTGTTCCTTGTTATGCACTGCCTTGACCATTAAATCGAAGCCATGACGAATGGAGTGATGACAGGCATGCTCAAACAGATCTTTAGTCCAGACACTATGCACCGCCACATCGTCTGCCTTAAGCGCCTTAAGCTTAGCGGCGATCTCATCGCTGCGCTGACTCATCAACGCTACCTTGGCAGCGGCACCCAACCTGGGGTTATAGTGTTCCTTACCCGCGAAGGATTCATAGCTGTAGGCAAACACCTCAGCCTCCTTCTCAAGCCCCTTGGCCAAGGCGATCCCCTTTTCAATCGCATCAGCTTGTTCCTCGGCTTTCTGGGAAATAATAAATACCTTGTCCATGGCTACCTCCTGTCGGTGAGTCTTCATTTGAGCTTAGTCACACTGTACAGCTTGCGCCTTGATCTCGGTCATCAAAATGACCAAGATCACATTATCACCCTTTTCAGGGAGTCGAGCCTGCCATGGCCATAGATAACTTCGTCTTGTCCCTGTTTTTAATTCTGCTCTTCGGTCGCCTACTGGGCGAGGCCTTTAAGCGGCTGCAACTGCCCGCCGTCGTCGGCGAGATCACCGCCGGTATCCTTGTCGGTCCCAGCTTACTGGGCTGGATTGCCCCCCACGAGACCCTGGCCGTTATGGCAGAACTCGGCGTGATCTTGCTGCTCTTCTCTATTGGCTGCGAAACCTCGGTCAAACGTCTCTTCCAAGCCGGTAGCAGCGCCGTCGGCGTCGCCCTATTGGGGATCGCCATACCGGCAATCGTTATCGGCTGGGTCAGTCTTGCCTATCTGGAGCTTCCTGGCTTTACCGCCCTTTATCTGGGCTGCGCGATCACCGCCACCAGTATCGGAGTCTCGATGCGGGTGATGGCCCAAGCAAAGCGTTCCCAGAGCCGGGAAGGTCATATCATTTTGGGTGCAGCGGTGATCGATGACATTGCTGGTGTGATATTGCTCAGCCTGCTGTTTAATTTCGCCAGTTCAGGCGAGGTGGGGCTTATTCCCAGCGGCTTGTTGATCCTCAAAATCGGCGCCTTTCTGTTTCTGGCTCCCCCCTTGGCACGCTTACTCCTGTATCTGTTTCGCGCCGTAAAACCGAGAGAGGAGGAAACCGGCTATGAGGCGATCATCACCATGATCCTCATCTGTCTGTTTGCCTGGCTGGCACATGCCCTGCACGCCCCTGCACTACTCGGCGGCTTCGTGGTCGGCCTGGCACTGAGTCGTCAGTTTATCTCACCACTTAATCGCTACCTAAAAAACCCCTTCTCCTTCACCCACGAGATGGAGGTCGAATCTAAACCCTTAGTGGATATCTTCGCGCCGATTTTCTTCGTCTACGTGGGGATCAGCTTAGATCTCAGTCAGATAGACCTGGGCTGGTCAGGAATGTTAACCCTACTGATGTTGTCACTATTGGCTATAGCGACCAAGGCTATAGCAGGGTTCAATGTACCCGGCTCGCTGCGCAGCAAGGCGATTGTTGGTAGTGCGATGGTTCCCAGAGGCGAGGTAGGACTGGTATTTGCCGAGATGGGGCTGCAGATGGGGGTCATCTCCCCTAAGCTATTCACCGAGCTGGTGCTGATTATCGCCATCACCACTTTGGCCGGCCCGCTACTACTCAAGTGGGCACTGGCAAGTGACAGCAAGTAATCTAAATTACAGGCAAAAAAATACCCGCCATTAGGCGGGTATTGAGATTCAATCAGGCTAGTTAGACAGGAGAGACTACGAAGAGGAGTTCACCCTGCGAAACCTGCTGACCATTGCTGTTCAGGATACGCTCGATGCGATACTGCTTGTCCTCTGGGTAGAGCACGGCGCCTTGGCGGTTGAAGCCAGCCAGTGTCACCTGAGAGAACATCTTCATCGCTTCGGTCAGTGCCAGTGTCTGATCCACAGTCACTATGTCACCTTCCTTCACGAAGTCAGCTTCACCTGGCGCTGGTGAGGTATAGAAGATACCCGCACCTTGAGCCAGTACCTTAAGCTCGTTACTCTCGCCCACACGCAGCGACTCGGTATCGACGCCCACAGTCTCGGCGGCGGCTTCCATCTCGGCGATCAGCGCAGGAATATCCAGCTCAGCCATGAAGCGTGGCAGATAGTTAGTGTCGTACACGCCTTCGTTAAAGGTGCCATCTTTCAGGATACGAGTTAACAATGGAATGTTAGTCGCAATACCTTTGATCACTACCTGATTAGCCAAGTAATCATGCAGCTTGTTGATCACATCTTCACGGCTTTCACCACGGCAGATGATCTGTGCGATCAGGCTATCGTAGTATGGTGAAACCTCTTTGCCTTCACCGGCAATCGAGATGATCTCGATATCGTCACGCTCTGGGATCACACACTCAGTGATAACGCCAGGATGCGGTAGCAACTGCAGTACACCATTGCTATCCAGCGCGGCCTTCTCGGCGGTCACACGTACTTCGATGGCATAGCCAATCTCTTGTGGCTCGAGATGTTCGATAGAGCGGCCTGCGGCGATGTCGAAGCCAGCGCTCACGATATCGATACCTGAGGTCGCCTCGGTCACAGGGTGTTCAACCTGCAGACGTGTGTTCATCTCCATGAAGTAGACTTCGTTGGCATCCAGGTTGTAGATGAACTCTACGGTACCTGCACCCATGTAGTCTGTGGCGTCACCGAGGGCGCGGGTGTATTCCATCACCTTCTGCTTCAGCTCTTCAGGCAGCATGGTTGAGCCAGACTCTTCGATCACCTTCTGGTTGTTACGCTGCACCGAACAGTCACGCAGACCCAGTACCTTAGTATTACCAAACTTGTCACGCAGCAACTGAACTTCGATATGACGCAGTGAGGTCACATACTTCTCTAGGTAGAGGTCACCGTTACCAAAGGCCGCAGCCGCTTCGGTAGAGGTCTTCTGGAACAAAGAGATCATATCTTCTGGACGTTGAACAACCTGGATCCCCTTACCGCCGCCACCTTGTACCGCTTTAAGCAGCACTGGGTAGCCGATTTCGTTGGCCACGTTCACCGCCTGCTCGGCGTTAGTCAGAATACCGTGGCTACCTGGTACCACAGGTACATTTTGCGCCTGCGACGTCTTAATCGCATTCGACTTGTTACCCATGGTGGTCATGCTGTGTACGCTAGGACCAACGAAGTTAACGCCGTTATTCACACACAGAGCCGCAAACTGCGGGCTTTCCGACAGGAAGCCGATACCTGGGTGCAGCGCGTCGACCTGCTCATATTCGGCAACCTTCAATACCGAGTAGGCGTTGAGGTAACTCTCGTCTGAGGTGTTACCACCGATACAGACCAGCTTGTCGTTTTCGTTAAGCATGTCGGCCGGTACTGAGGTCATGTCAGGATCTGACGCTACCAGTACCACCTTGATGTTATTGTCGTGAGCCTTGCGGATCAGTTTCACCGCAGTACAACCACGAGCGTGCACCAGAACCTTGTCAATCGGCTTCATCAGCTGACGCGGATCGTCCTGTACCAGCTCTTCCTCGGTGATCAACATCTCTGGCACTAGGGTCGAAATGGCGTTACCAATCACATCAACAACCTTAGCCGTTGGCTTAGGCATCAGCGGATCGATACTGCTTAGCTGATCGTCGATAGTGTCGCTAAATGGGTTGGTGACCAGGGCGTTCATGGCGCCAGGAACCTTAGACAGATAGTTCGACAGGGTAGAAGTAGACGGCAGATACGCAGGGACAACCATCTGACCCGCGAACGGCATGTTGGTGCCAGAGAAGTAGTAAGTCTGTACTAACGGGTGAGTCACGAAGCTTGCCTGTGCACCACCAGTACAGTCACCGAAACCAAACATCAATACCGGCAATTCGTTATCACGAACGAAACGGGTAATACGATCGTTTACTACCGCCATAGAGAAGAGCGCCGCAGCACCTTCTTTAGTCTGCATACCACCTGAGCTGATAAAGCAGATCACAGGCAGCTTACGCTTAGCACACTCGATCAAGAGCGCAGAGAACTTCTCGGCAGAGGCCATATCGAAGGCACCGGCCTGGAAGGCAGTGTTAGACACGGCCACACCGACGCGCATGGTTTGTCCCTGATACTCGAAATCAGCAGTACCAGTGATCAGACCGCAAGGACGGATACCCTTGTCTAGCGCGTCTTCGATAGAGAGACGGAAGCCAGGGAAGTTCAGCAGGTTAGCCGACATCTTGTCGCCGTTTAGCTCTTCAAACTCGCTAAAGAACTTGGCAATCACATTTTCCCAGCTCATCTTACCGGCGCGTTTCTCGTCACGCAGTACCTTCTGGATCAATAGATCCTGATAACCCATGGTCAAACGGTTCCAGAAGTCTTTACGACGACCGATACGAACCGGGTTGATGGCACCCGTGTACTCGCTGCTCTCCTCTTCGCTAGCGAAGTATTCAGGCAGCAGACGCTCAAAGAAGTAAGTCAGGATAACGAACAGAGAGTCGTTAAGCTGAGGGAAACCAACACTCTTCCACTGCTCGGTTTTGGTTAGCAGATCGGCGCGGTTAGACTGAGACATGAAGTACTTCAGCCACTTATAGAACTTGTTCTTATCGTTGGCGGTATCTTGCTTAGAGATAGCGCGGTCGATTGAGTCATGCAACAGGCTGTCAACTGAGGCGCGTGACAGGCTCTTAGACATCATGGCTTCTTTCGCAATAGAGGCAAGGTTGCCCACAACGTTGTCGTATAGCGCGTTGAAGATCAGGATGTTATAGCATTGCCAGATGAAGTCCTCGCGCAGCTCTTCGTGCACGATCACATCCAGTACCGTCAGCTGGTTCAGCTCAGGCCAATCTGCCTGAGTGACTTCGTCTGGGAGACTCTCAAGATAGTGGATCAGCCCCTTGAAGTTGTTCTCGGCGTTGCTCTTCCATCTGTGGTACAGCGACCAACCGATGTTGAACAACAGCGCCTTACGGGCCTTCTTATAATTCTGCTTCGGCTCACCTAAGATGAGGCGAGTCAGCATGTTACGCTCGGTAGAAACTTCGTCACGCTTGGCGGTAAAGTTGCTCCACAGCTTGTTAAGTTCTTCGTCGTATACCAGCTTATCAGGGCTAGATAACCAAGACTGGAATACCTTGTCCTGCTCTTGCTGAATACGCGCCAGCAGATCACCTTCAGGCACACTCACCTTAGACAGGCGACCATACTGTTCCTGTGAGATCGAATGTATACGGCTACGCAGCGTAAGGTAACGCAGGTAACGGTATGAGCTACCAAACAGGTTAAGGTGCATAGTTGGGTTGTTAGCCACCGACAGCTCAGCGTGATGCTCCAGCGCTTCTAGGTTCTTAGAAGGATGGAGGAAACGGTTCAGACTGCGATCGTAATGTTCGCGCAGATCCTTAGATTCGCGAACAAATTGCACCGCCGCATGCTCAACGGCCTCGATGCTGCTGATAATGGCGCGGCGCAGGTTGTGCTGACGCTCATCTTTATCAGATGGTGAGAAATCGATAATGCCATCGATACAACCTGAGGTGTATAGCTCTTCTGGTGACACACCAACCGACTTAGCACATTCCTGCCAAGAGAGGTTGTACTTACGCGCGATGCTTTGCAGACCCTGTGGCTGAATGGTGTTGAAAATACCGTCACGTAGCGACAACAGGATGTTGGCTGCGGCCAATGGGATCGCACCACCAGAGTAACCGGCGCCGATAACGATACCGACGGTCGGTACGTCAACGTTAGCACTCTCGGCAATCGCCTTAGAGATAGTATGCGCCTGGTTTTGGCTGTTGGCTATCTCACCCGCATCGGCACCCGGTGTGTCGATGAGGTAAACGATAGGCATAGAAAGTTCGGCAAAATGACGAATGGCCGTGCAGGCCGCCAGGTGGTGCTCAGGCATCCAGGCACCGTTACTTGTGGTGCGCTCTTGGGCGATAAAACCGATGCGGCGAGTACGAGATCCAAAGTTCAGTTCGATCTCGGCACTATAGAAAGGCCCCATATGTTTTTCGACAATTAACTTGCCTTTAAGATCCGCAATCACGCGCTTAGCGCCTGGGCGGCTCTTATCTAAGGTAGGCTGAATGACTTTGGCCACATAGCCATCAACATCCAATTGCTCTAACTCTTTTAAGTTAGCTTGAATATCGTCGTCGCTAAGCAGACCTTTTATCTGCTGTGAAAGACTTTGCTTACTGTGCTTAGGAAACAGCGAAAAATCCTGAGCCAAATGTTCGGCTTGAAGAAAAAGCGGATCGGCTGTTTGAACCTGAGTCGTGTTTGTGGGCTGATTGTTGCTGGTCATCAATAGATCCTCTGCTTTAGCCTCTAAAATTTTTAGCCAATAAATATAGCTTTGTTATAGGGTCAAATGCTATTAAACTGGCTTAGACGCTTTGTTCCATATTTGAGACAGTGATAAATAATGCCAGATTTAAACGGTATGATGCTCTTTGCTGCCGTCGTTCGCGCCAAGGGGTTCTCCCAGGCAGCTCGTAATACGGGCATGCCAAAATCAACCATAAGTCGTAAGGTGGCTCAGCTCGAAGAGCAGCTCGGTGTGCGCCTGTTACAGCGTGACACCCGTAATCTTAGCCTGACTCAGGTTGGTGCGCTTTTTTATCAGCACTGCAGTAGTATTAGCGATGAAATCGAGGCTGCCAAGGCAACCATTGAAAATACTCACAACGACGTCTCAGGCTCACTGCGTATCGCCATTCCAGTTTCCTTCAGCCAGGAGCTGATAGCCAACCTCTGTAGCAGCTTTATGCGCCTCTATCCCAACGTGGACCTCGACGTCCAGTTTACCGATAACGATGTGGGCTTGGTCGGTGAAGGTTATGATATCGCCATTAAGTATGGCCCGCTGCAATCCTCTGATCTGGTCGCCCGTCTACTACTGGAGCGCCAACCTATATTGGTGGCTAGCCCTGGCTACTTAAAGGCCAACGGCACCCCTGCAACGCCTCAGGAGTTAAGTGAGCACAGCGGTATCTTGCTGGGAACCTCGCGCTCTGCGCCCATCTGGCCCTTGGGCAAGGGGGAGCGCAAAACCATGGTCAACTTTAAACGTAAGGTTAGGGTGAACAGCGCCATCATGGTGAAACAACTGGTATTGGACGATTTTGGTATCGCCATGTTGTCCAACTCTGTGTGTAAGAATGAGCTGGCAGGCGGTAGCCTGGTACCACTGCTGCAGGAGTGGCCGATAGAACCCTTTAAGGTCTATGGTGTGTATTCCAGTCGCCGCCAACTGGCCACCAACATCAGCGTCTTTTTAGACTTCTTCACCAAACGTTTCAGCAGCCATGAATCGCTGCAATCTATGATGATGTAAGTTTTAGTATCGGAAGGTGATAGTACTGATAAGGCAGGGAAAGCTTTCCGCCTTACCACCTTTAAGCCATTAAGCCCCTCACATCCAGCCCTTAGCCTTAAGAAGCTGCTTCACCACCTGCTTGCGTAATGCCAGATCTTTATCTGTGGTGATATCCATATTCATGGCGAAGAAATAAGTGTTCTCCTCTCGCTCCAACCAGCCAAGTTTCTGGGCATTACGCACGCCATAGCCCGTCTTGGCTCTTAGCACCCAATCGCCGTTGGCCTCGTTGAGCATCATGGTCTTAACGATACGCTGACTGCGCTCGGAGACTGGCAGTTGATTGTGATAGAGGCGCCTTAAAAACTGCACCTGCTGTTGCGCGCTGATAGCCAGCTCACCATCGAGCCAAAAGCTATCGAGTCCACCGCCAATATTGGCGTTGCCATAATTGAGCTTAGCCAATCCCTGAGCCATACGTTTATCACCCAGCTGCAAAGCCAGTTTCTGATAGATGGGCACCACGGAATACTTCATCGCATCAATAAAGGAATGGTCACGGTTCCAAGGGCTATAAGCACGCTTAACCCCATCCCAGGCAAACCGACTATGCTCATCTTTTACTATCCCCGCCTCAAGCAGCAACAGACTATGGGGTATCTTAAAGGTTGAGGCGGGAATATAGGCATGCTGGCTTCGGGCAAGGTCGTTGGTCAGCACTCTGCCCTGTTTATCGTCCAGCAGCACCATGACGCCTTTCGCCCCCAAGGCGTCGAAGGCTGACTGTATCTCTCGGTCCACCTTTATATCTTCAGCCACCATTTTCGACTCAGATATCATCCCAGGCTCTGCCGCCACTGCGATGCCACCCCAGATAAAAAAGGCTAAACTAAGCCACCTTAGAGACTTCCTTGTTGCAGCTAATGTCATCGACACTTCCCCCAAATAATCGCCACTGCATCACCTGATGCTTCATTAAATGCTATAAGCAAGTCTAACAACTCCTGCTACCGCCATGAGGGCAAACTCATGGCGATTTGTGTCAAGAATCTGGCATTTTATCAAGCCATCTCAAGTCTTTATTTGCGACCTGATGTCGTGCATACTCAGTTGTTGACTATAATAAATTCAAATTGATAACCGCCCTGAGCCATCATTGCCCAATATGCTCCACCGCGAGTGTTAAGGGTGAGAGGTTTTTGCAAAGGAACCATGTCATGCGTAAAACAGCCATAGCCCTGGCGATGACCAGCTTACTGAGTAGCAGCGCCTTCGCCAGCCTGGATCTTGAGGAGCTACGCCTGCCCAAGGCAACACAGGCCATACCCGATGTCGTCAATCGCTATCAAGCCCTGGTCGATAACTTAGATGAAAAGTATCGCCAGCAAAAAGATGAACTCATCATGACAAAGATGGTGGCCCATCAAGGCGAACGTCTCTGGCAACAAGCGGTCAGAGATGTGCAATCTGGCGGTCAGGATGACAGGCCCCTTTATTGGAGCCGACTGGCGATGAAGAAGACCCTTAAAAAATCAAAGCCCGCCTATAATATGGCCGACTGGCAACGCAGCATATTGCTCAAGGCCGTTGAAAAGTCCTCTCGAGGTTTTAGCGACATTCATTTCGATGACGACAGCCAGATCCGCATTCTGCTGACCGGCTTCGATCCCTTCTTCCTCGATCGCAACATAGATCAGAGCAACCCCTCTGGATTAACGGCTCTGGCATTAGACGGCTACAAATTCACTGTCGATGGCAGAAAAGCTCAAATTGAAACCGTGATGATCCCGGTTCGCTTTGCCGACTTCGACCAAGGGATCATCGAATCCCTGCTGACTCCGGTTTATCGAGAAAAGAGCGTCAACGCCATTTTTACCGTCAGTATGGGACGAGACGACTTCGATCTGGAACGTTTCCCAGGCCGTAACCGCAGCGCCGCAGCGCCCGATAACCTCAATGTGCTCACTGGTGCCTCAGCCCAGTCGCCAAAGGCACCTATGTTTGATGGCAAGCCCCTCTATGGTCCTGAATTCGTTGAATTCTCGCTGCCGGTTGATGCCATGCAATCGGTCAAGGGCAGATGGAAGATCAATGACAACCACACAGTCACCACCCTATCACGGGGTGAGTTTGACGCCAGCTCACTGGCCGAGTTGCAAAATGCCACCTCGGTCAATGGTTCGGGCGGTGGCTACCTCTCGAATGAGATCTCCTATCGCGCCGTACTGCTCGGCCAACGTTTTAACAGCCCTATCAAGGTCGGTCATATTCACACCCCAAAGGTGAAAGCCTATGAGGCAGATACTGAGATGGCGATAGTGGAACAGGTCAAGGAGATGGTCAAAGCCGCTGCGACGCGGCTATAATGGCAAGCCTTAAAGACGCCCGCTAACCCGGCGGGCGCCAATAACCTTGACCCGAGTATGTTTCGACCACTTCAATCCCTGTTTGCCCAACCCCGCCATAAAAAGACTGTCTCCCAAGATGCGCTGAATAGCGATCAACAGGCGATAGTTGAGACGGTAGAAGATTGTTACCTGCTGGCTGAAACACAACTTGGCCGCCGCTTTCCCCGCCCAGAGATCAACTTTAAACTTAGAGGCAAGAGCGCAGGAACCGCCCATCTGCAGATCAACAAACTCAGGTTTAACCCTGTCTTACTCGCGGAAAACCCTCAGGTCTTTATCCAACAGGTCGTGCCCCATGAGATCTGCCACCTGCTCGCCTATCAGCTCTATGGTCGGGTAAAGCCTCACGGCAAGGAGTGGCAGGCATTGATGGTCAAACTTTATGGCCTGTCCCCCAGTACCACCCACAGCTTGAATACCGACTCGGTCGCGGGTAAAACCTACAACTACCGTTGCCAGTGCGGCGTAGTGCCACTTTCCATTCGGCGACACAATAAGGTACAGCGCCAGCAGACCCAATATCGCTGTCGCCGCTGTAACGAAACGCTCAGCCGAGTGCAGGGCGAGTCATAATGAATCCAGCTTAACTTGCCTGATCTGAGTCGATTCCCGTAGAATCGGCATCGATATCGGTGCAGACACCGAATAGCATCGTCGCCACCAAGCCAGCCAACCATAGAGCCAGGCAGAGATAGGCGGCGAACGTTTATGCTTTATTTAGGGAATTAATGTGCTTACTACCTCTTTTGGTGTGAGGCCGCTGCTGCGTGGCGTTTTAGCGCTGCTGGCGCTCGGCCTTTCTACAGGCGCCCTCGCCTCTCACCCCAGTAGCTTTAACCAGGCCAAACAGGTCGCCCGCAACATCTACAGCCAAGAGCTACCAGGCAAGAGCTTCTATTGCGGCTGTGATATACAAATATCTGGCAAGCTTTGGCAACCCAATTTTCAGGGCTGCGGCTATCAGGTACGTAAACAGGAGAAGCGCGCCAGTCGTATCGAGTGGGAACATATCGTTCCAGCATGGGAGTTTGGTCATCAGCGCCAATGCTGGCAACAAGGTGGCCGTAAAAACTGCGGCAGGACAGATAAACAGTTTAAGAAGATGGAGAGCGACCTGCATAACCTGGTGCCCGCCATCGGCGAGGTCAACGGCGATCGCAGCAACTACCGCTTCAGTCAATGGAATGCTAAGCCGCAGCAATATGGTCAATGCGCCATGGTGGTAGATTTCAAAGGCAGAAAGGTGGAGCCCCCCAGCCATACCCGAGGCCAGATAGCACGCACCTATCTCTATATGCAGCAGGCCTATGACCTTAAGATCGCCAAAAGTCAGTTAAAACTATTTCAGGCATGGGATAAAAGCTATCCAGTTGATACTATTGAATGCCGAAGAGACCAGGCCATCGCGGCCAAGCAGGGTAATCACAACCCCTTTGTCCAGGCCCAGTGCCAAAAACTGACAAATACCCAAAGTATCGCGGAGTAGAGCATGAGAATTCCAAGGATCTATCAGCCAGGTGACTATGATTGCCAACAAACCCTGATGCTGGACGATGAAGCTGCCGGCCACGTCGGCCGTGTGCTGCGCATGGGCGAAGGCGAGCAGCTCGAACTCTTTAATGGCGATGGCCACAACTATTTGACCGAGATCGTCGCTGCCAGCAAGAAAAACGTCGAAGTGCGGGTCCTCTCAAAGGCGATTAACGACAATGAGTCTCCCCTAAACTTGCATCTGGGTCAGGTGATCTCTCGCGGCGATCGCATGGACTTTACTCTGCAGAAATCGGTAGAACTGGGGGTCAATACCATTACCCCGTTGTTCTCTGAGCGCTGCGGCGTGAAGCTAACCGGCGAGCGACTGGAAAAGAAGATCCAGCAGTGGCAGAAGATAGTGATCAGTGCCTGCGAACAATCTGGACGTAGCACAGTGCCTCAGGTCAGGCCCGCCATGCATTTGGCCGATTGGTGTGCAGAGCCGACCCAGGCGCTAAAACTGAATCTGCATCCCAGAGCGGCCCACGGCATCCAGGGCTTGTCGATGGAAACAGACAGGGTACGCCTGTTGATCGGCCCAGAAGGCGGCTTGTCGCCACAGGAGATCGCGATGACTGAAAACTTCGCCTTTACCGATGTCTTGCTTGGGCCGCGCGTACTGCGCACCGAGACTGCGGCCTTAACGGCGATAAGCGCAATACAACTGAAATTTGGCGATCTGGGCTAAAGACCCGGCTCCCTTCGCATTAACCATAAGGAAAGATGAGATGATTAAGCTTGGCATAGTGATGGATCCCATCAGCGACATCAACATCAAGAAAGACTCCAGCTTCGCCATGCTGATGGCGGCGCAGTCGCGGGGCTACGAACTTTACTATATGGAGATGCAAGATCTGGCCATGGTAAACGGTGTGGCCATGGGCAATATGCGTCGACTCAGCGTGCAACAAGATCCCCAAAGCTGGTATCAACTCGAAGAGGCCGTGGATACACCACTGGCCGAACTTGATGTGATCTTGATGCGTAAAGACCCGCCATTCGATACCGAATTCGTTTACGCCACCTATATGCTGGAACGTGCCGAAGAGCAAGGCACGCTGATCGTCAACAAGCCCCAAAGCCTGCGTGACGCCAACGAAAAGCTGTTTACCGCCTGGTTCAGTGAATTTACCCCTGACACTCTGGTGACCCGCGATGCCCAGCGCATTCGCGCTTTCTATCAAGAGAAAGGCGACATCATCTTAAAACCCTTAGATGGCATGGGCGGCAGCTCTATCTTTAGAGTCAAGGCGCAAGATCCTAACCTTGGGGTGATCATCGAAACTCTCACCAATCATGGCCAGCAATATGCCATGGCCCAGGCCTTTATTCCCGACATCACTGCCGGCGACAAGCGTATTTTGGTGGTCGATGGCGTACCTGTGCCATACAGCCTGGCGCGCATCCCACAAAAAGGGGAAACACGGGGCAACCTGGCCGCCGGCGGTCGTGGTGTGGCTCAGCCTTTGTCTGACAGTGACTGGGCCATTGCCAACGCTATAGGCCCAGAGCTGAAAAAGCGCGGACTGATCTTCGTCGGCCTTGATGTGATAGGCGACAAGCTCACAGAGATCAACGTGACCAGCCCGACCTGTATTAAAGAGATCGAGGCCGCCTTCGATGTGGATATCACCGGCATGTTGATGGATGCCATCGAAGCGCGTGTCGCCCGTTAAACTGGAGACCAAATGAAGTTAACCCGTTTACTCAGCCTAGTTTCACTATCGGCCGCGCTGCTTTCCGGCAGTCTCTGGGCCGATAGTCTGCTGGGCCCGCAGTCGGCGCCGAGCCGTCCCAAGAATATCGTGATCATGGTTGGTGACGGTATGGGGCCCGCCTACGTCAGCGCCTATCGTTACTATCAAGACAATCCCAATACTCAGGAGATAGAGCAGACGGTATTTGACCGTTTGCTGGTTGGCAACGCCAGCACCTATCCGGCACCAGTCAGCGGCTATGTCACCGATTCGGCGGCCGCCGCCACGGCCCTGGCAACCGGGGTTAAGACCTACAATGGCGCCGTCTCGGTCGATACCGACAAACGTCCAGTACCAACCCTAATGGAACTGGCGAAAAAACGTGGCATGAGTACAGGGGTTGCCGTGACCAGCCAGATCAACCACGCGACCCCAGCCGCCTTTTTAAGCCATAACGAGAGCCGCCGTAATTACGAGGCTCTGGCAGAAAGCTATCTGAACACTGATGCCGATGTCATGCTCGGCGGCGGTCAGCGCTATTTCTCCGACAAGCTGATCAAGCAGTTCGAGGCCAAAGGTTATCAGGTGCTTAAAGATGCCGCGCTGCTAGATGGTGTGACCCAACCTAAGGTTATGGGGCTATTTGCCGATGTACAACTTCCTTGGGCCATAGATGAGCCTGAAGCCAGACGGTTGAGCACCATGACAGCCAAGGCGCTCGAACTTCTCTCGCAAAATGAGCAAGGCTTCGTGTTACTGGTTGAAGGCAGCCTGATCGATTGGGCGGGTCACAACAACGATATCGCCACCGCCATGGCCGAGATGCATGAATTTGCCAGCGCCATCGAGGTGGTCGAGCAATATGTGCGTCAGCATCAGGACACCTTATTGGTGGTCACCGCCGACCACAACACGGGAGGCTTATCTATTGGCACCCAGGGCGAGTACCGCTGGGACAGTCAGGTACTGCGTGATATAGGTGCCAGCCCTTCACGCATCGCCGCGAAAGCTCTGACCCAAGACGAGTGGCATACAGGCCTGAGTGAATTGCTTGGCTTTACGCCAAGCGCTAAGGAGTTCACCACCCTAGATAGTGCCAGAATGCAGGGTGAAAAAGTATTGACCACGCAGCTCAAGAAGCTTATCGACCAGCGATCAAACACGGGCTGGACAACGGGCGGTCATACAGGCGTAGATGTTCAGGTCTTTGCTACAGGGCCTGCCTCACCGCTCTTTGCCGGTCATCAGGACAATACAGATATCGCCAATAAACTGATCAGCCTATTGCCTAAGATGCCCAAGCCTAAAGCAGAAGTAAAATTGCCCGCAAAACCAGCCTCAGAAGTAACGCCTACAGAGGAAACGCCTGCTCAAAATGAGGAAAATGGTGAGCTACAGCAAGCCAAAGACCTACTGAGCGAAGGCGCCGAAAGTCAATCTGCAGCACCTGTCACCCAGGTCGATAATCAAGCCTAGATGACAGATTCAGCTCCCCTGCCTGACCAGCTTAGGCTGGGGAGTTTGATTCACTGGCCACATGCGGGTGTGCTCAATTTCGCTAAGCACCTTGAAAACAGAAGTCACATCCATGGGGCGTGAGAAGTAGTAGCCCTGACCTAACTCACATTGCTGGCAACTCAAATACTGCGCCTGCGGCTGAGTTTCAATGCCTTCGGCAACCACCTGTCGGCCGAGATTGTGTGCCAATTCGATAACCGTGGTGATGATATGAGCATCAGCCTCATCGTCGAGCACATTAGCAGTAAAGCTGCGATCGATTTTCAATAGATCGAACGGCAGCTGCTTAAGATAGCTCAGTGACGAGTAGCCGGTACCAAAATCGTCGATGGCAATCTTAACCCCCAGCGACTGAAGCGACTCCATGGCTGCCATCGCACTTTCCACCTGCTCTATCACGCTCTCCTCTGTCACCTCAAACACCAGTGACTGCGCCGAGATATCATGCGCATCCACCTCTTGGCGCACCACGTTGAGCAGATCGGGGGCGAGAAAGTGTTTCGCCGACAGGTTAACGGCAATATAGAGTTCAGACCAACCGGCTGACTTAAACTGAGCGATCAACTCCGCTGCCTTGCGGATCACATAATTACCCACATGAATAATCGCTTCACTATGTTCGATGTCGGGAATAAAGTCCCCCGGCATGATGAGCCCCCGCTCAGGATGGAACCAGCGGATCAGCGCCTCGAACCCTTTCAGCTTCGCCTCACGAAGTTCGACGATAGGCTGAAGGAAAAGCACCAGTTGCTCCTCATTAATGGCCGCTTCTATGCTTTGCTCTATCATTAATCGGTTGTTCGCCTGATTCAGCATCTCCTCGCTGAACACCCGATAATTGCTGCGTCCGGCACTTTTGGCCTGATACATTGCCAGATCCGCATGTTGTATTAGCTCTTCGGCTCGCATATGCGGCGAAGTGCAGTAGGCCAGGCCAATACTGGTGGTCACAATGAGCTTATGACTCCCCAGCACCACAGGATGTTGCAGGGCAGAAAAGATCCTATGGATCACATTGCTGACCTCCTGATCATCCCGTACCATCCTGAGCAAGATCAGAAACTCATCGCCTCCCTGACGAAACACGGTATCCATCTCTCTTACGCTATTGATTAACCTGGCGGCGACTATCTTGAGCAATTCATCCCCCTGGATATGGCCCAGGGTGTCATTGATCCGCTTAAATTCATCCAGATCCAGAAACATCAGCACAACGCAGTCGTCCTCGTTGGCGATACAGGCGATAGCCGTCTGTAGCTCATGGTTCAACATCGACTTATTGGGCAAGCCGGTCAGGGTATCGAGCATTGCCAAACGCTCTAACTCATGGGTATATTCATCCACCTCGCTTTCAAGCCCCTGCATATTGTCGGCCAGCTGGCGAGTGGCCTGGTGAATAAGATCCACCTCATCGGGAAACAGAGAAGGCTTTCTCGGCAGACTGGCACGTACGCGGGCAAAGTCATGATCCGCCAGTAGGGGCAACAGGCTGGCATGGTGGGCTAAGCTAAGTACCGGTTTCCAGGCGACCAGCATCATCAGCCCAGCCGCCAAGATGAGGCCCACCAGCAAGGTCCCCACTAACCCCAACTGGAAACTAGAAAGCATGAGTTGCCACTGATCCAAATTCATCAACACCACTATCGTCGGCGCGTTAGCCACCTGATCCAGTGGAAAAGACCACACAGCCCAGCGACTGCCTTGATAGTCGTAGATCTCATCGCCCAGGGAGATCTGCTGCCAGGAATAATTATCGGCCATATGACTTAGCAAGCTGAAACTGCTAGGGCGATTACTGATGCTATAGAGATGACGCCCCCATAAGGGCCCAGGCTCGGCTTCGGGTTTCTGTGTACCCAACACTGCTAGCTCAATAGATCTGTCAGTACGAAAATGGCTGATCACTTCGGTCAGGGCGAACTCAAAGAAAAACAGATGAGGCTTGGAATTAACCAGTGTGGGGACCAACACCTGGATCGCACACTCCTCAATACAGACCACTCTTGAAGAGAGTTCATAAGAGATGTCGCTGTTTAGCAGCCAGTTGAGATCATCCTCCGAGTTGGGCTCGCCTGCATGAGCTAGCCGATCACCATCCAGGCTATAGAGCCCAAACCTTTTCAAGTCCCAGTAGAGCTGTACATCTGGCCAGTTTTCACTCAGCAGCAATTGATAACCTTCGGCACCGTCATCCCCTTTCGCGTTGGCGACAAAGCCCAGCTGCATCGCCGCCTGCAGCGAATGCTCTACCGCAGTGCTTAAGGAATAAGAGAGGCTTTGGGCCAGCTTATCGCGCTGAGCTTCGAGTAATACTTTCTCCTGATTAAGTAGCTGTCGATAAGCCAGGGTACTGATGGCCGCACCGACAACTGTGAGGATCAAAACGACAGCTATCATCAGCTTCCATTTGATACTCACGAAACGATTTGGGTGGTTCACTATCATGGTGTCACCACTGGAACTTATAGGAGAGTTCAATGGCAAACAGTGACCAATCCTTATCTTGCGTCTCAGGATTAGGTCGCAAAATAGGGGTCACCCAACCACCGCCACGCACCCAGTGATATTCGGCCTCCAGCATCCAGTCTTTTGCAGGTAACCAGCGCGCTCCTAATGTCCAGTCGTTGGCATAGCCAAAATGAGCCGGTAAGCCCCCTGCGGGCAGATCTTTGCCATCAGGATCATCCTCATCCCTCACTTGACGATCGTAACGGAGAAAGAGTTCCACATCGCCCGGCAGATAGCCGCGTACATCCAGATAATACCCATAACCTCTGACCTCATAGGTACCTGCTCCAGGCCGAACAAAGACCCCGTCAATGTCGCGATCAAAATGCAGGTATTCCGCTGTAAACTCAAGAAAGTCAACTCGATACTGGGCCGAAACAATCAAGTGTTTAGAGCGCAAGCTACCATCGCTAAAGGGACCTTCCTGGTAAGCATCAAAAGCACTCTTAGCATCAAAATAGGTTAGCCCTAGACGCAAACTGTCATCCTGATACTCTATGTCCGACCCCCAGTAGCCATCGGCATCGAAGTCCCCATAAGTCTCTGAGCCCAGAACATTACGATTCAAATCATCCGAGGTCTGAGCATCCCCTAAGGTCAAGTGCCATTCAATCGAACCATCGAACACAGGGTGACGGCCAAACAGCTCACCACCGGTGATATGCAGCAATGAATCGCGAAAAAAATCACTATAGACAGATTGGGGCAACAAGATGCCTGGCCGGGTAAAGGAAACATCTCGGGTGCTGGTATAGAAGCCGGCCTCACTCTTAAACAGCCCCCCCCTAGCTCCGAGGTAGCCTTGTTTCAACGTAAATTTATACTCGGCAAACAGATAATCAGCAGCAAGGCCCGATTCATCTAAAGTCCCCCAATGACGATAACGCGCCGCACCAGCCAAACGAAAGTGCTCATCCGGATTCCAGGAGAGGTGCAGCGCCGCCTCAGTCACATCAAAGGTATCGCCGGACTCACCAACAATAAATTCGCTCCCGTCGGCGCTAATATAGCCCTGACCAATGAAACCATTTAACTGCCACTGATCGGCAAACGCCGGCCCCATGAAAAGTGCCAGCAGGCATAGGCTACTAATGCTCGGCTTCATCTTGTCCTCCTTGACTCTGCTCACTCACCTCAATCGCTTGACTCTCGTCGTTCCCCGATACATAGCCTATAGCACCAGGCGTTTTGGCGATCCGTGCACGCATCTCTGCCTCAGAGGCTAAGGTGGTTGGTCGCTCACCGATCCCGGAAAATACCAGCTGATCCCAACGATGACGCAGCACATAGGGCATCAACTCAAGCTGCTGATAACAAAACTCTTTATGTATAGGGGAATCGCTGGGTAAGACAAAGACCTTAACCTTCTGTCCATCGGGCCAGTACAGCTTCTGCATGGCAAAGATCAACTTGAGCTCTTTAGGGGTGAGATCTGTGGCATCAACGGAGTCGTTAACAATCACCTGAGCCGCGAAAAGGTTGGCGCAACATAAGCTCAATAAGCACATCCATGTCGACACTCGTCGCATTTCCGCTCCTCTAATCCCCATTCACCTTGTTGATGCGGCAAATCTCACATAACAAAGGATATTTATTGTCTAATGAAATATAGCTTAGGCAAGATTTAGCCAACTGGCATAATAAATGTTACTGATAATCTAGGGGCTTAGGCTATAATTGCCGCAAATTCTCTATTATCTTGTGGTTTTCGTGCTCTCTAATCCGTCTCAAGTTGTCCTTAGAAACATTGAACTATTTGAATCAAAAAACGTTTTACTCATTAATCATGAGTGCGATCTATTGGCAACGGCATTGCTGGAGACGGCCGATAAAGTCACTACATTAGCCCTAGATTTTAACCACTATCAGCAGGTCAAAGGCCATGAAAATGCCCGATTATCCTGTCACTTCGGCCACCAGCTGCCAAAAGAGCAAGTTTTCGATGCGGTAGTGCTGTTTTACCCCAAGTCGAAAAGCCTGGCGCCTTATCTGCTTAACTTGGCGGCGAACCATCTTCAGCCAGGCGGTGACCTGATCATTGTGGGCGAAAAGAAGGGTGGTATACGCTCTATCACCAAACAACTGCCTGACTATTTCGAGCCGGGCATCAAACGCGACAACGCTCGCCACTGCATGCTTTATACCAGCTCGCTGCAAACCGCGGCCCCGGCTATCTCGCTTAACGATTGGGTCAAGCGCTACACGCTAGTGACACCTCAGGGTGAACTGACCATCTGCAATCTGGTCGGCGTCTTTAGCGAGAAACGCCTCGATGAGGGCACTGAGCTCTTACTGCAACATCTGCCGGCGCTCAAGGGGCGGGTACTGGACTTTGGCTGTGGCGCAGGGGTGATCACCGCAGCGCTGCTCAAGGCCAACCCGACACTTAAGCTCGAATGTGTCGATATCAACGCTATGGCGCTCGCCTCCTGTGAACTCACCCTAAAGGCCAACGACATGCAAGCCAAGGTCTATGCCTCTGATGGTTTGGCGCAAACACAAGGGAAGTTCGATGCCATTATCTCCAACCCACCATTTCACGATGGCCTGGACAGCACCACAGAAATAGCGACTCGCTTTGTGCAGGAGAGCGAGGCCCAGCTCAATATCGGCGGTGTTTGGCAGATCGTTGCCAACCGTCATCTCCCCTACGCTGACACTATCGCCAAGTTTTTCAACGAGGTAAATGTGACAGCCGAAAACAACAGGTACAAGGTCTACGCCAATCAAAAGGCGTGATGACTTTAGCAACTATTGGCTAATCTGTTATTTATAGCCGGTCTTACCCGGCTTTATCGCGCCAGGTCGCATTTCAATCATGTGCTTAATGTTCATCATAAAATAGGGCTTCATAGGTCAAACTTTATGCTGTTATACTCGGGAGAATACTAACTAAAATAATAATTAAACTGCGGAAATCAATATGCTGGATCCTGGACTGATAGAACTGAGTAGCGACGGAAATAAAGCCGAATTAAAAGTTATTCCCAATAGCCATGGCCCACTGACGGTGGACGCCATCACCGAACTACTCACCCTACCCGAATTTTGTCAGCTACGTCCTCGACAGAATGTGATCGAAAAAGCAGTTGCCCAAGTCAACAAGATTATCGGCCAGGAAGATGGTCAATATGAACTCTTCTTCGAGATCGCCGAGCGTAAAGACGCCGAACTCCTCATCAATCTCAGCGACGACAAGATGAGCGCCGAGATGACACTCACAGCCCCATGGGGCGGCAAGCCTGTCACACTGCAAGATATTCTCAGAGCATTAAAGAGTGAACAGATCAGCATGGGGCTGAGCAAGGTCAGAATAGAATCACTACTCGCCAAACAACCAAATCTTGCACCGGGACAAAGCTGCAGCGAAGTGATCGCCCACGGCAAGCCCGCCGTCAACGGTACCAATGCCGTCGTTGAACGTAAGGTGCCGCTCGCGAGGGAGCGTCTGTTGCAACCTCAGGAGCGCGCCGATGGCACTGTCGATATGCGCAACCTGGGAGAGATCATCATGGTCAAACCCAATGACAAGCTGATGATCAAAGTCCCCGCCACCGAAGGCACACAGGGCTACAATGTGCAGGGCGAACCCTTATTACCGATAGCGGGTAAGGATCTCAAATTGACCGCAGGCACAGGGACTGTGATACCAGAATCCGATCCCAATGTACTCATCGCCACCGTCGCTGGCCAACCAGTAGAAACCAAGACGGGGATGCAGGTTGACGACGTACTGCAGATTAAAGATGTGGATATCGGCTACGGCAATGTCGACTTTAAGGGCAGTATTCTGGTTACAGGTGACGTGCACGAAGGCATGGTGGTTAAATCCACCGGTGATATTACTGTCATGGGATTTGTCGACTCGGCGCAACTGATCGCCGATGGGGATATCACCGTCAGTAAGGGGGTTATCGGCCGCCAGCTTAAGGAAGATCAACTCTCCACCAAACTTTCTGCCAAAGGGCAGATTTCGGCGCAGTTCGTACAGTACTCGGAGCTTGATGCCGAGGGCGATATACTGGTCACTAAACAACTGCTGCACAGCCACTCCCGAACCTCAGGACAACTTATCGTCAGCGATGCCAACGGACGCCGTGGCGATCTGGTAGGAGGTATTGCCAATGCGGATAAAGGCGTTAAGGCGGTGATCATTGGCGCCACGGCTGGCACTAAGACCGAAGTATTCTGCGCCATGAAGTGCAGCGAGCTGAAAGAGGAGCTCAAACAGCTGGATCAGGGGATCAAGCATATGGTGGTGGCCAAGCTTAATATTGAATCCAGCCTAAATAAACTGCCCCCCAAGGCCGAATGGCAAGATGACGCCCTCATGGTTGAGCAAGTAAAGGGAATGCTGGAGGAGAAGCGCCGCATCACCCAGGAGTGGTCTCGCGAAGAGCAAGAGTACAACAGCATCAAGCAGGAAGTAGATAACTACTATCAGACCTATCGCATCGAGGCATGTAAACATATCTTCGCCAATGTCGAGCTGCATATAGGTCCGGCATTTAATCGAACCCAACGTGAACATGGCCCCTGCATAGTGGTTAACGAGGGCCAGGAGATCAGTTTCGATTACAGTAATCGTAAATAGTCATAGTGCAGCAAGCGATTAATGAGGCCTGGCAAAATTGTCGGGCCTCTTTTCTTTGGCATGACTTTACATGCATAATCCCCGCCAGATAGCGGTAACTTATAACGGATAACAAATGGAACTACTGAGAATAGACTGTTTGGGTAAAGAGTTGAGACTGGAAGGCTCAATGGCCGGCTGGCAACAACTCTTTTGGGACAACCAACTGGTGTCGGTCAAAGAGGCCAGCGCCGATAATCAGGGGCTAAGAAACCATGAGTTTGAATTAAGCCGCCAGGATCCCAACACCCAAACGGTTCACAAGATCCCACTGACCCTTGAAGTCGACCTCATCTGGCAACCCTTTAAGCTTAACTATCGCCTATTGAGCGAAGAGACTATCCTCAGCGAAGGCAGTCGCAACACTAAAGATATTGAGCGCCAGACACCGGTAGTCCCAGTAAAGCCGCAGCAAAAGTTCAGTCTGGTCGGGCTGGCCTCTCTAGGTTTTAAGCTGCTTAAGAGTGCCAAGGTGATTAAGGTGGTCCTGGCTGGTGCCAGTGTGGCTGCCTACTCCTGGCTCTTCTCCTTCCAGTTTGCCCTGGCGCTCATTGCCTGCTTGGTATTTCATGAGTATGGCCATATCCGTGCGATGAAATATTTTGGCATGAAAACCAAGGGGATCTACCTTATCCCCTTCATGGGTGGCCTGGCGCTGAGCGATGAAAAAATTAACACCCGCTGGCAGGATGTGGTGATCTCCATCATGGGCCCCACCTTCGGTCTGCTGATGTCGATTGCCGCTCTGGTCGCCTATTGGCTCACAGACAACCCGTTGTTTGCCGGGCTCGCCGCCTTCAACGCCCTGCTCAACCTGTTCAACTTGCTGCCGATACTCCCCTTAGATGGTGGCCATATTCTCAAGAGCATCAGCTTCTCGATGAACAGCCTGATGGGACTTATCGCCTGTGTGGCTGGCGCGGCCATTGGTGTCTTCATCAGCTACAGTCTGGGGCTGGCTTTGCTTGGCTTCCTGCTGCTGATCGGCACCCTAGAGATAATATTTGAGTGGAAGAGTCGACATCAAAGCCACCTCTTACCACTGGACAGATATGGCCAGCTCTTCTCTACTATCTGGTATCTGCTCACCGTCGGCGCCCTAGTAGCGATCATCTGGTATCTGGCTGGCACAGGTGACGACATACTCGGCTTACCGCTCAAGATACTGCAAAGCTAAGCTCGCCAATTCCCCCTTGCTGTCACCTAGGCGGCAAGGGGCAAGTCTGATAGTGACTAAGAGACCAAGCACTATAAAACCCTTGCTCTTCTCCTAAAACCCAGCCTTGATAATGCGGCTGAAACCGCGCACTGCAGCGAATCTGTGTCTGGCGATATCTTGCCAAGAGGTCCCTAGCTAAGAACAAAGATGGTGACTTTAAAAATCATAAACTTAAGAGAAAATGGATCAGATGGGGTCTGACGTTTTGAGGATTTATCGAGACTATCGAGACTATCGAGACTATCGAGACTATCGAGACTATCGAGACTATCGAGACTATCGAGACTATCGAGACTATCGACAAATTTTAGGCATAAAAAAACCTGCGTTAAGCAGGTTCTATTCTTAGGGATTGCATCTTATCAGTCACAAGTTGGTACAGATGGCGAGACTTGAACTCGCACGGCCGTTAAGCCACTAGCACCTGAAGCTAGCGTGTCTACCAATTCCACCACATCTGCATCTTGTCTGCCTAAATGACTATCTCTCTAAGAGAATCATTGATAATGGTACCGAAGGACGGACTTGAACCGTCACTCCCGAAGGAAACGGATTTTGAATCCGTCGTGTCTACCAATTCCACCACTCCGGCATTATCAATCAGACTATACTCACTCCTCTCGGGTAAGTGAACGGAATTATACCTTTGCTTTAGCTAATGGCAAGCCTTTTGCGATACCTTTATTACCGACTGCCGATTTTTCATCCGCAGCCCTAAACAAAGGAATATTTCCCCAATGTCGCTCTATAGGCAAATCGTCTACCAACTCACAAAATCAAACTAAAACGAGATGAACCATTATCAAATTGACAACATTCATTGATCGAGATCAGCATCTCTCATATCTATTCGCGCTAATTTAGCTTCGACAACGTTATAAACATCTGCGAAAGAGGATTTCTCAAATGGCATTTTGGTTAGATTTAATGTTTGGTAACCCCATTGGCCTGCTATCTATGATAGTTATCTTCACGACCATTGGCATAATGTCATATCTCATGTGGCTGTTTATTTCTAAGTCGAAACCACAATAGATAGGACTCCAAGGTCCAGAGAAAGTAACATTTCTAATGCAAATGGGGGCTAGTGCCCCCTCTTTTTTTTGCTGAACCCAGATAGTATTAAGCGGCGTGCTTTCGTCCCGGTACAACACTGTGAATGAAGTGCGGTCTCGCCTTAATCAACAGTTGCAACTGTTCGGGATTCGGTTCGCCCTGTGGCAAGCGCAACACCTGACGATTCAGATGAGATCTTGCCTCCATGGCAATCTTAAAATCGGCAGTAGGCCCATGAATGGCATACTGCTGTTTGTTACCCATATACTCTAAGATATTCGCCTTAAGCAGGCTCTGCACCGCGGGCTCACTTTCCGGCAGGGTCAATACCGTTTCTCCTTGTAGGAAAAACTCCCTCAGCAGCGCGCGTTCGGTCGGATCGAGTAATCTCACCTTCTTCTCAATGGTTTCGGTTGTTCGCTTCCCCTTAAGGTGCTTAATCGCCTCATCGAGAAAATAGTTAGCCACCTGGGTCAACAGATAGGCCGCGCCCACAATAAGACCGAGACCAATAAAGTGGGCATACTGATTCACTAAGTCGTCTAACCTCAAGGTACGCATCAATGAGGCCGGAGCAAACAACAACACAGAGCTGATTAAGGTCAGCCACAACATCAAATTAAAGATCACTTGTTTGGGACTCGTCTGTTTAAACAGCATCAGATTTAATTTTTCCATCTTGATACCTAGTGTCAAAAAACCTGCAGTACCGCAAACAAATGCAAGTAAAATGCCAACAAGAAAATCCACATAATGACTTTACAAACATCACCTTGGGACACTTTTTACTGACAAGACAAGCAGAACATCAGAATCAGGCTATGCTTAAAGCTATGGTTTTTGGACAGTGCACCAAGCGTCAATTCCCGGCCGTTTTTAGGGTGCTTAGGATAAGCGACACAGATAAATGGCAAATCTCACCGCTCAGCTACTCAAGAGTCCTATCGGCAGAAAGCTTACCTTGTCGATCATTCTCTTTAGCTCGCTTATTACTTTGCTGACCACCGGATTTCAGTTAATTAATGATTATCGCAGCGATGTCAATCGCATCACGCGCCAATTTGACAGTATAGAGAAGGTCAATCTGGATGTGCTGGCCGCCAGTATCTGGGTGATCGATGAACGCCTGATCAATACACAAATCGATGGCCTTATCCAGCTGCCTGACATCACCTACATAGAAATTAACGACGACAGTGGTCAACACTGGCAAGCAGGTACCGCTACTCCAGAAAACACCATAGAGAAGCGCTTTCAGCTAATCTACGCCTCAGGCAATGAAAACATCGATGTGGGCACCCTGCTGGTACAGGCAGACCTCAAGGTGGTCTATGAAAAACTGCTCGATCGCGCCATCATCATACTGCTCTCCAATGCGATCAAAACCTTTATCGTCGCCGGCTTCATCCTCTTCTTGGTGTGGTTTTTGGTTACCCGTCACCTACTTAAGCTCAGTGACTACAGCCAAAACATCAATCTGGATGGAAAGTTTGAGCCCTTAGTATTCGTCAAAAACAGCCATAAGAATGATGAATTTTGGCTGGTCGCCAAGGCGATTAATGAGATGCAACAACAACTCAGACGCTCCTTTGATGACATCAAGGCTTCCAAACAGGAGCTTCAGGAAGCCTTGACGGATCGAGAACGCCTACTCGAGTTGGAACGCAGCTACAAAGAGGAGCTGGCCCGCCAGGTAAAAGAGCGAACGAAAGAGCTGGAGCAATCTCTATTAGTGCTTAAGCGAGCACAAGAGGTGCTGGTTGAACAAGAGAAGATGGCGGCCCTGGGAGGCTTGGTCTCAGGCGTAGCACACGAGATCAATACCCCCATCGGCATCTGTCTCACCGCCGCCAGCACCCAACTGATCCATATCGAAGAGCTGATTAGCTTGATCCACAGCGAAAACGCCACTCTGGAGGAGATCAACGCCATCTTGGAGGAGTATCAACAAAGCTGCGAGCTAATCATTAGCAATATCACCCGCGCCAGCACGCTGATCCAAAAATTCAAGACCATAGCTGCAGAGCAGAGCCAGGAGGAGAAGCGCAGTATCAACGTTAAACAAGGCTTGATTGAGCACCACGAATCGATGCGTTTCCTCTATGGCGACAAGTTAGCCGAGGTCGATTACCGGGTCGATGAGGACCTCAATATCATTACCAACCTCAGCCTGTTTAAACAAATCATCACCAATCTGCTGTCGAACGCCTATGCCCACGGCTTTAAAGGGCGCCAGCAGGGCAAGCTCAGAATCGATGCCCGAGTCGAAAAGGGACAGCTCAACATCCGCATTCAGGATGATGGGCCGGGCGTTGACAGCGAAGCGGCCAACCACATCTTCGAGCCCTTCTATACCACCACACGCTCAGAAGGCGGAACAGGGCTTGGCCTCTCCGCCGCCTTTAACGCAGTCACCCTACTCAAGGGCGAGATCAGCTATCAAGACGATAGTGAACTGGGCGGCGCCTGCTTCGAGGTGAGTTTTCCGGTGGAGTTACTCGACACTGACACCATCGAACTCAATATCTCCACCCCATCAGGTTTTTAACTTTTGCGCCGTCAACTGGCAGATCGCCATGATCACTTGGGTTGCCTTTACCATGGACTCCAGAGAGATAAACTCATGCTTACCATGGAAGTTATGCCCGCCGGTAAACAGATTCGGACAAGGTAGCCCCATGTAGGAGAGGCGACTGCCATCAGTGCCACCTCTTATAGGCTTGATCTTTGGCGTAATATTAAGCTGGTGCATCGCCTGCTTGGCAATATCGACAATATGAGGATGAGGGATTAACTGCTCACGCATGTTGTAATAACTGTCGGTGATGCTAACCGTCAAGGCTCCCTGCTGAAGCTGAGCGTTACAGGCCTCTACGCGCTCGGTGAGCCAGCGCTTGCGTTGCTCAAATTGATCCAGATCGAAGTCGCGAATGATGTAGGTCAACTGCGCCTCTTCAGTCACCCCTTTCATCTCGATAAGGTGGAAAAAGCCAGCGTAATCACGACTGTTTTCGGGAGTATCGCCTAGGGGCATTTTGGCGTGAAAGCGCGCCGCCATCGTCTGGGCATTGACCATCACCCCAAAGGCCGAGCCCGGATGACAGTTATTACCTTTCGCGGTCACCACAGCCGTTGCGGCATTGAAGTTTTCATACTCCAAGCCACCTAGCTCCCCACCATCGACTGTATAGGCCCACTGCGCCCTAAAGGCATCAAAATCAAATAGGTCAGCCCCTCTACCTATCTCTTCATCAGGGGTGAAACAGAGGTAGATATCACCGTGTTGGCTATCGGGATCTTGAATCAAGGCCGATAGAGCCGTCACTATCTCGGCGATACCAGCTTTATCATCGGCGCCAAGTAGCGTCGAGCCATCAGTGGTGATCAGTGTCTGCCCTAGATACTGATCTAACTCGGGAAATTCCTTAGGGGACAGCTGATGCTGCTCACCAAGTGGAATATCGCCACCATCATAGTTTTCAACCAATTGAGGACGCACATTGGCGCCGCTAAAATCGGGCGCCGTATCCAGGTGGGCAATAAAGCCGATGGGCGGGACCCCTTCGACCCTAGCGGGTACTAAAGCGGTCAGATATCCAGTCGGCGACAAAGCCACTTCACTAAAGCCTAACTGGGTCAGCTCCTCTTTAAGCTGATCGGCCAGCGCCAGTTGTCCCTGCGTACTAGGGCAACCACTCTGGCTAGCATCTGACTGAGTATCATATTGCACATAGCGTAAAAATCGATTTAACAGGGCCTGTTTCATAATCAATCACCAGCAAAAAATGTCGACCGAGTCTAACAAGCTGCCAGAGGCCACCTTTAGACTTAAATCAATTTTTAGGTAATTTAATTATCAGGACTCTACGCCTTAGCAATCAGCCTTAGCGATCACGCCCTCACGCCTTAGTGCTCACGCCTTAGCGGCGAGCTTAGTCAACACACGGCTCACGGCGGTAAAACCGAAGCTGCCGGTCACCACGGTAACGGCACCAAATCCAGAGGCACAGTCCATACGCATACTGCCTTCGGCAGTCGCCTTAACATTACAGACACTACCGTCCGCTTGCGGATAAACCAGCTGCTCGGTTGAAAACACCGCCTCAATACTAAAGCGGCGCTGAGTATTCTTTGAAAAGTTGTATTCACGGCGCAGCAAGTTTCTTACCTTGGCCAACAGCGGATCTTGATAGGTTTTGGCTAAGTCGGCCACCTGGATCTGAGTCGGATCCGTCTGGCCACCGGCGCCGCCCACTGTCACTATAGGTAATTTCTGGCGTTTACAATGAGCAATCAATGCTGCCTTAGGTTTTACCGCATCAATGCAGTCAACCACATAATCCAAGAGGCCTCCCTGCTTGCGACCATTAAAATAGTCATTCAGGTTATCTGTGGTAATAAAGTCTTCCACTTGGTTAACCTTGCACTCTGGATTAATCTGAGCGATTCGCTCGGCCATCACGGCCACCTTTGACTCTCCAATGGTGTCCTTGAGCGCATGCAACTGACGGTTGGTATTGGTGACACAGATATCGTCGAGATCAATCAGAGTGATCTCTCCAATGCCACTGCGCGCTAACGCCTCAGCCACCCAGGTTCCCACGCCTCCGATACCCACTACAGCAACATGAGATTGCGCAAAATGCTTCAGAGCATTGGCACCATAGAGTCGGCCGATACCGGCAAAACGATTGAGATAGGCTTCAGAGAGTTCAGGCAAGCTCAAGGCAGGCTCCATTATGATTGAGAAAACCCCGCAATTTTACCGCAAACAGATGTGAAACCCCAAAAAGAAAAAGTCGCTACAGATGTTAACGCATCATAGAGGATTTATTGCCAAAGATGCCGGACGGTAATAGCGAGTAAAAATCAAATTAACCATCTGTTTTTAAATGTAAAAATACATGATAAAACTCACGTAAAACCAATGATTTGTGAACTTAGTCACATACCGTCTTTTGACTTATCGGCACACTGACGCCGCAAAAACATTAGCGGCTAAAGAAGAGACTTTCTTCGGCCCTTTGACTCTCGTTAGCTAAAAAAAAATCAAAGGCCTTCGCCCAGATGGCCCTAATCGCTACAGGAAGATGATAATGAAAAAATCTGTTCTATCGGCAAGCATCATTGCAACACTCGCTGCCACCTCGTTTACCGCTCTCGCAGACGGCCCACAATTTTATGGCCGTGCCGATCTCGCTTTTACTCATTCAGATAATGGCATTGCGACCCAAAACCAGAAAGATGGCACTATTATAGAAAACAACTTCTCCTGGTTAGGGGTCAAGGGCAGCGAGAAAATCAGCGATGGTCTTGAAGTGATCTATCAGATGGAATTTGGCGTTAGCAACTTTGATAACTCAGGCAAGACCTTTGCAGCACGTAACACTTACCTTGGTTTGAAAGGGGTTGGCGGTACTGGCCTTATTGGCCGTAACGACACAGTATTTAAAGCTGCTGAAGGCGGTTTCGACCTATTTGGCAACACCAACTCAGATATCGATCTACTGGTTGCAGGTCAGTCGCGTACCGCTGACGGTATCACTTACTACTCACCAAAAATTGCTGACCTTTTGACCATAAACGCTACCTACCTGGTTGAAGATAACTATGTCACATACAATGGTGATGAGCGCGTCGCGCCAGATAGCATGTATGCCCTAAGTGCAACTTTTGGCGATAAGGCCCTCAAGGCACAACGTTACTATGTAGCCGCCGCCTATAACGAAAATATCGACGATGTAAAAGCTTACCGTGGTGTGGCTCAAGTCAAACTCGGTAACTTCATCATTGGTGGTCTATATCAGAACAGTGAACATATTGACGCTAAATATGCCAACCTAGAGGGTGATACCTACTTCGTTAACGCTGCATACGTATTGGGCAATGTGAAAATTAAAGCCATGTTTGGTAGTGACGACTCAGGCCTGGGTAAATATGTCAGCCGTTTCGTCGGTAACGCCGATGGCGCTGGTATGGAAACCGTATCAGATGTCGATCTGCAACAGTTCAGCATTGGTGCAGATTACCGCATCAGCAAGAGCACACTGTTCCACGGCCACTACACCAAATATGATGGTGACCTGAAACTAGCAGGTGCAACACAAGATCTTGGCGATGATATCGTCACCCTAGGTATGCGCTTCGACTTCTAATCGCGACCCATATTCATTAAAAAGCGGCCTATGGCCGCTTTTTTTTGGTTCATCGCGGATAAGCGG
>NZ_JSFF01000019.1:0-121559 GCF_000773485.1 Shewanella sp. ECSMB14101 | reverse complement strand
TGCTGAGCGCGGTTGCTACAGGGCTATAGCGTCCTAATACCGATTAACCAAGAGTCCAACTCCTACTCCGTATAAGAGTATGAACCTTATAACCTTTTCCTAGCTAAAAGTTTTATAGTGTAGTAGCGGATATTCATAATGCTGTTTTCACCTCTACTCAAAGCGAAAAAACGGTCTTCTGTTGCCAGAAGACCGTGCCAACATGCTAATAATGTTTATTCACTATCGCAGTGATTGTCCTCATTGAATGCTGTGACGGCTTGAACAAATGCCGAATACTCTGATCTATCCGCTTTGCTTACTACATCATTAAAGTCTTTCTCGAATAAGAAAGCTTCAGCGTCATTAAGTAACTGTACTGTGTAAGAATTATTTGTATTGAGTTTAGCCGCTATCAACTGGGCATAGAGCATGCTGTAGGTTTTACCTTTAGCACTCCAAAGTGATCCATTATAGGGTTTATCACCTTCCTCTTTATCACCGAAACGGCCAATGATTTCATCGATTAGCAAGCCGTTAATGGTAACAGTAGCGCCATTCCAAGCGTGGTTCTTCCAATATCCAATCGTTTTACTGCACATGACTAATGGGCCTGTAGTCATGTCACCATAAAGGTGATCAAATGGCAGATCATCTTTGTACATTGGATAATTACCGTTAGCTACGGCAGAAGCGTCAACGACGCTTAACTCTCTAATAGCGTTACCTATACCGTTTGAGCCTAAAAGGTTGCCCAGGCCTCCAGCACGAAATGCCAGCCCCGTGTAGCGGTCAGAAACAGGACCGATAAGTTCTACGCCTACTGTTTCTGAGGGAGGAATGGGAAGGGTAAGCTCGAAAAGACCATTCTGGTTGACCATATACAGTGTGCCGTATTGATCAAATGCGATATCACCACCATTACCTACGGTTAATGTCCCGACTAAAGTAGCCTCTGCTGTAGACTTGTTTATTGAATAGAGTCCGCCTGTAGTCTTATTGGTAACATATAGCGTCCCATCTGGAGATACGGCAGCTTGATCAGAGTCTCCTGAAAAGTTCGCTAGTGAGCCTATTAGATCTACTGTAGCGGTGGCGACTTCATATTTAATGAGGGAATTGTTATCGATTAACCATATGATACTGCCGTCTTGTTCTGCGGCGAGTGAATCGACATGGTTGAAATCAACGATGCCGTCTGGCAACAACGACAGGTTTGCGTGCCCACTAACTGAGTCTATATCAACGCGATATAAGGCTGATTTTCCATCAGCAGGTCCCATGGTATCTGAAAGATAAATAACATCATTCACTGCGAGTGCGGAAAGCGAGAAACTCGCAATTACTGACGCTAGTAACACATTACTCTTTTTCATTTCTTTAGCTCCTTGCTTGTCCGAAAGCTATCGGTGCATATTACGCCGATAAAAAACGGGCTCCGTTATGAATGTAGTTAACGGTAACCCGGCTATCTCGAACTCGGAGGAGACCCGTGGTTTTGCGTCTCTGTATTGCTACAGGTTTGCCTTTTCGTCCATAAGGTATAGCAGCAATTTGAAAAAGTGCAATTTGTTTAGGATGGCTAAAAAGCGATAGCAGATGGTTGAGACCGAAATTACTCGACTGCTATCAGAAAGATATAGGTGCGCTAACTCTACTGGCGGCATCTCATTATATTGCCAACCATCCCCAACCAAGCTTCAGTTAAACTGCTATAGCCACAGCTGAAACGGTCATATCTTTTGTGTAAGTGGCAGTTGCTCAGCGTGATACATGATTAAATCGCTTATAGCATTATTAATAGCATCAGAGGCATGCCAATGTGGCAGTCACCACAATGCAATTGATTTTACAGATGCTTAGGGTTCTTTTATCTCGATACAGGCCTGATTGCGCCCGAGACTTTTGGCACGGTAAAGTAGCTTGTCTGCCTCCCCAAGCAATGTCTCTTTGCTTTGGTAGTCATTGAGCCAAATCATTCCGCCAATACTCACTGTCAAAAAGCCGCTGGCCGATGCGGCGTGGTTAATCGCAAGCTTGGCGATGGCCTTTTGAATCCGCGCTATAACGTTTTCTACTCCGGCTCTTTGGGTATCGGGGAGCACTATCACAAACTCTTCGCCGCCATAGCGCGCCACTAAATCCGCAGGTCGTCGACAGCTTTCTCCCAAAGCCTGTGCCACTGAGCATAGCGCCTCATCTCCCATTTGATGTCCGAAGTTATCGTTGTATTGTTTGAAGTAGTCGATGTCCACCATCAGTACACAAATTGCCGTGGACTGGCGTTGTGCCAGGATCAGCTGGGTTTCAATATATTGGTCAAAGAAATGGCGATTCTTCACACCGGTTAGGCCGTCTAGAAAGGCAAGCCGACGTAATAAATCGCTCTGCCGCTTGAGCATCAAGTGGGCCTTGATACGGTTTTTCAAAGTATTGGCGTTAAATGGCTTGGCGATAAAGTCGACTCCACCGGCTTCCCAGCAGGCATTTTCGTCATTTTGCCCCTGCAGACCGGTGATAAAGATAACCGGGATATTTGTGAGGTTAGGATGCTGTTTCATCAATTTACAGGTAGCCAGACCATCCTGTTCGGGCATAATGACGTCCATCAATACTAGGTCTGGCAGCATCTCAAGGCATATTTCAATGGCTCGGCGACCAGAGGTGGCCATTAGCACCTGGTATTGGTTTTTGATAATGTGATTAACTATCTGAATGTTGGATGGTTTATCGTCAACGATCAGTATCTTAGCAGAGCTATCTTCGGAGTCGTTAAATGGCTGTTCCTGATTCATCATCCTATTTCCTCTACTCCTTGGAAGGCCGCCAGTAACACAAGTGATTGATTAAAATCCAAGTTATTAGCGGCATCCATTATTTTTTCTGTCAGCGCAGCATCCTGTTGTGCAAGTGATCCGCGCAGACTTTCAAGTAAATCCAGCGCTGCCATGTCAGATTGACTCAATAGCTGCTTTAACACATTGAGTTGTGCCGCCAGCTCTGCATTAGGTATTGAGGTGTGTGTTGTGACCTCAGGCTTTTGGGCGTGTGTCGAAAGTAACTGTTGCAATTGTTCCAGTTGTAAAATAGTCTCAGCGAGCGCTCTGACCACATCTCCATCGGGGGACACGTTCTGTTCACCTTCCTGACGGCTGCTGTCTTCGGCTTGCTTTAAGAGCTGAGCTAACGCTGTAAACCCACAGCTAGCTGCTCCACTTTTGAGGCTATGGTACTGAATTATAGCGTCTTTAATCGGTAACTGATGTAAGGATAGTCTAGTTTGTGCATGGCGAATATCCAGCAAAAATTGATTTATCACCTCGGTAAATAAAGCACGGTCGCCCAAACGCTTGCAGGCATATTTTAGATCTAGGCCATTGGCCTGTGAAAAGTGTATGATGGCTTTCGGCAATGCATCTTTCGGCAACTGAAACGGCTCGGCAGTGTCTAACGTTCCATCGTTCGTGTCCATTAAGGATGTCGTACTAATATGCTTCTCTTTTCCTGAAGAGCCATTTGGCATGCTCAGGTACTGGTGCAGTTGCTCCGCTACTCGTTCTATCTCAAAAGGTTTAGAAATATGATCATTCATGCCAGCATCTCGGCAAGCCTGCTTATCTTCCGGCATGGCGTTAGCTGTCATGGCGATAATAGGTAAGTCGGTCAGCTTGAGTGCTGTGCGAATATTTCGGGTAGTTTCGTAACCGTTCATTCCAGGCATCTGGATATCCATAAGTACCAAATCAAACTGTTGCCGAGTGAGGATTTCCAATGCCTGAAAACCATCAAAGGCCTCGGTGACATCGGCGCCAAGCTGACTCAACAGACTGGAGGCAACTAAGCGATTGGTGGCATTGTCTTCTATCAATAGCAACCGCCTGCCAACCAGACTGGGTGCCAATGGCAGGTGAGGTAACATATCCAAACAATCGTCGCTGTGATTGTCCAATACTCTTTGTAGGCAGACGCTCAACATATCACGGGTAACAGGTTTAATCAGAGTGGCATCAAACTCTTCTTCGCTGTGTTTAAGTTGCTCTTCTAGTACGGTTTGGCTATAAGCTGTCACAATTATGATGCCGGGCTGTTTGGCTAACGACTCTAGTCGTCTTATCTGTGACGCCAGCGTTAGCCCGTCCAACCCCGGCATCTGCCAATCAAGTAGCAAGACGTCAAAGGATTCCGGCGCCAGATCCTCGATGGCCTTCATGGCGGTTAAACCATTGTCGAGCGCAGTAACTTCGCAACCCATATTCTGCAGCAATTCTTTGATCACCAAGCGAGAAGTATCGTTATCTTCCACCAGTAATACTTTCACACCGCGAAAGCGGCTATCCTGACTAATGGAAGTATTTTTAAATCTTAGTTGTACGTCGATGAAAAAGGTACTGCCTACTCCAGGGCTACTGGTGACACGGATGTCACCACACATCAAGTACACCAGTTCACGGGTAATGGCAAGACCAAGCCCCGAGCCTCCGAAGCGCCTTGAAATTGATGAGTCTGCCTGAGAAAAACCCTTGAAAATGATTGCTTGCTGAGGGTCTGTCATACCAATTCCAGAGTCCTCGATTTCAATGTGTAAGTGACAGATGCCAGTCGGGTCAAGGTTGGCATCGATACGAATGATAATGTTACCCGTTTCGGTAAACTTAATAGCGTTGCTGGTGACGTTAAGTAAAATTTGCCTTAGTCTAAGACTGTCGCCAATCAGCTGGTCTGGCACAGACGGAGCAACCTGATATACCAATTCGATATCTTTTTCCTGCGCCTGTGAAGAAAGAATACTGCTCATTTCCCCCAGCAACTGTTGTAATGAAAAGTCTTGTTGCTCGAGTTCTATGCGGCCAGCTTCAATTTTGGAAAAGTCCAGAATGTCGTTTAATAGCGCCAACAGCGATTTGGCCGCTTGTTGGGTCTTTTGCAAATAGTCCCTAGAGCGGGGGGGCAGATCGGTTTGCAGCGTCATTTGTAACAGCCCAAGCACGGCATTCATGGGGGTACGAATTTCGTGGCTCATATTGGCCAGAAATTCTGATTTGGCCTGACTGGCTCGCAGCGCTTGTTCACGGGCATCAGCCAGCTCTTGCTCACGCTTCAGCTGGTCGGTTAGGTCGTAGGCAATCCCTAAATATCCCATGATGTCCTTGTCTTCACCGTATAGGGTGGTCACACTTAGTTTGACCGTAACATGGGTGCCAATTTTACTGACATAGGTCCAATTATTGGTGTCGACTTTGCCAATTCTCGCCTTGACGATAAAGGCATCAAAACCAGGCTCAACAAGGGTGCCCAATTCCTGAGAGAGCTGTGCCGCCCTACGTACCACTTCTTCTTCCAAATGGAAAATAGCTGGTGTCTGGAGTCCAATCATTTCCTTGGCACTGTAGCCAAGAAGTCGTTCGGCAGACGGATTAAACACGGTGATCATTCCATCGGGATCTGTGGCAATAATCGCGTAGGCTGCGGCGTCCAATATAGTTCGCTGCAATATGCCCATTTTTTCAAGCTGTGAAGTGCGCTCATGAACCAGTTGTTCAAGCTT
This sequence comes from Shewanella sp. ECSMB14101, assembly GCF_000773485.1. Lineage (NCBI taxonomy): Bacteria > Pseudomonadati > Pseudomonadota > Gammaproteobacteria > Alteromonadales > Shewanellaceae > Shewanella > Shewanella sp. ECSMB14101. The sequence goes on along the minus strand of NZ_JSFF01000019.1, from coordinate 116,035 downwards.
GGCTTTAGCACTGAGTAAGGCTTTTTCTTCGGCGCTAGCCAGATCACGACGATGTTGTAAAACTGCTGCCCGGCGCATCCATGCAAGTTGGCCGGTGTATACTAGTACGGCAATCAAGAGGCTGACCAACCAGGAATTGATTAAGGAAGAGGAAGGTTCAGGCAAGCCCATTTGCTCTAGGAAAGTGGGATTCGGTGACAACCTTAAATGCCAGTCTCGCCCGAAAAGAGCGATATAGGCGTCTACTTGATATTGGGTTAGGGCTTCTTCATGGGCACCGCGCTGAAAAAATTGCTGGGTCGTTCCTTTGGTCACATCATTAATCGTTAATGTCAGATGTTCTTCCAAGCCTGAAATGGAGTTGAGTACCTCGTCAATGAGAATGGGAGCGTAGCTCCAGCCAATAAGGTTGGCCAAACCAAGATCTTTGGGAGCTTCAGGAGCAGCGGTTCGATAGATCGGCATTAGTATCAAAAAGCCCTGCAGACTTTTCTGAGTCGCCTGTACGAGTGTAATGGGGCCAGTTAGAGTAACGCTGTTTTCCCGTGCCGAACGCAGGGCGGCCTGACGACGGTTCTGCTCTGAGCCAATGTCTAGGCCAACCGCCTGCCTGTTACGGGATTCAGGCTCTATAAAACGGATAATAAAGAGGTCATCTTTGTGGGGACTAAGCTGACGAAGTTCAAAGCGTCTATCGGGGCGTTCTCTAGCACTGGTATCAAGAAACGTATCTAATGCCGAAACCGGTACATACTGAATAAAACCAAAACCGCGAGCCCCAGGAAACTCATAGCTGTAGTCTCGGCTTTGGGTGTACATCTGCATGCGAGTATAGTCAAATTTATCAACACCATAAGTGAGCATGGCGCCCCGCACACCTCTGAGGCCGTATTGATAGAGTGATACTTTTTCAGTCACGCCAGTGGTTATCTGTTTCAGCCTTTCCTGCATGACCTCTTGAACACGCTGCTGATTTTCAAGCTGTTGTCGTTCTGCTAATAGGCTGCCAACCACGTAACCAACGATTAGGATTAAAATGGGCACCCAGAGTGAGAACAATGACTGACGTGATAAAGATGGCTTCAACTAGTGACTCCCTGACATGCGTTCCTCTATTCGATGAGGCAGTGAAAAATCGCTGAAAAAACATGAGGTTTAAATAATAGTCCTATTCACAAAACATCGCTACTTTTCTCTTACTTGCATTGTGGATTATTAGGTGGACAAACAATGTTCTTAAGTGTGATTTTGCTTGTGTTCCTAAAAACATGGTTTGTAGCAAGGAAGGCGCAAAAGGTGGAAGGTTTAAGCCCTCCGATGAAGTGTTGAGAGGTCAGAACAAGCTGGCGCGTCCCCTAATCAATAGGTTGGCGCCAGTGTATGGAGGAGGTGGCTCACGGGGAAAGCCTTAATGCCTGTTGATGCTAAGGCTTAAAAACTTCTCTCCCACAGGGCATAGAGGGTCGCGTCCCAATCGTCATTGCTTGCTCGTACAAACTCACGATAACTCACTGTGCCGCCAAGTTTTAGCGTGCCCTTTAGCAAAGGCCTATGGTAGCTGGTATCAAGTTGGTATACCCGCTCATATTCACCTGGCGAAACGGGGTTGCCGCCAGCCTCGTTGCCGGTATCGATTGCATCGGTGTTGAGTCTAAGCCAGCGCAATTTATTGGTAATACTGTGGCCGCGCCCTAACTGAGTGATCCCACCAATGACTAAGGTTTCAGAGTCATTGTCATAGGTACTGCCGAGGCTTTTGCCATAATAGCGGTAGCCGCTTTTATAAAAACCATGTTCATACAGACAGTTGTACGCATTGGGGTCAATGCCGCAGGCAACCTTGGTATCGGAATATTCAACAAAGAAGCGAGTGTTAATTTCGCTAATCATAAAATCGACTCCACCCATGTTGGCGGCGTTGATCAACTTGTTTTTGCCGTGGTGGTAGTCTTCATGAATGCGTTCATAGTAGATACCATAGGGGATGCCAAAGGCGGTGTCTGACCAGCGAAAATCATAGCCAGCGAGCATGTTCTCTTGGCCATTTTCAATTTCGCCTTCCGATTGTCCGCCATTAAACAAGCCGTCCCACCAGTCACCCAGACTATTGCCATATCCTTCGCCGCCCCACTGCATGGTCCAGGAGAAGCCTACCTCGAGTTGAGAGATAGGTCTGAGTGTGCCTCGAGCGCCCCAATGTTTGGTTTCAGGCACATAGCGGTCACTCTCCATCTCGCTGAAACTGGTGGTAAAGGTCCAAGGGCCTATCCAGTTAAGCCAAGGCGTCTCGAAGGCAGCGCTATTATGGCGACTAAAAGTGATACCTGGCATAGGGCGAGCATTGGTCGTTTGGATTAGACCTGAATCCCAGCCCGGTCCCCAGTATTTCTGCTGCGCGCCGGCGCTGATAATCCAGTTACCTAGCATTACCGCAGCAAAGCTGTTGTCCAGTCGAGCGCTTTTACCATCTATTGGATCTTCATGGTAGCTGGCAGAGAGGCGGCCGCTAAACCATTCTTTAGTGACCTCGACATCTACCGTGGCTTGCGCCTTATCTCGGTAGTCATGGCCAAACCCCAAAAAGCGCGCGGTATCGGTTGCGGCGCTCAGGGTAAAGCTGGTGTCTAAGCCTTGATGATCTTTGGCATAAGCGTTTATCACCCTGTCGTAGGCAGCAGCCTGGGCGGATGTGAGCTGAAGGAGCTCAGCGCTATCGAGATCTTGTTTGATACCAGCCCACATCAAGGGATAGGTCGTCACAGGTTGCTTGATGATACCTGTATCGGCAAGCAATTGAATGTCAGCGCGTAGCGGTAGATCTGTCGGCTCAATCCACCAAGCCGCTTGGCTGGAGAAACTGCACATAAGCAGTAGGCCTGCCGGGAGATATTTGTTCATATGAAGGCGAAATTTCTGTCATTTAATCATGGGCAGATTTTATAAGTAATTAATTAATATACAAGGTAATTGTATATTTTTGTGCGATGAGAGCGTATTTGTCATTTAGCTGTTTCAAAGCAGTGGCTTATCGGTATTGTATTTGTGAGACTTGAGTTGGTGAGTCGTTGTCAGTATTACGTAGCTGATTAGGAATGAAGCCGTGTATAAGCCTGCTTTAGCCCACAGCGACACATGCCTGAATACGAATGCAAGTCGTGTTAAAGGCTTTTCTTGGGGTAGTGGCTAGCTTAGTATCTTTTAAACAAAGTATGATCAAATTGTTATTAAATTCTTGGGATCAGAGATGGCATACTAAAAGGCATCGAGCAAAGAAGAGAATTAATATTGTGAGTCATACATTTAAGCAAGAATGGTTAGCCGAGTTGGTCGAGATTGCCAAACAAGCGGGCGAGGCAATTATGGCCGTTTACGGCACCGATGAGGTCGAAGTCACGGCCAAGGCTGATGATAGTCCTGTGACGGCTGCCGACCTGGCCAGTCACAAGGTGATTGTTGATGCGTTGGCGCGTTTAACCCCTGAGATCCCCGTGATGTCAGAGGAGGCGGCCGATATCCCTTGGGAGACCCGTCGTCAATGGCAGCAATATTGGCTAATAGACCCGCTTGATGGCACCAAAGAGTTTATTAAGCGTAATGGCGAGTTTACCGTTAATATCGCCTATATCGAAAATGGTCGCTCCGTGGCCGGTGTGGTTTACGCACCTGTATTGGATAAGTGCTATTACGGCGCTCTGCACCTGGGAGCCTGGTTAGCCCACGGCGATCAGCTGGTTGAGTTGACACAAGAGCAAGTCAAGGCGCCGAGTGTGCCAAGAGTCGTAGGAAGCCGCTCCCATGTGAGTCCTGGCTTAGCCGCCTATCTCGATGAGCTGGGCGAGCACACTATGACCAGTATCGGCAGCTCGCTTAAGTTCTGTCTGCTGGCGGAAGCTAAGGCAGATATCTATCCCCGACTGGGCCTCACCAGCGAGTGGGATACTGCGGCGGCCCAGGCTGTATTAGAGAGTGTTGGCGGTAGTGTGATCAATGCCGACACGGGTCAGCCGCTGGATTACAACCAGAAAGAAGACATTTTAAATCCCTACTTTATTGCCACGGCGAAGCATTGGCTCGAAAAGTAAGATAAAGAGAATAAGATTGGAGCAGAGAATGATGAGAATGGGTGTTGATTTGGGCGGAACCAAGATAGAGCTGGTGGCCCTGAGCGAAGCGGGCAAGGAGCTGTTTAGAAAGCGGGTCCCCACGCCACGAGAATACAATGCCACCTTGGATGCTATCGAGGCACTCGTCAACGAAGCTGAATCCACATTGGGTCAAAAGGGCACAGTGGGCGTCGGTATCCCCGGGGTGATCTCGCCTTTCTCTGGTCTGGTAAAGAATGCTAACTCTACCTGGATCAACGGCCATCCCCTCGATCTGGACTTAGGTGCACGCTTAGAGCGTGAGGTTCGCGTGGCCAATGACGCCAACTGTTTCGCCGTTTCCGAGGCTGTGGACGGCGCTGCGGCAGGTAAGGGATTAGTGTTTGGGGTGATCATAGGCACAGGCTGTGGTGGTGGTATTGCCATCAACGGCAAGGTGCATGGTGGCGGCAACGGCATCGGCGGCGAGTGGGGGCACAATCCGCTACCTTGGATGACCCCTGATGAATTTAATTCGACCGAATGTTTCTGCGGTAACAAAGATTGTATTGAAACCTTTATCTCTGGTACCGGCTTTGTGCGCGACTATAAGGCGGCTGGCGGCGATGCCCCAAGCGGTATCGAGATCGCCCGCAGAATGGAGCAGGGTGAGGAGCTGGCAACTGCGGCATTTGAGCGCTTTATCGATCGTCTGGCGCGTTCACTGGCGCATATGATCAATATGCTCGACCCGGACATTATTGTGCTCGGTGGCGGTGTGTCTCACATTGAAGCCATCTACCCGAGACTACCAGCCGTACTGTCTAAGTATGTGCTTGGCGGCGAGTGTCGTACTCCTGTGGTGCAAAATATGTATGGCGGCTCATCTGGCGTGCGCGGCGCCGCTTGGCTGTGGTAATGACTTACGTCCGGCGCTAGGTTACACTTGCCCCCACTTTTCATTGGGGGCAAAGGATAGCCATGTTCTGGGTAAAAAAACTAATTTCACAACTGTTAATGCCGATCCCGTTATCGGTATTTCTTCTGTTTATCGCCATCGTAATACTCAGGCGACGTAAACTGGTCAAGACGCTGATTGCATCATCCTTTACCATCCTCTTGCTGCTCAGCAGTCAGTGGGGCAGTTATCAGCTGGCCAATTCCCTTGAGCAGCAATATCCGGTGAATAATACGCCTATGACGCAGGGCTGCGTGGTGATGGTGCTCGGTTCTGACCATGACTCAAGCATCTCTGAGCGGGCAACGCTGCAGCTGTCGGCTACGGCGCTGGCTCGCCTAACAGAAGGCATGAGGCAACTCGGGCTTGGTCAGCAATGTCAGCTGGTGGTTAGCGGTTGGGGAGGCAGCGACGCCATTCCTCAGGCTCAGGTAATGGCCAATGCAGCCATGGAGCTTGGGGTAAAGCCTGAGCAGATCATTCAGTTTCCGCTGGCAAAGGATACCCTGGAAGAGGCACAATTTCTCGAGTGGGAAATTGGTGATAGGCCCTTTAGGCTGGTGACCTCGGCGACTCATTTGCCCAGAGCTATGATGATATTTCACCAAGCAGGCATGCATCCTCAAGCGGCGCCTGCCGATTTTATTGCCCGTGGCGGCTATTGGTGGCAGTTAGATGCCCGTAATCTGTTGGCTTCTCAGCGGGCCATTCATGAGTATGTGGGACAGGTTTGGCTGAAGATTAAATTTGCCCTAGCAGATTAACGTTTGGAGATTATGGAACAAGAAGCTGTTGTCATTCGCGCAATGACCAAGCGCAATGCGCGCACATTCACCTTAGTTGGCATCATCGCCTTGGCCTGTGCTTTGGTGATGTTTATCGTCTCCAAGGCGCTTATGGGACCGGGGATGGTATTTTTTATTTTCGGCATGATCTTTACTGTGCTGGGAGCGGCTAAGTGGTTGCAACCAGACGTGAGTATAGAGCTGCGCCCTAGAGGCTTGGTGTATCACCATCACAGGGGCACCATCTACATGGAGTGGCAGAACATACAGCGAGTTGATATTCCGCGAAGTATTCAGTCGTTTGATAGCCATGATCTGCCCTACATAGGGGTAAGGTTAAAGTCTTTGTGGCCGTTGATCGATGATATTCCGCCGAGACTGGCTACCGGGCTATTGAGTGAGCAGCGCCCGCTGTTAATGTCTTCGCTGACCCTAGATGGTGAGCTGGCGGATCTGGAGCGTTATCTTAACTCTGAGTTCACCCCATTTACCCTGGAAGGAGAGCAGCTTAAGGGGGTACAGGCAATGTTTGCCCGGCGCTGCGAGCAGCTCAACACGCAACTGGGTTACCATGTTTATCTGCCGGTGGATTGTTTAGACCGGGAGCCGAGGAAGTTTATCGCCCTGGTTCGGGAATATAAAAACAAGGCCACACAATAGTGTGGCCTTGTTACTCAAGCCTTGCTGGGCTTTTATCGAAAGCTTGGAGTCTATGAAGAGGTTGTCAGTTCTTTAATATAATTATCTAGCTGAGACTCGCCTTGACGTTCTGTTTTGCTCTGAAAGTCTGTGTTGTCAGGTTCACTGGAGAGCAGGGCGACTTCTTCTCGCACTCGCATACCAATAAACTGGCCGCCTTCGAAGATCTCCATCGAGTTACAGGCAATCTCGCCTTCGACACTGCCCGTGCTGGTAATGTTAAGCTTTTCACACTTCATCTTACCCTTAAATACGCCAGAGACTTTAAGCTCTTTGCACTGCAGCTCGCCTTCGATATAACCATCGGCTTCAATGGTCAATTTACCGGTAGCACTGATCTTACCGTGCACTTCGCCGCCAATAAGGGCTTCGCCCGCAAAATGCGTTTCCCCGGATAATTTAGTCCCTTGTGCGATAAAAGTGAGACCTGCGTTGTTATTTTTCTTTCCAAACATAATGATTAACTTTTTGGCCCGTTTGGACCAATAGTACCCTTAAATTTTGTGCAGCAAAACCACTAATATTTGGCGCTCGCTGTCAGATTTTTGGCTACCTTGCCCAAGGTTCAAGCCAGCTTGATTGACTGGTTAGGGCAGGGCGCAACACAGGCGCCGCAGCCGGTACACAGCTCAGTGTCTATCTCAGGCTTGGGGGCTCGACCTATGCCTGGGGTAAAGGTGATCGCTCTGGGATCGCAGGCATCTTTACAGGTCTGACAATAGATGCCGCTGTTGGCCAGACAGGTGTCGTTGACCGATGCCTTTATTTGCCATGGGCTTTGCTCAAGATCGGTGAACAGTGGCTCGGGACAGATCTTGGCGCAGTCGCCGCAGAAGGTGCATTCGTCTCGACTGAAATCAACTTCGGGAAAACCGCCATCACCGCGAAAGAGGATCTGGGTCTCGCACGCCTCGATACATTTGTCGCAGCGAGTGCAGATGTCGGTAAACTCTACATCTGTGCGGCTCCAAGGTGGACGGATCACCTGGTTCTTACGGCGACTAAAGAGGTTACGGCGGCTTTGGTTGATGCGATTGCTCATAGATTTACTCTGAGGTTTTAAGGGAGCCAAGGCTCCCTAAGTCTGATTTAGGCCTTGTAGCCGTTGGGATTGGACGACTGCCAATGCCAGCTACTGTTAGCCATATCTTCGATGCTGTGTGTCGCCTGCCAGTTGAGTTCACTCTGCGCCTTGTGTGGATCGGCGTAACAAGCGGCGATATCGCCAGGGCGACGTGGCGCGATCTGATAGGCGATGGTGTGGCCGCAAGCTTTCTCGAACGCCTTAACCATGTCCAGTACGCTATAGCCTTGACCTGTGCCCAGGTTATAGGTGACTAGCCCTGGTTGAGTATTGAGCTTTTCGAGCGCTTTGAGGTGACCTTTAGCCAGATCCACCACATGAATATAGTCGCGCACACCAGTGCCATCGTGGGTGTCATAGTCATCGCCAAACACGCTGAGCTTCTCACGTTGCCCAACAGCAACCTGGGCGATAAAGGGCATTAGGTTGTTGGGAATATCGTTGGGATCTTCGCCGATAAGGCCACTCTCGTGGGCGCCCACAGGATTGAAGTAGCGCAATCTGGCGATGTTCCAGCTAGGATCTGAATGGTGTAGATCCTTAAGGATATGCTCGACCATGAGTTTTGACTGGCCGTAAGGATTGGTCGCTCCTGTAGGGAAGTCTTCGGTGATGGGCAGTGAGGCGGGGTCGCCATAGACGGTGGCTGATGAGCTAAAGACCAGGTTTTTCACGTTAAATTCGGCCATCACCTCGCACAGCACTAGGGTGCCGGTGACATTGTTTTCATAGTATCTCAGTGGCTGAGCAACTGACTCACCGACCGCTTTAAGCCCGGCAAAATGGATCACAGAATCGATATTATGGTCGGTAAAGACCTTCTGCAGGAAGGCCTTGTTGAGTACATCTCCCTGATAGAAGGTGAACCCTTTACCAGTGATCTGCTCGACCCGTTTTAGCGCTTCGACGCTGGAGTTGCTCAGGTTGTCTATGATGACCACCTGTTGATCATCATTGAGTAGCTCAACAACAGTGTGACTACCTATGTAGCCGGCTCCACCTGTGACTAAAATCGTCATTAATCTTTATCCTGTTATAAATCTGATACTAAGGCTTTGAGATAGTCGGCAAAATCCCTGCCCACTTCGTGATGGCGCAGCGCGTACTCTACGTTGGCGCGCATATAGCCGAGTTTGTTACCACAGTCATGGCTCTTGCCGTGCATATAGTAAGCGTTGACCGTTTGTTTCTCCATCAGCATGGCGATGGCATCGGTCAGTTGGATCTCATCCCCGGCGCCGGCTGGCGTCTTACTCAGCAGGGGCCAGATCTGTTTGGGCAACACATAGCGACCTACCACTGCCAGATTGGATGGCGCCTGGCTAACCTTAGGTTTTTCCACTAATTCATTGATTGGTTTAGATTGACCCACTTCGAGCTGATGACCATTCACATCGGCGATACCATACTGATCGACACAGTTTTCGGGTACCCCTTCGACCATGATCTGACCCTCTTGGGTTTCATCAAACAGTTTGACCATTTCGGCGAGGTTGTCTCGAGTCAGATCGCAGCTGGCATCGTCAATGATGACATCGGGCAGCAATACGGCAAAGGGCTCATCGCCGACGACTTTCTGGGCACATAAGATGGCGTGCCCCAATCCCTTGGCTTGGGACTGGCGTACGCTGATAACGGTTACGTCATTGGGACAGATGGCCTGTACCTCGGCCAGCAATTGGCGCTTTACCCTGCGCTCAAGCTGCGCCTCGAGCTCAAAACTCGAGTCGAAATGGTTTTCGATGGAATTTTTACTGGCATGGGTGACTAAGACGATTTCGTTGATCCCGGCGGCGATAGCCTCGTTGACAACGTATTGGATTAAGGGTCTATCCACTATGGGCAACATCTCCTTGGGGATAGCCTTAGTTGCCGGAAGCATGCGTGTGCCAAGACCCGCGACGGGAATGACCGCCTTACTAACTTTTTGCTGTTTCATCCTAATCCTAGTTGGCTGCGCAAATGCCTTTCTATTCTAATAAAAGCGCTCTGAAAAGTCAGGGGATTTAGGCCTATGTAAAGTGTGAAGCTTTATTAACATCTGTTTGTCTGGTGATCTAAGGTCCCTTGACTGTGTGGTGAGCCACCATAAGTGAAAAATACCCTTACATAAATCTTGTCAGGGTTCGCTAAGCCAATGAGAATGGTCTAAAACCCAGCATTTGTTTCACAGTTGTTACATTTGTTTGTTTTTTATCTGGTTGATTTTATTTGTTTCTGTAGGTTAGTTATCCATAAGTGTAAATTTTGGATTACACAATGAGCCCTGTGTGGTCAAAACTATAAAGTGTGATCCTGTTAACAAAACATGGCGTTTAGTCAAATATGGAGGCAGGAGCAGTCAATTGTGTAGTATTTATCATGAGTAAACAAACCGCTTATCAGGCGAGATTGCCTGATAGTCATGGGTTCATCGAATACCCTGACAACGAACATGAGATCTGGCAAGCACTGTATGACAGACAGAAGGGCAATTTGCCCCGCTATGCGTGTGATGCCTACCTGAAAGGGCTCGAGGATCTTGCCTTGGCTTCAGACAGGATCCCGCAGCTAGGCGAGATTGATGCTGTGCTACAACAGGCTACTGGTTGGAAGACCGCTGCCGTGCCGGCCTTGATCTCGTTCGAGAAATTTTTCCAGTTGTTGGCGAACCAGGAGTTTCCGGTCGCGACCTTTATTCGCAGCAAAGAGGAGTTCGACTATCTGCAGGAGCCGGATATCTTTCATGAGATATTTGGTCATTGCCCATTGTTGACCAACCCCTCTTTTGCCCGTTTCTCTCACGAATACGGTAAGTTGGGTCTGGCCGCCTCGAAAGAGGAACGCGTGTTTCTAGCGCGTCTGTATTGGTTTACCGTAGAGTTTGGCTTGATCCGTCAGGCAAACGATGAGTTAAAGATTTATGGTGGCGGCATTTTGAGCTCGCCGGGTGAGACACTGTATGCCATGAGCGATACCCCTGTGGTTAAGCCTTTCGATTTGATCGATATCTTGCGCACGCCGTATCGTATCGACATCATGCAGCCGATTTATTACACCATTGAATCAATCGATTATTTAGATGAAATCGTCAAAATGGATATCATGGGCGCCGTGACTAAGGCGCGTCAGCTTGGGCTACATGCCCCGCTGTTTGAGCCAAAATCTAAAGCCAGTTAAGCAAGCCAGTTAAGAAAACGAGAAGGAAGAAGTATGACTGAATTAGCCCAAATGAAGTGTGAAGCCTGCCAAGCCGATGCGCCTAAGGTGACCGATGCCGAGTTGGCCGAGCTGATCCGCATGATCCCAGATTGGGGCGTAGAAGTGCGTGACGGTATCATGCAGCTTGAGCGCGTCTATAAGTTTAAAAACTTTAAGCTGGCAATGGAATTTACCAATAAATTGGCAGACTTAGCGGAAGAGGAGTTTCATCATCCGGGGATCTTAACCGAATGGGGTAAGGTGACAGTGACCTGGTGGTCTCACTCGATTAAAGGGCTGCACCGTAATGATTTCATCATGGCTGCCAAGACAGACCAGTTATTAGACTAAGTAAAAACTAATATAAAATCAGCGTCATAGCCTAGCTATGGCGCTGTTTTTTTGGCAGCACCTATAATCTACTGTAAACAACTCTTGCCACAAATCTCATTACACTCTAACGTATAGGCGTTTTATCGGCATTTCTGCGTCGTGTGTCTCACCTGTTTTGACATGATGCGCAACCATGCTCGCGATAATCCCAAAAACCGTGAAGTAATAAATATAAAAAGGGACGAAAGGGTATGCGCTTAGAAGTAAGTTGCATCGACCGCGTGGGTCTAGCAAAAGATATTCTGGAGATCCTCGAAGGCTATGGTATTAACCTGATAGCTATCGATGCCAGTAACCAGGGATTTCTCTATCTGCAGTTTGCTGAAGTTAACTTTGATGTGCTCAGCGAGCTGTTACCTTTGATCAGAAAGGTGGAGGGGGTGCATGATGTGCGCACCGTCTCTTTCATGCCATCGGAGCAGGAACATTATGCGCTTAAGACGCTGCTAAAAACCCTGCCAGATTCTGTGTTTTCCATCGACGTCAAGGGACGCATTCGTATCGTTAACGAATCGGCGTTGATGACGGTCAATATGGGCGAACATGAAGTCCTCGATGAACCGCTTAACCACTGGGTGCAAGGGTTTAATTTCAATCGTTGGCTCAGTGAACCTTTGGTGCTGGCGCAGGCAACTCGAGTCAATATTGGTCAGAGCGAGTACCTGGCTGAAATGCTGCCTATCTATCTACCCGATGAAAATGATAAGAGCATTTTGGCCGGCGCCGTGGTGTCGCTCAAGTCTCCCGCAAGAGTCGGTAAGCAATTTAATGCCCTACAGAATCAGACTACTGGTTTTGAAAATGTGTTGGCGGTCAGCGATAAGATGAAAGAGGTGTTGGTTCAGGCCAGACGTATGGCCCAGCTCGACGCACCTTTGCTGATTACGGGCGAAACCGGCACAGGCAAGGAGTTGATGGCCCGAGCCTGTCACGATGCCAGCATGCGCCGCGAGCATCCCTTTATAGCGATTAACTGCGCCGCTATGCCAGATAGCGCCGCCGAAGAGGAACTCTTTGGTTACGTCAGTGGTGGCGAAGTGGTGAAGCGTGGCTTCTTCGAAGAGGCCAAGGGCGGTACTGTCTTTTTAGATGAGATAGCCGAGATGTCTAAGGCGGCGCAGGTTAAATTGCTGCGTCTGCTACAGGATGGCACCTTCCGCCGTGTGGGCGGCGATGTGGAGGTGCGCTCGGATGTGCGCATCATCTGCTCGACCCAGAAAAACCTGGCGGAGCTGTGTCAAAGCGGTGAATTCCGTGAAGATCTTTACTATCGAATCCATGTGCTGAGTTTCCATATGCCGTCACTCAGAGAGCGAAAGGTGGATATCATCCCTCTGACCGAGATGTTCCTCGAGCACTACAGTCAGCAGCTTTCCATACCTATCCGTCGTATCTCGGCTCCGTGCCGTGAACACCTCTTGGGTTATGCCTGGCCGGGTAACGTGCGTCAGCTGAAAAATGCCATCTTCCGTGCGGTATCTATGTGGGATGGCTCGGCGGAATTGACGGTGGATCAACTTAAACTCCCTTCTTATGCCGAGGGTTTTGGCTACTTCGATCATCAGTTTGAGGGCAGCCTAGATCAGGCGATGAAACAGTTTGAGGCAAGCCTGCTTAGACGCCTCTATCCTGCGTATCCGAGTACACGTCAGTTGGCCAAGAAGCTTGGGGTGTCACATACTGCCATCGCCAACAAACTGAGAGAGTATAAGATCAACAAGCAAAAAGGGATGTAAAACCTTATTGCCAGTGAGTTGCTGCTTTTTCCGGCAGAGCTAAAGTGAAAACCCCATAGTGTTGGGGTTTTTACTTGCTGTAATTAAATGTTTACATATTGAGTGAGTGATAGGCTTAATGTGATTTGTGTCACGCTATTCCTATCTCGGCGCGCATAGGGTATTTCTATGCCAAATTGATTGCACCAGACCATTGACCTGTGTGTTTGTCTGGTCTGGCAGAATAAGATTTCGATAGGAGTGGGTATGAAGTTAGCAAGTTATAACAACGGCCGTCGTGACGGTCAGCTGATGCTTGTGAGTAAGGATTTAACCAAGGCCGTTGCGGTTCCGGCTATCGCGCACACCATGCAGCAATTGCTGGATGCCTGGGATCTGCTTCAGCCGCAACTGCAAGAGCTTTATGAGGCGCTTAACCAAGGTGTGCTTGAGAACACCGTCGATTTTGACGAAAACAAGTGCTTGTCACCTTTGCCGCGTGCCTATCAGTGGGCCGACGGCAGTGCCTATGTAAACCATGTTGAATTGGTACGTAAGGCGCGTGGCGCCGAGATGCCTGAAACTTTCTGGACAGACCCTTTGGTTTATCAAGGTGGTTCGGACTGTTTTATCGCTCCTAAGGCGGATATCGAGCTGGCCAGCGAAGAGTGGGGCATAGATTTCGAATCTGAAGTTGCAGTGATCACCGATGACGTGCCTATGGGCATAGACGCTGATTCAGCTGAGAAGCATATCAAGCTGTTGATGCTGGTGAACGACGTGTCGCTGCGTAACCTGATCCCAGCTGAATTGGCCAAGGGGTTCGGTTTCTTCCAGTCTAAGCCTTCAAGCAGCTTCTCACCTGTCGCTGTCACCCCGGATGAGCTGGGTGATAAGTGGCGTGAGTCTAAGGTGCATCTGCCATTGATCACTCATCTGAACAACGAGTTGTTCGGTAAGCCAAACTGTGGCATCGATATGACCTTTAACTTTAGCCAGTTGATTGCCCATTTCACTAAGACTCGTCCATTGGGCGCCGGTGCTATCATAGGTTCAGGTACTATCTCTAACTATGATCGCAGCGCTGGCTCTAGCTGTCTGGCGGAGACTCGTATGCTAGAGACCATCAGCGACGGTAAGCCATCGACTTCATTTATGCGTTTTGGCGATCGCGTGCGTATCGAGATGCTGGATGAAAACGAGCAATCAATCTTTGGTGCTATCGACCAGCAGGTGGTTGAGTACAAAGGTTAATACTCAGATTTATTGAGACTTCGGGGCGGCTAAGGTTGCCCCGTTTTTGTAACTGCCGCCGGGCAATGGGTGGAAAGAGAAAAGGAGCTATGTGATGAAATTATTGGGTTATTGGCGCTCAAGCGCCGCATACCGGGTTCGCATCGCATTCAATTTAAAAGGGCTGGATGCCACGCTCGAATCAGTGCATCTGGTTAAAGAGGGTGGCGAGCAGCACTTGCCTAAGTATGCAGCGCTTAATCCCCAGGAGTTGGTGCCAACATTTATCGAAGGTGACAACGAATTTGTTCTGTCTCAGTCACTGGCGATCATCGAATATCTCGACGAGCAGTATGGTGGAACCTTGATGTTGCCAAAGGAGCCCAAGGCGAGAGCCGAGGTGCGCGCCATGGCCCTTTCAATCGCCTGTGAGGTGCATCCGCTGAATAACCTCAAGGTGCTGCAGTATCTGACGAATACCCTAGGTCTCGATGAAGAGGCTAAGAACGCCTGGTACCACCACTGGATCCATCAGGGCTTTAGCGCGTTTGAAAAGCAGCTGGAAAAGCACGCCGGTAGCTATTGCTATGGCGATGAGGTCACGCTGGCGGATCTTTGCCTGATCCCTCAGGTCTATAACGCCAATCGCTTCAAGGTCGATTTGACGCCATATCCGAATATTCGCCGTATCTGGGACAATTGTCATCAGCTCGAAGCCTTTCAATTGGCGGCGCCCGAGCGTCAGGCCGATGCCAGTTAGATTAGCCTAATGATGCCGTTAGCGGCTCGCTAGGGGTTATTCATTAAGAACTCGACGAACGCCCTGTCGGCCAGACCTATGGGGCGTTCTCTATTCCAGGCGATGTGCAGATCAAGGTGTACGGCCGGAGAGAAGGGGATGGCGCGGATAGGATCTCTTGCCTCGATCACCATCTCCAGCACACTGGTGATGGCAAAGCCCTGAGCGACCACCTGTTTGATGAGATTGATCAGGTTAGTTTCAAACGCGATATCGGCTTCAAGACCCAAGGCTTTGGCTTGTGACAGCATCCACTCCCGGTGAAAATAGCCCGGCTTAAACATCACCAGTTCCTGCTCAAAAAACTGCTCTAGCGTAATGGCTGCATGCTCGGCCAGCGGATGCTCTTCACCCACGGCTACCACCATCTGCTCTCTGAGCAGCAGATGGCTGTCGAAATTAGGCTGTAAGTCTTGCCCTGTGATGATGGCGATATCGACCTCTTCATTTTGCAACATCCGCAAGCTGTCGCGGGTACCGCCTTCAAACAGTGATAGCTTGAGATCCGGATATCTGTGCCGAAAGGCCATCAGGCGCGAGGGCAAGTAGTAGGAGCCTAGCATGCCTGGCACTGCGATACGTACCTCGCCTTTGGTCAGGTTGGCCATAGATTTAATATGGGCCTCAGCCTGTTTGACCTGCTTGAGGATCAGCCTGGCGTGTTGTACCAGGGCCTCGCCCTCGGCGGTAAGGGTGAGACGACTGCCATCTTGACCACGATAGTGTTTGTTGCGATTGATCAGCGTGACCCCAAGCGTCTGCTCAAGGCGCTTTATTCCCTGGCTCAGGGCTGGCTGGGCAATGTTGAGCTGCTTGGCCGCTAGGGTAAAGCTGCCTTTGGTGGCTAGCGCCTCGAACTGCCTAAGCTGTTTGATATCCATCGTGAATCACCAGAGCTAATGCCTTGTTGTTTAAAGGCTCGTTTTAATGGGCTGATCTTCAAATTATCTATAACATCATGTTATCGACATCATAGTTATAATCTATTTTTGTTATGTTAGCGCCGGTGTTAGCCTGTGTCTATCGACTCCTTTGAACTCGCAGAAAATGACAGCCAGCCGTGCACTACAACTTCGTTTGATCTGGGGCCTCTCTTTGGCCTCCGTGGTGATCTACATCAACCTGTATATGGTGCAGGGGATGTTGCCGCTGATCGCGAGCAGTTTTAGTGTGTCACCGGCGCACGCCACCCTGTTGTTGTCGGTCACCAGTTTTTCCATGGCCTTTTCGCTGCTCTTTTATGCGACCCTGTCGGACAAGCTGGGACGGCGCAAGCCCTTGCTATGGAGCCTGGCTTTGCTGGTGGTGGCAGATTTTATGTTGATCTGGGTGCAGGACTTTTCAGCGCTGGTGGCGGTGCGTTTATTTCAAGGGGTGTTATTGGCGGCGGTGCCTGCCATCGCCATGGCGTATTTTAAGGATCTGCTCGATACCAGTGTGCTGCTCAAGGCGGGGGCCATCTACATAGGCGCCAACAGCCTTGGAGGGATTGCCGGGCGCCTGCTCGGCGGTTTGATGACAGAGTATTTAAACTGGGTAGAGGCCATGGGCTTGGTGACTGTGTTAACCCTGGCTGGTGTAATGGGTGTGCTGGCATTACTGCCGCGGCTCGACCGAGTGCGGATCCGTCGCCGTCAACACAAGAGTCGCTTCGGCCTTGCCGATCTGAAGGGCTTTGGCTTGCACCTTGGTGACAGTACCTTAGTGAAACTCTATCTGTTAGGCGCGCTCGCCTTTATGGTGATGGTCAATCAGTTTAGCTATATTCAGCTGCACCTGATGCAGGCGCCATTTTATTGGGGCAAGTTTCAGGTCACACTGATCTTCCTGTGTTACCTGAGTGGCACCTATGCCTCATTTCGCTCGGCGAAATGGGTGACACGCTTAGGGCGTCAACCACTATTTGTACTCTCGGCGGTGATGATGTGTGTCGGCAGCCTGATCACCCTAGGCGATACCAGCAGCGCCATCATCATAGGTTTCCTGCTGTCGAGTTTTGGCTTCTTTACCTTTCATAGCGTCTGTAATGCCTGGGTGGCCCAACGTGCTCAGCAGCACAGGGCGAAAGCCACGGCGCTCTACTTGTGTAGCTACTATTTAGGTGCGGCGCTCGGCGGGCCATTCCTGTTGCCGTTTTGGCAGCATTGGGGCTGGAGCGGTGTGGTGGCTGGCAGCCTGACATTGCTAAGTGGTGTGATTCTCATCGTGGCGATGCTAAAGCGCACCCACAGACCACGCTCGCCACTGCTTGATGCGGCGAGCTAATGGATGAAGGGTTAGCTTAGAAAGGTCTTTCGGCTGAGACCGAATTTTTGCATCTTGTCATAAAGCGTTTTGCGCGGCAGTTCGAGCTGCTCCATGGTGAGCTTGATGCTGCCCTTGTTGTTACTCAGCGCTTCTTCAATCAATAATCGCTCAAAAAACTCTACCCGCTGCTGTAGTGACATATTGGCATTGAGCTGATTGCTTTGACCCAGTGAGGTGGCAAAGGCCGCTTCTGGGCCGAGTAACACATAGCGCTCGGCCAGGTTACGCAGTTCGCGTACATTACCGGGCCAGTCGTGGGAGACCAGCTGAGCCGTGTATTCCGCAGTGAGGGGGATCAGCGCCTTGTGGTAGCGCGCCGAGGCAATGCGGGCAAAGTGCAGAAACAGTAATCCGATATCCTCACGTCGCTCCCTAAGGGCCGGGATTGGCACTGTCACCAGGTTAAGACGGTAAAGAAGATCTTGGCGAAACTCACCGGTATCGCACAAGGTTTTCAGGTCAACCTTAGTCGCAGCTATGATGCGAATATCCAAATCTATGCTTTTGTTGGAGCCGAGGCGCTCCACCTTCCTGTCTTCCAATACCCTCAACAGCTTGACCTGCAAGGACAAGGGGGTGCTCTCAATCTCATCGAGAAACAGTGTGCCGCCGTTGGCATACTCGAACTTGCCGATGCGGGTCTTATCGGCGCCGGTAAAAGCGCCTGATTCGGCGCCAAACAGCTCGCTTTCGATGATGGTTTCAGGAATAGCGCCGCAGTTGATGGCAACAAAGTTGGCCTCACTGCGAGGACTGTGATCGTGCAGGTAGCGGGCAACCAGCTCTTTGCCTGTGCCTGTTTCACCCTCAATCAATACATCGGCGGGCATGTCGATCACCTGATGTATGATGTGGCGCATCTGCTTGATCCCCGGACTATGGCCTAAGATACGCGGTCCAGGGGTGCTTTGGGATTCAAGCTCCCGCTTCAGGCTGCGGTTTTCCAGCGTCAGCGCGCGTTTTTCCAAAGCGCGCTTGGCAATATCCAGCATATGCTCGTTGTTAAAAGGTTTCTCAATAAAATCATAGGCACCTTGTTTGAGCGCCTGTACCGCCATGGCGATGTCACCGTGACCCGTGAGCAAGATGATAGGGATATCTTTGTCTTGGGAAAGCAGGGTGCGCATCAAGGCGAGGCCGTCGGTATCGGGCATGTTCACATCTGAGATCACTATGCCGGGCCAGTTATCTGGCAGTCCCTGACCAATCTGCTTGGCGTCGGTTAAGGAGAGGGCGCGGTAGGATTCTAATTCAAACAGCTGTACCAGGGCCGAGCCTATCAAGGGCTCGTCGTCGACGATAAGGATATCGTATTGATTAAAAATTTGATTTTGCATGGCTAACCCGCTGCATGTATTGGAAGCGTGATATTAAAGATGGCGCCACCTTCGGCGCGATTCGCCACGCTGATTTTGCCTTGCATCGCCTCGACGATTCGCCTGGAGATAGAGAGGCCCAGGCCCAAACCCTGACGAGAGCTGGTGTAATAGGGGTCGAAAATTTTCTGCATCTGACTTTCATCTATGCCTGTGCCGGTATCTTCAATGGTGATCTCGACGCGGTCATTGAGGTTAACGCTGATGATTAACTGTTTTGGGCTGCTGGCGCGCATGGCCACCATGGCGTTGCTCATCAGATTAATCAATACCTGTTGTAAGCGGATGGGGTCGCCCCAGATCAGCGTCTCACAGTCAGTGTTTTTGAGCACAAGATTAATGCCTTGTTTATCGACTTCGGGCTGAACTATGGTCAGGGCATCTTTAATGCACTGAGCCACGCTGACCGCCTTATCGTTACCCTTACTCTTGCGGGTAAAGCTCTTAAATTGCGATACGATCGCGGCTAGGCGATCGGTCAGCTCTATGATGGTCATGATATTGCTAGAAACATCGTCCCACTTAGCGCGGGACAACAGCGTCTGGGTGTTTTGTGCGTAGCTGCGAATAGCTGCCAGCGGCTGGTTGATCTCATGGTTGATACTGGCCGAGAGACTACCGATAACCGTTAACTTAGCGGCCTGGATCAGCTCATCCTGCGTCTCTTTTAACTCTTGATGACTGGTTTCCAACGCTTGAGTGCGCTCTTTGACTCTCTGCTCAAGTTGTTCGTGCGCCTGTTGCATGCGGCGGATATTTTTGCGCCTTTCAATAGCAAACAGCAGTGCCAGGGCGCATAACAGGTAGAGGGCGCCGTAAAGCAAGAGTAGTGGCGGCAGTGATTGATAGATGGGGGCCATAGGGGAAAGTATATGGACCCGCCAGCCAGCATCATTCATCATGGCGGCGTTATCCATATACTCTTTGCCATGCTTATCGCCGCCAATTTGATAGATTTGATAATCTTCCGCCAATGATGCGGTAAAGGGGGGTTCTATCTCTAGCGGATTAATGTCGCGGTTGGCGTAGCGCCGTGATGCGGTAATGTGCTGTTTGAGTTGGCGGGTCACAGGCACCAGAGAAGTGAGGCGCCACTTGGGTTGACTAGAGAGGAAAATAATATTGTCGGGATCGCTGATGGCAAACTCATAGTTGCTACCTCTGGCCATGCCAGTACTTTGTTGTTCGATCTCCGTGACATCAACCTTGACGACGATAGCGCCGACAACCTTGGCATCGCCCTGATTCGGGGCAATCGGATAGCCCTGGTTGTAGATAGGGTAGGAGAAGTAGTAACCACGCTTGTTGGAGCTGGTTCCTACGGCGAAATAACGCCCCATTTTTCCGTTCATTGCGTCTTTGAAATAGGGGCGAAAGCCAAAGTTTTTGCCGATAAAGGAGTAGCTCTGTTGCCAGTTGCTGGCAGCGATAGCATCGCCATTGATATTGACCAGATAGATATCCAGTGCCTCTGTAATGCTTTGGATCTCCTCCAAATAGAGGTTGAGTGGCGTGATGGTTTCTGGATCGTCTTGTTGTGCCAAAGCGTTAGCCAGCAAGGGATTGGTTGATAGCACTTGAGGAATGCTCTCATAGCGACTAAGAGAGCCTGAGAGAAAGCTCAGTAGCTCTTTCATTTGCGCATTAGATTGTTGCCGCGTCATCTCATAGCCGTGTTCTAGATGAAACCAATAGGCGGCGCGTAGGGTAAAGGCGAGGCCTAGCAAGATAATTAAGCCGATGCCGAGGTATTTTTTTCTTGTTATCGTTATTGACATAAAAGGCATGTCCAATTGAAAAGCGAGCCTGAAATAGTGGGAGCTTGTTCCCGTTTCAGACTCGCCCAATTGTTAAACAAAATCAAGTATTTTAATAACCGTTTAACTTATCTATATATTCCGGTAGAAACAGTGAGATCTGCGGGATATAGGTGATCAGTGCCAGGAAGAAGAGCAGCAACACTAGCCAAGGGATACAGGATTGAATCACCCAACCCATACTGCGCCCAGTGATCCCTGCGGTCACAAATAGGTTGAGCCCCACCGGAGGCGTCAACATACCTATCTCCATGTTCACCACCATGATAATACCCAGATGGATAGGATCTATGCCGAGTTGAGTTGCGATAGGGAACAAAATGGGCGCCATGATCAGCAAGATGGCCGATGGCTCCATAAAGTTACCCGCCGCCAGCAGCAGCAAGTTGACTATGATGAGGAAGCCCCAAACCGGTAGTCCCATACCCACTATGGTTTCTGCGATGATATGAGGGATCCGCTCTGTGGTTAACACATGGGCAAATAGCATGGCGTTGGCGATGATAAATAGCAACATGATGCTGACTTTCGCACCGTCACGTACCACATGGCGGATCTCTTTGTCTGTTGGGGTTTTAATAACAGCCAACAGCATAAAGGCGAGGTTGCGTGCTGTGGCCCTAAACAGAGGTTCATCGCTGTTACGCCAGCTGACGTTTTTCAGCGGCCCGATATCTCGATAGCCAAACACGGCAATAAAATAGGCGTACACACAGGCGACCGCTGCCGCTTCTGTGGGGCTAGCGATACCGCCATAGATGGAACCCAGAACGATGACAATAAGCGCAAGACCACCCATTGCTTTAGCGCTTGAAATAGCCAAGGGACGCACGCCAGGGAAGGGGCGAGAGGGTAGGTTTTTAATGCGTGCCACGATATAGATAGCGAGCATTAACAATAGCCCCATCATCAGGCCTGGGATAAGGCCTGCCATAAACATGCGCGCTGCTGAAACTTCGGTAGCGGCCGCATAAACCAGCATCACGATAGAGGGGGGGATTAAGATCCCTAAGGTGCCCGAGGTGGTGATCACCCCTGCGGCAAATTTTTCCGGATATCCGGCTCTTACCATGCCGACAATTACGATGGAGCCGATAGCGGCCACAGTTGCTGGCGATGAACCAGAGACAGCAGCAAACAGCATACAGGCCATTACTGAGGCCATCGCCAAGCCGCCACGGATATGGCCGACACTGTCCATGGCAAATTCGATGATACGCCTTGCGACGCCACCGGTGGAGAGAAACGCTGAGGAAAGAATAAAGAAGGGGATCGCCAGCAGGGTATAGTGCTCTGAGGTGGACTCATAGAGTTTTAAGGCGACCGAGGCCAGCGAATCATCGGAGAACAGTAAGATGGTCAACATGCTGGAAAAACCCAGCGCAATGGCGATCGGCATGCCAAGGAGCATACAGACAAACAGGCTGATAAACAGGGTTGCTATAGTCATTATTTTTTGTCTCCCGGCTGCTCGTTGTCGGCCTGAGCCTCTTGATCGATCAGGTGCATGCTCTCCTTAGCTTCATCGGCAAAGACAAAACCATCTGTCTTGTTGGTGATGATGGCGAAACCCAGCTGTAGAAAGCGCCAAGTGAGTAACGCAAAGCCAAGTAGCAAAATACTCTGGGAGATCCACAAAGGCACGGCCGGTTCTTCCACGTCGATACGCAGGTATTCCCAGGCAGCGTCAGGGTCGAGGCCGCTGACTAAGAAATGGGGCAGGTCGATATCTTCCATCGGTACGCCAATTTGGTACATCTTGGCCAGATAATCCCAGCTACCCACCAGAAACATGCCGCAGTAGGCCAGACAGATAGCGACGGCCAAGGTGGCGGTATATTTACGCCCAGCTCTAGGGAGTTTCCTGACGAAAGCATCCACGCCAATATGAGCACCAACTCTCACACCGTAAGACATGCCAAAGAGAACGAACCAGCCGCAGATGGTAAGGGTGAGCTCCTGGATCCATAAGAAGCCTGTGTTGAAGAAGAAGCGGGCGATGACCTCTGCAAAGACCAGTAGGGTCATCGAAGTGATCAAGGTGTTGAGCACTAACTCTTCGATATGGGAAAAAAACCGAGATATCATCTCAAGAACTCCTTAAATAGGAATGAGGCCGAATGCCATTGGAAACGGCCTCAATATCTTCCTATTAAGTTAGGGGGTTAGCGCTTATTATTGGTTTGATGCAACAGCTGCATCGATAAGATCTTTACCAATCTTATCTTCGAACTGCGCCCATACAGGTTTCATGGCGTCGACCCATGCGGCGCGCTGTTCTGGTGTCAGATAGGTGATCTCTGAGCGCTTAGAGTCGATGATGGCTTGTTTGTCCTTGTTCACCTTAGCTGCGGCGATATCATTACCATAAGCAATCGCTTCATCCAGTGACGCTTTAATGACTTTACGCTTGTCTGCCGGGAGTGACTTCCAGAAGGTGTTTGAGGTGACTACCATGTAGTCCAGTACGCCGTGATTACTTTCAGTGATATTACTTTGTACTTCAAAAAACTTCTTAGAGTAGATGTTTGACCAGGTATTTTCCTGACCATCGATGGCACGGGTTTGCAGTAGGGTAAAGACTTCAGAAAAAGGCTTCTTCACTGGAATGGCATCGACAGCCTGGAACTGCGCCGCCAAGACATCAGATGCCATGATGCGGAACTTCTTACCTTCGGCATCTTTTGGCAACACTAGCGGGCTACTGGCTGAAAATTGCTTCATGCCGTTATGTAGATAGCCTAAGCCAACAACCCCTTTGCGTTTCATTGAGTTCAGCAGTTGCTGACCAGCTTCACTTTGTTGAAAGCGGTTGACGGCATCCATGTCTTTAAACAGGAAAGGAAGGTCGAATATCTGTAATTTCTTGGTGTAGCGTTCGAACTTCGACAGTGACGGTGCCACGAACTGCACATCGTTTAGCAGTAGTGCTGAAAGTTCGTTGTTATCACCAAATAGCTGTGAGTTAGGGAACACATTGACCTGATACTCGCCAGGTAAACGCTCTTCGACTAACTCTTTAAATTTTAGAGCCATTTGGCCTTTAGGCGTGTTTTCGGCGACCACATGTGAAAACTTAATTTCGGTTGGCGCCGCCCAGCTGTTGAGGCTGGCCCCCAATAGTGCGGCAATTGAGGTCATCTTGACGATCTGTTTGATAAAGGTACAGGTGTTGAGTTTGGTCATTTTGTTATCCCTTTTATTGTTAATCCTTCAGTGCCTTAGGGCGACTGCCGGTTCGCGAATTGATTAACTCATAGGAATTATAGGCAAGGACCAGGCCAAAGATGTTTAAATAATGTAAATCAAACTATATCAGCATGTTGCAAAACTCTTGGTGGGCGGCAATCGCCAGAGATGGGGAGGATGTCGCCCATTCGTCTTAGCCTGATGGGTGGAAAACCACCCATTTTAACAAGGTGAAGTTTGACCGCTATCTCATTGGTATGCTGATTTGTGGGTGGGGCGATGTTGTGTTTTGAGGTGATTGTGACGCGGGTCGCTAGCTGGCACGCAAAGCGTGATCACTGGATTTTGGGTGAGTGTTCTATTGAAAGCGGCGGGAAGCAAAAGTTGTTGGTGTAAGCGGATATTTTTCTCTGTGTTTTGCAAATTATTTGGCGGGATTAATGCGTTTGAGTATCGCCTCACTTGGCAGTAATTCGAGATGCCCCTGGGCGTCGAAGTACCAACCTGTGATAAAGCCCTTTTGCCTCATTGAAATAAGGTTTTGCATCACCTCTTTGGCTTCGATCATAGCTTGCTGCTCATCACAATCATGGGTGAGCTTGAGGTATGCGGCAATGCTTGCGAGCGACGCAGATTGAGTGACATCGGCCATAGTCAACCACCTTAAATCATACTGAGTTTGAGCAAAGTCTTAATGAAGAATAGTTGAGGCTAAGGGAATCGCAATAGCGCATCTAAGCTGCAAAGGCTTGTTGCTAGGTTGTTTGATTATAAATAGGGGGATTAAGCGATGAAGAAGAAATATGGTGGTCGATACTGGGCTCGAACCAGTGACCCCCTCCTTGTAAGGGAGGTGCTCTCCCAGCTGAGCTAATCGACCTGGGATACTGACTGTGATTTTTCTTAGCCATACCTTGAAGATATGGTGGTCGATACTGGGCTCGAACCAGTGACCCCCTCCTTGTAAGGGAGGTGCTCTCCCAGCTGAGCTAATCGACCTGGGATAAATACAGTAGTCTTACAAATTGTGATAACAATGGTGGTCGATACTGGGCTCGAACCAGTGACCCCCTCCTTGTAAGGGAGGTGCTCTCCCAGCTGAGCTAATCGACCTGGGACATTATTATATTCGATACTCTCTCATTAAATGAGATGGTGGTCGATACTGGGCTCGAACCAGTGACCCCCTCCTTGTAAGGGAGGTGCTCTCCCAGCTGAGCTAATCGACCTGGGAATATCTCACAACGTTAATTTGAAGTATTTATTTTAGTATTACCAAAATATGGTGGTCGATACTGGGCTCGAACCAGTGACCCCCTCCTTGTAAGGGAGGTGCTCTCCCAGCTGAGCTAATCGACCTGGGATACTTCAAATTGTTACAGCCATACAGTGTATGGTGGTCGATACTGGGCTCGAACCAGTGACCCCCTCCTTGTAAGGGAGGTGCTCTCCCAGCTGAGCTAATCGACCTCGCTGTGTGGGGCCGTATTATAGGGGGGAACGATCTACTGTCAACGCTTTTTTCGAGAAAATAATGAGTCCGGTTCAAATTTGTTCGGATTGACTTAATGTTAAACAAATCAGGATTATTTACTATCACCGTCTGACTAAAGCCTGCACAGAGGCGGGGATGCTGAGCGCAGCAATAGATGGTTTACCTGTTTGGCTTTAGGCTAATCGTTAGCCTTGGTGGTTAGCTTGTTGAACAAAAGAAAAGGCTAGGGGAGGTGTTCGTGCTATGTAGCAAGTATAAGCAGGCAGTTATCATTCACTTAGCTTGTGGTTTGGGCGTCGCCGAATCGTCATGTTTCTGCAATTGAAAAGCTGAGCGTTCGAGGATGCCTCTTTATTGGTTGAGAATAACGATTAGTTTAGAATAACGATTGGTTGAGATGAATGAGCGCTCTAGCGTGGCTCTTTATAATAGTAAGCAGAGGCGGTACGCTGATTTGGCTTTAGCTTGCCTTGATGAGCTACCTATTTTGTGTAACTGCTTGGGGACACCGTATCTTGGTGGTTCTCTTTTATGAACGCTGTGCTTATCCCATATGCTCTTAGCCAATAAAAGCGGCACTATGATTTACAGTTCGTTTAAACCCCAGTGATAGGGGATCAACTTTTTATGCCTAGTGAGTCCAGGCTGCGGGCTAGCTATTTTCTCTTATCCCATTTGGCTGTTAGAATAGCCCCCACATTTAAATAGCTCAGTCTATATTTAGACGATTCGATAACAGGTTACTGTCCCATTATGACGATTAAGACGCGCTTTGCTCCAAGTCCTACCGGTTTTCTTCATGTAGGTGGTGCTCGTACGGCACTTTATTCATGGCTATATGCCCGCGCTAACCAAGGCGAATTTGTTTTACGTATCGAAGACACGGATCTCGAACGTTCAACCCCTGAGGCCTGTGCGGCAATTTTAGAAGGTATGGAGTGGTTGGGACTGAACTGGGATGAGGGTCCTTACTACCAGACCAAACGATTCGATCGTTACAACGAGATCATCGCGCAGATGTTAGAGCAGGGCACAGCTTATAAGTGTTACTGCAGCCGTGAGCGTATCGAAGCGATGCGTGAAGAGCAGGCGGCTAAAGGAGAACAGCAAAAGTATGATGGCTGTTGTCGTGATAAAGCGCCGCGTGATACCGATGAGCCTTTTGTGGTGCGTTTTAAAAACCCAACAGAAGGTAGTGTGGTTTTTGATGATCACGTGCGTGGGCGTATCGAGATCTCAAACGACTTACTCGATGACTTAATCATTGCCCGTACCGATGGCACGCCGACATATAACTTCTGTGTTGTGGTCGATGACTGGGATATGGGCATCACCTGTGTGGTACGTGGTGAAGATCATATCAACAATACGCCGCGTCAAATTAATATTCTTAAGGCGTTAAACGCCCCAGTACCAGAATACGCTCATGTAGCGATGATTTTGGGTGACGATGGCGCCAAATTGTCTAAGCGTCATGGTGCTGTAGGCGTTATGCAATATCGTGATGACGGTTACCTGCCTGAAGCGCTGCTTAACTACTTGGTGCGTCTAGGTTGGTCACACGGCGATCAAGAAGTCTTCTCTATTGAAGAGATGAAGCAGCTATTTAAGCTCGATGATATCAATAAGGCGGCATCTGCCTTTAATACCGAAAAACTGATCTGGTTGAATCAGCACTATATGAAGGAGCTGGCACCTGAGTACGTAGCCAAGCATCTCGAGTGGCATATGCAAGATCAAAATATCGATACTTCAAACGGCCCAGCTTTGGCTGAAGTGGTTTCTGCACTGGCCGAGCGCGCCAAGACATTAAAAGAGTTGGCAGCCTCTAGCCGCTACTTCTATGAAGATTTTAATGATTTCGATGAAACCGCGGCTAAGAAGCATCTGCGTGGCGTTGCATTAGAGCCGCTGCAGTTATTACAGAAGAAGTTTGCTGAGCTAAACGAATGGACTGTTGAAGCTATTCATCAAGCGATCGAAGCGACTGCTGAAGAGTTAGAAGTTGGCATGGGTAAGGTAGGTATGCCACTGCGTGTCGCCGTGACGGGTGCCGGTATGTCGCCTGCTGTAGATTTAACCGCATTTTTGGTTGGAAAGGCTCGTTGTGAGCAAAGAATCTCCAAAGCGATTGAATTTGTAGCAAATAGAATAAATTCCTAAAAAACGAGTTGACACTTTTGGGTGTGCTGCATAGAATGCGCCTCGCAGTTGAGACACAGCCGGCAGATGCTCGCGGTGCACTCAAAGGTGACAAGTTAGGTAAGGGGCCTTAGCTCAGCTGGGAGAGCGCAACACTGGCAGTGTTGAGGTCAGCGGTTCGATCCCGCTAGGCTCCACCATCTAATTTGAAAAGCGTTGAAGCAATAGCCTACTAGCTTTAACGAGTATTCACTCGGTACAGAGTATAAGGTACCAACAGTGTCCCATTCGTCTAGAGGCCTAGGACACCGCCCTTTCACGGCGGTAACAGGGGTTCGAATCCCCTATGGGATACCACTTTTTTTGAGTGGTTGACTGAATAAGTTGACGATTCGATAGCGTTGAAGCAATAGCCTACTAGCTTCAATGAGTATTCACTCGGTACAGAGTATAAGGTACCAACAGTGTCCCATTCGTCTAGAGGCCTAGGACACCGCCCTTTCACGGCGGTAACAGGGGTTCGAATCCCCTATGGGATACCACTTTCTTGAGTGGTTGACTATTAAGTTGACGATTCGATAGCATTGAAGCTTAGCCTACAGGTTTCAATGAGTATTCACTCGCTTACGGAGTCTAAACGTAAGGACGGCGTCCCATTCGTCTAGAGGCCTAGGACACCGCCCTTTCACGGCGGTAACAGGGGTTCGAATCCCCTATGGGATACCACTTCTTATTTTAAGAATTTTTGAAATAAGACATTGTGTTTATTCAGGTTTTACTGTATAGTCACAACCAGTTTCGGGGCCTTAGCTCAGCTGGGAGAGCGCAACACTGGCAGTGTTGAGGTCAGCGGTTCGATCCCGCTAGGCTCCACCAAATAAGCGTTTAGTTACGCGGAAAAAACCACCCAATAGGGTGGTTTTTTTTCATCTGTCATTTCTCTTATCGTTCCTTAGATCTACACAGCTGCAATGGCACGAATTTGATTGGCACCCTGATGCCTCAAAATGAGGCCATCAAATACTTACAGAGTAGGGGCCTATCCAATTGCTTGTGTTTTGCCTATTTTCGCCAAACTAATCTGCTTTCGCCGAGCGGGGGATTATGTGCCACACTTCAGGAAAATCGTTAACCTGATGAATTAGGGCAATTATGTTGATGTTCATATCTAGAGATCTCGATGTTTTCCAATCAGAATTCGACCTGTCTGAGGTTTCAAGTGAACTAGCACGAGACTTTGAGAATTTAGTGTTAGCTGATATCACACAGTGCAAGATTAATGATGTTGAGTATCTTCGTTGGGTCATGGTTGCGGTCGAAGATGAGAGTCCTATTGGTTATTGTTATTTCAGGCACCATATCAAAAAATCAGTCACTTACATCGGTCAAATTTATGTTGATAAAGAAGCAAGGGGAAAGGCCATTGCACGTAAGCTATTGAATATGAGTCTTGATTTTAGTTTTAGCCTTTTACCGAACCAAGTTGAGATCCACTTTACGACAAAGGAGCTTAACGCAAGTAAGTTAGTTGATTTGTTCTTTTATCGTGCGATGAAACAGAAGCGAAATGATAAATTTTTTGATATCAAAGCTACGGCCTTTTCATCCAAGCTTGAACTCATTACATAATTCCTTTCTTACATTACCTTCGGCAAAGCTTTCCTATTGAGACTACACTGACACACTAATAGTTAAGCCGATGATTTGTGCTTTTCGCAACAGAGTGAGTCAGACAATGAAGACA
Source organism: Shewanella sp. ECSMB14101 (assembly GCF_000773485.1). Lineage (NCBI taxonomy): Bacteria > Pseudomonadati > Pseudomonadota > Gammaproteobacteria > Alteromonadales > Shewanellaceae > Shewanella > Shewanella sp. ECSMB14101. Next base: position 87,037 of record NZ_JSFF01000019.1, on the reverse strand, counting down.
ATTCTTTTAATACTGTTATCAGCCGTTTCATTATTTTCATCAAATGGTTATGCAGCTGACAAAACGCCTTTACCTTCCCATGGCATTGACTATCCACAAGGTTGGCAGACCTGGTCAAGCATCGCCGTGTCCCATAGAACCGACAATAATACGGTAAGGGCTATTCTGGGCAATGACGTGGCTATCAAGGCGGCTCGTAGCGGTGAACATTCTCCCTGGCCTGACGGTGCCATTCTGGCCAAGGTGGTGTGGAAAGCGGGTGAATTAGCTCACTGGCCTAAGGCGATAGGGCCTAAAGACTTTGTCCATGCCGAGTTTATGTTCAAGGACTCGGTTAAGTATGCCGACACCTATGGCTGGGGATGGGCGCGTTGGGTTGGCGCCGAGCAGACGCCATTTGAGGGAGGGATGCAGGTGTGTGTCAGTTGTCATACCCCAGTGAAAGACAATGACTGGGTATTCACCGAGCCGGGATGGTTCCCGACAAACTAGCTCAATAGGTTAGGGCGGGTAGCAATGCCTAAGGATCAGGTCCTTAGGCATCCAGTTTGAGACAGTGAAGAACCTAGTCTACCCCCAGGAAGCCACCGGTTTGATGGGCCCAAAGCTGGGCGTAAATCCCACCTTGTTTTATCAGCTCCTGGTGAGTGCCTTGCTCGACGATTTTGCCTTGATCTAACACGATCAACCTATCCATGGCGGCAATGGTCGATAGACGGTGGGCAATAGCAATCACCGTTTTACCTTCCATCAGCTGATAGAGACTCTCCTGAATCGCGGCCTCAATCTCGGAGTCGAGCGCGGAGGTGGCTTCATCTAAGAGTAAAATCGGAGCGTTTTTCAGTAGCACTCTGGCGATGGCAATGCGTTGACGCTGCCCGCCAGAAAGTTTTACACCGCGCTCACCGACTTGGGCATCCAAGCCATGGTTGCCCTCCGGATCGCTCAGGCTCTGAATAAAATCATAGGCTTGAGCTTGTTTGATGGCATTTTCCAGGTCTTCCTCTGTGGCGTCAGGTCTTCCATAACGTATGTTGTCGCGGATCGAACGATGCAACAAAGAGGTGTCTTGGGTCACCATGCCGATGTTTGCTCGCAGCGAGTCCTGATTTACCTCTCGGATATTTTGCCCATCTATGGTGATACAACCTTGCTCGACATCGTGAAAACGCATGAGCAGGTTCACCAGAGTCGATTTACCCGCGCCGGAGCGACCCACCAGACCCACTTTTTCACCGGGTTTGATCTTAAGGTTGAGATCTTCTATTACGCCACTGGCTTCGCCATAGTGAAAACTCACCTGTTCGAAGGCGATTTCGCCTTGAGAGACGGTAAGTTGGGCGGCATTTTCTTTATCTTGCACGCTGGTCGGACGCGATAGAGTATTCATGCCATCGGCAACCGTGCCGATGTTTTCGAACAGTGAGCTGATCTCCCACATGATCCATTGAGACATACCGTTGAGTCTGAGCGACAAGCTCACTGCTACGGCGATGGCCCCTATTGTGATGGCGCTGTCACGCCACAGCCAGATGGAGACGGCGGCGACGGTAAAGGCAAGTAAGTAGTTAATGACCTGCACGCTGACGTTGATACCTGTGACCAGGCGCATCTGCCGATACACGGTATCGAGGAAGCCCGTCATGCTGTCTTTGGCATATTGGGCTTCTTTTTGGGTGTGTGAAAACAGTTTCACTGTGGCGATATTGGTGTAGCTGTCGACGATACGCCCTGTCATGGTGGAGCGGGCATCGGCCTGCTCGGTGGAGACCTTTTTCAGCTTGGGTAGGAAATAAAATTGCAGGCCGACATAGAGGGCCAACCAAGCCAGCATAGGTAGCATCAGACGCAGATCGGCATCTGCGATGATCACCAGCATAGAAAGAAAGTAAACTAAGATATAAACCAATACATCTAATAGCTTAGTTACTGTCTCCCGCACTGCTAGCGAAGTTTGCATCACCTTAGTGGCGATACGCCCGGCAAAATCGTTTTGGTAAAAAGAGATGCTCTGTTTGAGCAGATAACGGTGGGCAAGCCAGCGGATCGACATGGGATAGTTGCCCAGCAGACCTTGGTAGACCACCAGAGCATGTAACAGCACCAGAGACGGGATAACCACCAGAACCAATACCGACATCAATAACAACTTGTCACCCTGTTCGGCAAACAGCGTCTCTGGACTGTGGTTAGCCAGCAGATCCACCAGATCACCCATAAAGGCAAATAGTGACACTTCGAGTATCGCCAGAAGGGCGGTGAGTATCGACATCAAGGCCAATGGTAATTCGAAGCCGCGAGTGTAGTGACGGCAAAACTTATAGATGCCGCGCGGTGGCTGTACTGCCTCATCATCTGGTAGAGCAGAAACCCATGATTCAAAACGCTTAAACATTTAAGTCCTTATAAAGTTGAGGGTTATCATCAGACTTGATATGCCTCAATCATATAGTAGCTGCGGGTTGAGTGCGACGTATTGTTACTTAACCGGGCAAGTTAGTATGAGTGCCGTTTTCCGCTAGTATCTGAACTTCTCCTCCATTAGAGTAAGTCTATTCCTATTTAAATGAGCCTAACTCAGTGACATTGCAATGTGATTTTAAGCGATCTTTAGGGTACTCCTTATGTTAGCCAAGTCAGGCCAGGGCGTGATACATGATCCCGTCAAAGCGGAGCAATACCGAATTGCTCGTTTGTCCCGAGATGCCAGATTCGATGGGCTTTTCTTTGTCGGTGTCTTTTCCACCGGGATCTATTGTCGACCTATCTGTCCGGCTGTGCCCGCCAAAGAGGCTAATGTCAGGTATTTCGCTGATGCAATCTCGGCGGCGCAGGCTGGGCTAAGACCCTGCTTACGTTGCCGACCCGACAGTGCCCCCGGTTCCAACCCTTGGCTTGGTACGCAGACGAGTCTTAATCGCGCGCTCAATTTGATTAATGCCGGAGTATTAGCTGGGCCGCAGGCGATCTCAATGAGCGCACTGGCCGAGCGTTTAGGCATAGGCGAGCGTTATCTACGCCAGCTGTTTCAGCAATCCTTAGGAACCTCTCCCAAACAATATGCCCTCTATCAGCAGCTGATGTTTGCCAAACAGTTGCTGCATCAGACTCAGATGCCGATCACTCAGGTCGCTTTTGCCGCTGGGTTTAATAGTGTCAGACGTTTTAATGAGATCTTTCGAGAGCAGCTGCAATTGACTCCGAGCGAGATCCGCAAAACTGGAGCAAAGGCGCCGTCGGCTAAACAGGGGCTGACCTTAAAATTTGCCTATCGGCCACCCTATGACTGGGCGCATCTCAGGGATTTCTACACTCAGAGAATGGTTCCCGAGATGGAATGGATTGATGAGCAGAGCTATGGGCGCAGCTTTACACTGAATGGTGTTAGGGGTCATTTCACCGCTAAACACAGTGAAGAGGAGGCCTGCTTTTATGTGGACATTCATCTGGCAAGGGCGGAAGATCTCAGGGAGTTAAAAGGGATCGTCAGCCATATTCGTCGCCTATTAGATCTCGACGCGGATCCTCTCACCATAGGCGATAGACTGAGCGGCTTGGGGGCTGCCTTGCCCAAGGTGCAAGCCGGAATGCGTATTCCCGGTGTCTGGTCACCCTTTGAGGCAGCGTGCCGAGCCATATTGGGTCAACAGGTGAGCGTCACCCAGGCGGTTAAGCTGTTGGGACAACTGGTGGCCGACTATGGCGAGACGGTAACCTTGGGTGAGCGCACACTGCGCCTGTTTCCGCAGCCAGAGCAACTAACTGGTGCCAGCCTGGAAGGGCTGAAGATGCCGGGAGTGCGAAAAGAGGCGATTCGGGCGCTGGCGACATTTGTGGCTAAAGCCCCCGAGGCGGATATCGAGTCCTGGCTGCAGATAAAAGGCATTGGCCCCTGGACATTGGATTATGTGCGCCTGCGAGGGTTGAGCCTGCCTGATGTGCTGCTTAGCAGCGATCTCGTGGTCAAACAGCAGCTTTTGCTGAACTTGCCTGGGTCATGGCCGAGGCAAGCGTGTGAAGACCCTAAGGCGGTGAAAAAACAAGCTCAGAAATATTATCAAGAGCTGAGTCATCAATTAGCACAAGAGGTTGCGCCCTGGGGCAGCTATCTCACCCTGCAACTATGGAATCAACAATGAGTGCACATAACCCACAACTTGAATACACGCCCCTAAGCCGCGACTTTGGTCTTGCTGGCGATCAGGCTTTAGCGCAAAAAGTGCTCGATACGCCTCTTGGCCGCTTGAGTCTGGCTGCCAATCAGTTTGGTCTGTCACACCTAAGCTTTCTGCCTGGCGAAGACGACGGCTTTGTCGCTCGCCCCGTCAGTCTTATCACGGCTAGCGAGCAGGAACAGGCCAGGGCCGAGGCGCATCTTAAGCAGGCAGAGGAGGAGTTGGTAGCCTATTTTGCTGGTCAACTGAAAGCCTTTAGCGTAGCGCTGGCGCCTGTGGGAACGGCTTTTCAGCATCAGGTGTGGCAAGCTTTGTTGACTCACCCCTTTGGCCAAGCCGCCAGTTATAGCGACATCGCCAATGCCATAGACAATCCCAAAGCGGTGCGTGCCGTAGGCAGTGCTAATGGTGCCAATCGTATCGCCATCATCATTCCTTGCCATCGTATTATCGGTAAAGGTGGCGCCTTAACCGGCTATGCCTATGGGCTGACGATCAAGCAAAAACTGCTGACGCTAGAGGCCAATATCGCAAGCCTTGAGTCAGATCTTGGCCGCTAGCGCCTGGTTGGCTGATGTGACCAAGGTGATATCGCAAATATAATCTGATAAAGATGATGCGCTAAAGATTAGGTGTTGTGGACCAATCTTAGGTACAATAGTCGGCTGTATTTTGTATTGGTAGCTTACTTTTATCATGACCCCATCCGCTCCTTCAGAACTGCCCGTGTCGACGGTTGAATTTAGCCAGTTGAATTTGGTTAAGGCATTACAAGCCAGGCTGAATCACCTTGGCTATCAAAAGGCCACGCCCATTCAGGCCAAGGCGATCCCCGCCATCCTAGCCGGACGTGATCTGTTGGCCGGCGCTAAGACGGGGTCGGGTAAGACGGCGGCTTTTGCCTTACCTTTATTGCAAAAACTGGCGGGGCAACGGGCTAGCGGCGGTAATCATGTCAGTGGTTTGGTGTTGGTGCCGACCCGTGAATTAGCCCAGCAGGTGGCTGACAGTTTTATCAGCTACGGCGGAGAACTGGCTCCCCGGGCGAAAGTGGTCGCCGTTTTTGGTGGCGTTTCTATCAATACCCAGATGCTGGCGCTGCGCGGCGGCACAGATATTTTGGTGGCGACTCCTGGTCGTCTGTTGGATCTTGTCTCTAGCAATGCGGTTAACTTATCGCAGCTTAAGGCCCTGGTGCTTGATGAAGCCGACCGTATGCTCAACCTGGGTTTTACTGAAGAACTCGCCGAGATCCTAAAGCTTTTACCTAAGCAGAAACAGACACTGCTGTTTTCGGCGACCTTTCCTGAAGAGGTGCGAGAACTGACCAGCGCACTGTTGGTCGATCCTGAGGTGATTGAACTGCAAGATGAAGAGCGCGCCGATATTATCCAGCGCGTCTATACGGTCAATCGTAGCAGTAAGACGGCATTGCTGGCCGAACTGATTAAGACTCGTGAGTGGCGTCAGGTATTGGTGTTTGCCAGTGCCAAGCGTAGCTGTGATCACCTGGCGCAGAAACTGGCCAAGCGCGGCATTAGCGCGCAAGTCTTCCATGGCGATAAGGCCCAGGGTACCCGAAGCCGTGTACTTGAGGATTTCAAAAGCGGAGAGACAACCGTGCTGATCGCTACAGACATAGCGGCGCGCGGCATCGATATCGACAAGTTACCTGTGGTGATTAACTTTGAGCTGCCACGTAGCCCCGCAGATTACATGCATCGCATTGGGCGAAGTGGCCGCGCAGGGGAGCAGGGGGAAGCCATTTCGCTGATCAGCCACGATGAATATCATCATTTTTCAGTAATAGAAAAGAAAAATAAGCTACGTCTGCCAAGAGAGCAGTATGCTGGTTTCGAGGCCGACGACGAAGCGCCGCAAGATTGTCCATCACGCCAAGGGAAACCTGTGGCAAAGCCCGCCGGAACCGGTAAAAAAAAGCGTAAAAAGTTACCAAAGATCAATGACGGGATCTGGAAGAATCCGTCATAGTATGCGGCGTTTAATGGCAGATATTGAGAAAAAGTAGGGCGTATGCAGCAGCTGTTTTGGTTAGTAGAAGGCGTGATTGCCGGTCGTTGTGGCCCGAATTTGATCCAGTGGGATCTCGGGCAGCTTAAGGCTGAGGGGATCGATGCGATTTTATCGGTTAACCAGGGGGAACTCTGTGATCCCGATGAGATGGCTAGGCTGGACCTTCGCTACGCCTGCATTCCTCTATCGGAGAATATTCCACCTCAAGAGGGCGACCAGGCGCTATGTGTGGCCCAGTTGCCCAAGGCTCTGGCCTTTATCCGCGAGTGTGAGGCTCAAGGCTTAACGGTTATGATCCACTGCCGCTCAGGCAAAGACAGAACCGGCCTACTGATGGCCTATTATCTGATGGAAAATGGCGCGGCACCTTTGCACGCGGTAAGTCAGGTTCGAGCCGTACGCGATATCGCCTTTAGTTCCGACGGGTGGGATCAATTTGTTTATGATGTTTTATATGCTTTACAGGCGTGATACTAATACCTATGTTATAGCCTAGGCGCTGATATCAAAAGGTTTTACAGGACGTTATGAAATTCTCAATGGTAAAAAATAGCCTGGTTTTATTCTTTATATTGGCAATGTCTGCTTGTAGCAGCTTGCCACCTCCCCATCCGGTAACACCGAGTTATAAACTTGAGACGCCAGATAATTCCCCGATGACGCGATATCTGACCGATGATTTGTCGGCGCATCCAGGTAAAACCGGTATCTTACCTCTCTCCTCTGGTGTCAATGCCTTTGCTGCGCGTCTTGCCATCGTCAAGTCTGCGCGTACCAGTATCGATCTGCAATATTATATCTACCATAACGATGAGACCGGCCGCTTGTTGAGCTGGTATCTGATAGATGCCGCCGAACGCGGGGTGCGGGTGCGGGTGCTGCTCGATGATCTCACCACTAAAACCTTGGACGATGCCCTGATCCTGTTGGCGAGTCATCCTAATATCGAGATCCGTTTGTTTAACCCGTCCTATGAGCGCACCTTCAGAAGTGTGGCGATGTTGACTGGATTTTCACGCCTTAATCATAGGATGCACAATAAATCGCTCACCGTAGATAATCAGATCACCATTGTCGGCGGGCGCAATATAGGAAATGAGTATTTTTCCAAGAACAGCGATGTAGACTTCGGCGACTTTGATCTTTTGACCATAGGCGCCGTGGTGGACCAGGTATCGGATCAATTTGATCTGTATTGGAATAGCGATCAGGTGGAGAGTATTACGAATCTGGTGCCAGCGGCGACCAGCGAAATGCATCAGGCCGCAGCTAAAGCCATGGCCACAAATAAGCAAAATTTTGTTCACGATGAGTACCTTGAGCGACTCGAATTCAGCGAACTTGTAAAACAGATCACCCAAAAAGGGATTCCCTGGTATTGGGGGGATGCCGAGCTGATTTTTGATCCACCCCAGAAGGCAAATAGCGAGTCTAAACAAGAATGGCTGCTCTCTGATCTTGGTGAGTTTCTTGCTCAGGCGAGAAAAGAGGTATTGATTGTATCACCCTATTTTGTGCCAACCGATTCAGGCACTCAGGCGTTGATTAATGCCGCTAAGCGAGGTATCGCGATCACAGTCGTCACTAACAGTTTAGCGGCCACAGATGTACTGGCGGTGCATGCAGGCTACAAACAGTATCGTCAGCGTCTGCTGGAAAATGGTATCGCCTTGTATGAGGTAAAAGTTGATATCAATCGCCGTCCCAGTGCCTGGAAAGGCAGTTCGCGCACGAGTCTGCACGCCAAAACCTTTATTTTGGACCAAAAGTCGGTGTTTGTTGGCTCTTTTAATTTCGACCCGAGATCGGCTTGGATTAACACAGAGATGGGGTTGATAGTCGAGCAGAGCGAGTTTGCTCGCGAAGTGGTTTCCTCTATCGAGCAATCCCTTAAGCGCAGCAGCTATCGTTTAGCCCTGCAGGGGGATGAGTTCATCTGGCACGATGATTTTGACGGTAAGATCTATTACGCCGATCCCGATGCCAGTTTCTGGCGCCGTTTTATGGCAGACTTCATCGGTCTATTGCCGATAGAATCTCAATTGTAGAGATAAATTATCAAGCCTTGAGCATCGTCAATTTAATCAGGCTGTGCTAGGGTTAAACTCATCGATAAATAAACATAAGAATGTCGGTAAGATTATGAAAAGTAAGGCGAGCCAATCTCAAGGGTTGCTGTTGTTCCGCTTGTCGCACACTCAGCTATTTGCCCTGGGAACCTTGAAAATTCGTGAACTGGTTCCCTATACCAATCTCAGCGCCATTCCCCAATCCCATCCCGCCATTCTTGGCGCTGCGACCGTGCGGGGCCATACTATTCCCATTATCGATATGGCCGCTGCAGTGGGCTATGCGCCAATCACCCAAGAAGAGCGTGCCAACGCTTATATCATCATTACCGATTGCCAACGCATGGTGATGGGGTTTCTGGTGCGTAGTATAGATAAGATCATTGAGTGCAATTGGCGCGATATTGAATCGCCGCCAGAGAACTTGGGCAAGAGTGCTTTTCTAACGGGGGTGACACGTGTCGATGATAAGTTGGTGCAGCTCTTGGATGTTGAGCTGCTATTGTCAAAGATATTTCCTGCCAATCCCGCAGCCCAGCGCGCTATCTTAACCGACGTGCAGCGAGAGATCTTAAAGCCGCTGAATATTCTGCTGGTGGATGATTCTATGGTGGCTCGCAAACAACTTAGCGATGCGCTGGACAGCATCAATATCCCTTATCTGGTCACGTCAGATGGCCGCGAAGCCCTCTTTATCATGGAACATGCTGCCCAGGAAGGTCGTCCGGTAGATCTCTTGGTGAGCGATATCGAGATGCCAGGCCTTGACGGTTACGAGCTGGCGTTCGAGGTGAAGAACACTCCAGCCTTAGCCGATGCCTATATTATTTTGCATACCTCTCTCTCTAGCGAGATCAGCGTGAGCCAGGCCCATCAGGTGGGCGCAAATGAAGCCCTGACCAAGTTCGATGCCCATGAGTTGGTCGAGGCGATGCTCAGAGGGGCGAAGCGGCATCAAGCAGAGTAAAGATTAGATTTTTGTTATGTTTATGATGCTAATGGGTAATATCTAAAACGAAATCACGTCGATTGCTAGACAAGGGAAGGGAGTTTCTATAAAACACAGGATGAAGGAAGTTTAACCTTGCGCTGGCCCTGTGTTTGAAAGTGTGTCTTCGCTCGATTGCGCTCTCGTCTGGCTTGCATCGCAGGCTGATGAGCGGTAATTGAGAATACAAATATGATAATGAAGACTGTTCATCTCGGCAAACACTGGCTGTGATCAGCAAGCGTTAAAACACAATTAATTATAATGACAGGTCAATCAATGAATCAAAATCGTTCTTTATTTGCCAAATTGGCAGATGGCAGTTTAGTACTGCAAATTATCTTGGGGATTATTGCCGGTGTGGTGCTTGCGAGTATGTCACCTTCATCGGCGCAAAGTGTCGCTTTCCTTGGTGATCTGTTTGTCGGCGCGTTAAAAGCGATTGCTCCTATTTTGGTTTTTGTTCTGGTGGCGGCATCGATTGCTAATCAGAAGAAGAACACTAAAACCAATATGCGGCCTATTGTCGTCCTTTATCTGTTCGGCACATTTGCCGCCGCCATTACCGCCGTTACCATGAGTTTCCTTTTTCCGACCACGCTGGTACTAGTGAGCGGTGCCCAAGGGGCAACCCCGCCGGAGGGGATTGGGGAAGTACTCAATACCTTGATGTTTAAAGTGGTCGATAATCCAGTTAACGCCCTGATGACAGGGAACTATATTGGTATTTTGGCTTGGGGTGTCGGTTTAGGTATTGCGCTGCACCACGCCTCTGAAACCACTAAGACAGTATTTGCCGACGTCAGCCATGGCGTGTCGCAAATGGTACGCTTCGTGATCCGTTTGGCACCTATCGGTATCTTTGGCCTAGTGTCGAACACCTTTGCCGCAACAGGCTTTGAAGCTATTGCCGGTTACGCTCAACTGCTTGGCGTGCTCCTAGGTTCTATGTTGATTATCGCCCTGATCGTTAATCCACTTATCGTGTGGTTTAAGATCCGTCGTAACCCCTATCCGTTAGTGTTTACCTGCTTACGAGAGAGTGGCGTGACCGCCTTCTTTACTCGTTCAAGCGCGGCGAATATACCAGTCAACATGGCCCTGTGTGAGAAGTTAGATCTGCATGAAGATACCTATTCGGTATCAATTCCGCTGGGAGCAACCATTAACATGGCGGGCGCTGCGATCACTATCACAGTGCTGACACTGGCTGCCGTGCATACCGAAGGGGTCCAGGTGGATATTCTGACTGCGATTCTATTAAGTGTTGTTGCGGCGGTATCGGCGTGCGGCGCGTCTGGTGTGGCCGGTGGCTCGTTACTGCTGATCCCCCTGGCTTGTAGCTTGTTCGGCATCTCAAATGATGTCGCTATGCAAGTGGTTGCCGTTGGTTTCATCATAGGTGTGATTCAAGACTCTGCAGAGACGGCACTCAACAGTTCAACCGATGTGCTCTTTACCGCATCGGCCTGCGAGGCGGCAGAAAAACAGGTCTAAGGGATCTGAATCGAAAGACCCAATTGTAGAAAGGAGCCTCGGGCTCCTTTTTTTATGGCGGGTATCCTGCCGCCCAGGTGAATAAACCGATTTGCCACTTCATTGTTCGCTTGTAATATCTTTTCCGCCTAGCGTCTTGAAAAAAATTTGTATTACACTTTACTTAAATAATGCATCAAAAGTGATTTAGATCGCGTTTTTATTTCGCTCCTGGGGTACAATTTCACATAAAGGGACAAGATAATACGGTTTAACTTGTTGGTTTAAGATGACTTTTGTTTACAGTTTTGCAACATTTGCGGGTGTTAGAGGTTAAATAAATATGAGATCTGAGCTTAGGGTAATGTTAGACAAAACCTGCGCAAGTGGTTCGCAGTCATTACTTCAAGTTATCGAAATGTCGGTTGTTGAAAAGCGCAAGCGGTTAAATTGGCAGGAGCAAGATATGGATACACGCGAAATTATCGGCCAGTGGATAGATGAACGCCCCTCGTTGGGCGACAAGATCACGCTTTACCGTCAGGGCGATAAGCTGTTTTTAGAGACCTGGTACAACGACGGTTGCCATAGCCTAGATGAGATGCAGGCGACTCAGTTGGAACATGGGTTAAAGCTTGAAGACTTAGGTGGCAATCTATTTGGCGAGTATTTCCTGCTGTCGAAAGATCATAACCTGCAGTTTTGCAATAGCGACGAATGTTTCTATACCGCTAAACGAGCGGCATAAATCGTTAAAAGGCGCCAGAGGGCGCCTTTTTTACACTGTCTAAACCTGCCATTGACTTAGAAGGGGTGACGGCTATAGAAGCTGAGTCGCTTCTGTTTATAGGGGTGGGTAATTCCCAGGTGCTCCGCGTGTAGATGCAGACGTGGCGCGGCTGCGATCACCGTCTCATCGCCATAGAAATCATCCCCTAGTATGGTGTGTCCCAGTGCTTTCATATGCAGTCTGAGCTGATGTGTGCGGCCCGTGATCGGCTTGAGCTTCACTAAGGTACTATTGCTGCGCCGCTCTAACACTTCAAAATAGGTGGTGGCCGGTTTGCCATCTTCGGCGATCTTTTGTAGCGGTGGCTGCTCACTATCTGCCTTCATTGCCAGCGTGATTTTGCCGCTATCCTGGACCATGATGCCCTGAACCTCTGCCACATAATATTTCTCTGTCGTCCGATTTTGAAACTGGGTCTTGAGATTAGACTCGGCTTTCTTGTTGAGGGCAAACACCATGATCCCCGAGGTCGCGCAGTCTAATCTGTGTACTAAGATGGCTTCGGGAAAGCGCTGTAACAGACGGTTGATGGCACAATCATGAGTTTCCTCGGCGCGGCCAGGATTAGACAATAGGCCTGATGGCTTATTGAGTATGACGATGTCACGATCCTGATAACGTATATCGAGCCAGGGAATGGCCGGGGGTTGGTAGCTAAAAATTTTCATGGTTTCTCCTCGGCGGCGATCCTAACAAAGATTGCCCGCCGTGCCTATCCCGCTAGCGTCTTCAAGGCGTTGGCTTTTTATCTGGCCGCGATGATTTTTACTCAAGAGTCTCTATCTTGGGGCAAGTTTGGGTATGATAGGCCAAGGTGTCGTAGTGTTGCTAAGGCCGCGCGGCAGAAACAAATACTAAAAGCACGATGGATAAGCATAATGACAAATAAGCAGGGTTATTGGATTGGTGAGGCGGGGAAGCCGTGGGGCGATGCTGAAAAGCTTAAGTGGCGTGAGGCGCAGCAAAAAAAACGCTCTTACGAACAAGAGGTGCAGGTTAAGTTCAGTCAGGTGAATGAGGTATTTGAAGCCGTGCAGTATGGCGAGCTCAACTATGCTGAGGGGCAATATCCTCTGTTTGGTTTTAAGTCACGTCTTTGGGATGAAAATAAGCCGACAATCTTGGTGACCGGTGGTGTGCATGGCTATGAAACCAGTGGTGTTCAGGGAGCGCTGCGGTTTTTGATCACTAAGGCTGCCGAGTACCGTGAGGATTTTAATATTCTGGTGGCACCCTGCGTTAGCCCATGGGGTTACGAGACCATCAATCGCTGGAATCCCGAGGCGATTGATCCTAACCGCTCTTTTTATGCCGATAGTCCGGCGCAGGAGTCTCGTGCCTTAATGCAATGGGTAGCGGGTTTTGAATTGTCGCTGATGGCCCATATCGATCTGCACGAGACCACTGACACAGATAACAGCGAGTTTCGCCCGGCATTGGCGGCCAGAGACGCCACAGTGCACAGCAACTGGAATATCCCTGACGGTTTTTACTTGGTAGGCGATAGTGAAAACCCGAACGATGAGATGCAGTCGGCCATTATCAAGGCGGTATCTAAAGTGACCCATATCGCACCTGCCGACGAGCAGGGACGCTTGATTGGTGCGCCCATTACCCAGTTCGGGGTGATCAACTATGCGACCAAGGCGTTGGGTCTGTGCAGTGGTTTTAGTGATGCTAAATACAACACCACCACAGAGGTCTATCCTGACAGTCCCCAAGTTGATGATGAAAATTGCATTCAGGCGCAGGTCACGGCTGTCTGCTCGGCGCTGGATTATATCAAAACTCAGCTCGCCAGCGCTTAATCTGCTCACTAAGGCGTCTCGCCCTTTAGCGGGCGAGGGCGCCTAATAGAATCACTCCCGCCACAAAGATAAATAGTAAGCCCGTCATCAGGTTGATCAACGGTGTGGCACGCTTCATCTTGAGCTGCATCTTGGGATGGGACAGCACCAGGGCAATCAGGCTAAACCAGCCCAGAGAGAGGGCAAATATCATTACTGTGGCAGCCACCTTGGTCGCCAGCGTCACTTCAGGGGTGATCAAGGTGGAAAACAAGGTAATAAAAAACACCAGCGCCTTAGGGTTGAGCAGGTTAGTCGAGACCCCTTGTATAAAGCCCTGGGTGGTACCCAGGCCATGTCCTTGAGTGCTCGTGGGGCTGATCTTTTGCTCATCTCGCCAGTGTGCGACGGCGGCGCGCACTGCGCCTATACCCATCCAGCCAAGATAACTGGCGCCAATCAACTGCACCGCCATAAAGAGGGTCGGCGAGCTTTTAATGATAAGGCTAACGCCGGTGAGGCTCAACAATGTGTGCCCTGTGATGGCGACGGCCAGCCCCAATGCGGCTGCGACTGCCGTGCGTCTGTGTTCCTGCGCTGCGAGTTTAACCACCAAGGCGAAATCCGGCCCCGGGCTAGCTAGGGCGACCGTATGTATGATTGCCAGTGAAACCAGTAGCTGTAGTTGTAATTCCATTGTGTGTTTTGACCTTTGGAGATGGGGCTTTATGGCGATACTAGGCCGATTGCGCTTGCCAGGATTGTAAAATATTGCACATCTAGTTTCACAGACCTAAGCCGTGACCAGTTTTTGAAAATGTGCCGGTGTGGTTAAAAATGCCCGCTTAAAGGCCTTGTTGAAATGGCTCTGATCGAAGAAGCCCAGTTCATAGGCTGTGCTGATCGCACTGTCGCCGCGCATCAGCGCCTTCTTGGCATATTCCAGTCTGAGGCGTTTAAGATAGGCATGGGGCGTCATGCCGGTGGCCGCCTTGAATTGACGCAGAAACTGAAACTTACTCAGCCCAACAGAGAGTGCCAACTGCTCAAGATCGAACTCCTGATCCAGTCCTTCATGAAACTGCTGTTTTATCTGCTCAAGTTGCAAGCCGCTTAATTTAGCCCGGTTTCCTGGCAGGTTGTGCAATTGACCATGACGATAAAAGAGTTCGCTGATAAATCCCAGTAGTAAGGTTTCGGCTTCAAGGGCGCTGGTACTTTGCTGGTAATGGGTCAGCTGTCTGTGCAGCTGGATAAAGTAGGTTCTGAGTCTGGCATCGTCTAACAGCGGCGCACTGAAATAGAGCTCGCTCTGGTTTAGGGCGTCGCCTACCTGTTTTACATAGCTGGTGGGTAGGGACATCACTAGGGCTTCATAGCCTGTGTCGGTGATGCTTTGGCCATTGTGGCTCTCGTCTGGGTTGAGTGTGGAGAGGTTGCCTGGCGTCAGGCGGTATTCGCATCCCTTATGGTGATAGCGCTGGCCTCCGCGGCAGACGACACCTATATGATAGTCAAGATGCACATGTTTCTCGAAGGCAAAGTGGGTAAATTGGGCGCGGCTGAGCTCCATCTCTTTTAAGATGCTCGATTGCCAATAATCAATTTTTTCTACCGTGCCAGACAAGATGATTCCACTGTGCTGTTGATTCTCCGGCCAGTGTAGCCTAGCGACTTTTCCTATGACTAGTAAATAATTGCAGGTTCAAGGCGGATTTATCGTTCAAGGCTATGCTTTGGTCGTGAATTTCCCGCTGATTTGGCTCATAATGGACAGCCGAGAATAACGCTGATAATTAACCAAATTGGAGTCGGACCAGTGAAAGGACAGATCATACGTGAAATGAAGGTGCAGCCCCATATTGAAGTGGAATATGAGGTACAAAGACGTGTTGCCTTTATTAAAGCGAAACTCAAAGAGGCACGCGCTACCAGTCTAGTACTTGGGATAAGCGGTGGCGTCGATTCTTCCCTGGCGGGCCGCTTGTGCCAATTGGCCGTGGATGAGCTTAACAGCGAAGGCGAGTTTGAGGGAAGCTATCAGTTTATCGCGGTAAGATTACCTTTTAAGGTTCAAAAAGATGAGGACGAGGCTCAGTTAGCCTGTCAGTTTATCCAGCCCAGCAAACTGGTGACGGTAAACATAGGTGAAGGGGTTGAAGGGATCCACCATCAAACCTTAGCCGGACTAGAGACTGCCGGCGTCATCTCTCATCCTCAAAGCAGTGTCGATTTTGTTAAAGGCAATGTGAAAGCCAGAATGCGTATGATTGCCCAGTATGAGATCGCGGGTCTCACCGGTGGCCTGGTGGTGGGGACTGACCATAGCGCCGAGAATATCACTGGCTTTTATACCAAGTGGGGAGATGGTGCCTGCGATCTTGCGCCCCTATTTGGTCTGAGTAAACGTCAGGTGCGTCAGCTGGCGGCTTCGCTGGGCGCGCCAGCTATCTTGGTGGATAAGGCGCCTACGGCGGATCTTGAGTGTGACCAACCCCAGCTAGAAGACGAAGTTGCCCTGGGACTAACCTATGATCAGATTGATGACTTTCTTGAGGGTAAGCCTGTGGATGCCGCCGTCGAGGCGCGGCTGATCGCCATCTATAATGCAACCCAGCATAAGCGTAAGCCTATCCCGACCCTGTATGATTGATAGGGAATATGATTGCTAGGGAATATCATTGATAGAGATTAAGCAGATTAAAGGCGCCAATGGCGCCTTTTTTACTTTTACTCTCTGGTTAGACGAAGCAAGATAGCGCTAGTCAGATTGAGTCAGTTGTTGACGCAGCGACTCAATCAAGACATTTGGGCACTGGCGATAATCCAGATAGGGCAGGCAGTATACCTGACCGGCGGTTAGGCTCTGGTGCGAAAACTGCTGCGGCTGCGTAAGGGGCTTAAGCCCTAGGGCGATAGCGCTTTGTTGTCCGCAGATAAAATGCTCGCTGGCGTAGGGGCTTAGCTGCGCTGCGCCAAAACGTATCTGTTCATTGTGTTTGAGTAACAGATTCAAGTAGGGGCGCCACTGGGGGCCAGGTGCACAGATCTTGGCCATGATCACTAAGATCTTGCGCCAATGGTTGCCATTGAGAGCGATAAGACTGTCCAGGCTACCAGTCTGCTCACATTGCCAATCGGGTGGCAGTGCGGGGGGATTGGGCAGGTAAAAGCAGCGCTTGGCCTTAGGCTGCCCTAAAGTGTTCACATTGTGAGGCATATTACTCATTCCTTGGCGTTTGGGGCTGGAGTTTACGCAATAAAGCCGTGTATGTTAATGGGTAACGCAAAAGGAGCCGCGGTTTTTCATTATGAAGACATTTCTTATTCATTCGACCAAACATCTTACTATTGCTATCACTTATGCCTGTGTAGGTATCGTCAGTGCAGCGCTGGCGTTTGGGATCTGGTTTTTAAATGCCCGTCCAGATCTCTCGTTATGGCATATCACCCACCTTGAACATCAATTTCGCCTGGACAAGCAGGTACAAGATTTTCGCGAGTACCTATCCCTTGAGGCCAAGCTGTTTGACGAGGTGGAACGTAAGGTTTATCACAAGACCCAGAACTGGGTGGATCAACCTCTCAATCGCTATGTGCATGGTAGTTATGCCGATCCCGATAATTGGTTAACGGCATGGAATCGCAGTTATGAGTGGCCAAATGCCAAGGCAGAGTTTGGTGTCTTGTTGTTGCATGGCATGTCAGACTCCCCCTACGCCTTGTCTCATTTCGCGACTCATTTCAAATCAAGCGCTCACCTAGTGGGGCTGAGATTACCCGGTCATGGCACCATCCCCTCGGGATTGGTGGATCTCACCTGGCAAGAGATGGCGAAGGCGGTCTCTTTGGCTACAGAGCACCTTAAGGCGCAATTAGGCGATAAGCCAATTTATGTGGTGGCGTTTTCAACCGGGGCGGCGCTTGCATTAAACCATGAACTCGTGGCGCTAAAGCGCGGCGACGATACCAGTTATCGGGGGATGATTTTTCTTTCGCCTGCTATCGGTCTGTCACCTGTGGCTGCAGCTGCCAAGTGGCAAGACAAGTTAGGGCAGTTGCTGGGGCTGGAGAAACTCAGCTGGAACTCTATCTTGACCGAATATGATCCATTCAAGTACAACTCCTTTGCAGTGAATGCTGGAGATGTGGTGTACCAGTTAGCCGAGCATAATCAGCGTCTAATGGATGGACTCTCGCCAGAGGTTTTGGCTCAGCTCGGCAGTGTTCTCACCTTCCAGTCTGTCGCCGACAGCACGGTATCGACCCCCGCAGTGGTAAGAGATCTCTATCAACGTTTGCCGGTAAAAGATCATCAATTGGTGCTGTTTGATATTAACCGGTTGACGATAAATCAGGCCTTGGTAGTCAAAGACCCCTTAGTTAGTCTGTTGCCTGTATTGCAACCCGATACACCAAGTTTCGATATGACGTTAGTGCAGAACCGGCAAGAGCCTGGGGAATCCAAACGTATTGCCGAAGTTGAGGCTAATCGCTATCGACCCGATCAGGCGGTTGAGCAACTGCCCTTAGGCCTGAGTTGGCCGACAGGTGTTTATTCTCTGTCCCATGTTGCCTTACCTTATCCGGCGACAGATAACTTGTATGGTATTGAGTTTGATAAAGGGATCGACAGGGTACAGATAGGCGCCGCTGCGGCCCGTGGCGAGCGGGGGATCTTAGGTGTGTCACCCGGAGAAATACTCAGGCAGAAGTGGAACCCCTTCTTTCCTTACGTGCTGCAGCGTGTGGACAGCTTTATTGCCGATAGAGAAGCCACCACTGATAATAAATGAGTCAAGGTCTGCACTTCACTCATTGTGAGTGGTCTGTCTATTAAACTTGAAAAGCTTCTATCTGATCGTCGTCCGATAGCAGGGAGCAGACTACACGATTACGGCCGTTCTCTTTAGCTTCATACAGATTGAGATCGGCCATCTTAAACCAGTGGTCAATATCCTTCATATAGCCAGCATTGCTAATCACTGCGCCGATACTGACGGTGAGCGCGATCTCCTGCTCTCCTTGGATAGTTATTTTATGGTTAGCCACCACCTCTTTAAATTGGTTGAGTTGTTGCTCTACCTGAAGGGCGTTGCATTGCGGCAATATAACCAGAAACTCTTCGCCGCCATAGCGGGAGACGATATCTGTATCTCGCTTAAAGAATTGTCGCATCAGTTGTGCCATGGCGATGAGCGCGGTATCGCCCGCCTGATGGCCATAAGTGTCGTTGATCTGCTTAAAGTGGTCGATATCTATGATGCAGAAGGCCAAGGCAGCACAGCTGCGTTTACACAGATCATGTATCGGTTCGAAATGCTGCTCGAGGTAGCGGCGATTAAAGAGCTGGGTCAGTTCGTCTCGCTCGGCCAGAGATTGAAGCTTACGGTTAACCTCTTCAAGTTCTACCGTACGCAGCGTCACTTTCTCCTCTAGTTCCAGTTGGTAGCTTATGAGCTCCTGTTTGCTCTTCTGAATGCTAGTGGAGAGGGCAAAGATCTCCCTTGGCGCTGAATCTAACTGAATCTCATCACTGTGTTCAGCCATGCCCCATTGAATGAATTTCTGGGCGATGGTTTCCAGTGGCTGTGTTAAGCGGCGACTAATCACCTTGATCAACAAGATGGTAATGATAAAGGCTAGAAATAGCACACTGAAGGTAGTCAGGTATTGATGTTCTACCTGTTTTACCAGCGGCGAGAAGGGCATGACCACATAGAGCGACCAGCCGTTCTTTAACACATATTTGGCGTAGGCAAACTCGGGGTTAACGCTGTCGAGTTGGTGAATATTGATCATATTCAGACTGGTACGATAAAGGTGCCCTGAGGTGTTGACCTTAAGCGGAGTTAGGGGGGCCAGCTTGAGTGATTCCGAGGCATAGATCACTAGATTATTCTCATCGGTCAACATCATGGCCTGTTCATTAAATTCGCGATTGCGCTCATCTATGTTGGCAAACTTAGTTAAGTTTAACGAGCCTTCGATAATGCCAATAGGATTAATAGGGTTGTCGTAAGTGTACAGTGGCGCACTAATGGCAACGATAGGATCACTTCCAAATCCTCGCCCGAGAAAGGCCGGTGACACGAAAGTCAGCTGGTTATAGAAGGACTCTTGAAAGTAGTGCCTGTCCATGACGCTGAGGCTCTTATTTGCGATCGCGTCTTTGTCCAGTCGTGAGGTAGGGCTGGCAGCTGAGATCACCCCTTTGTCATCTGCGATAAGCATAGAGATAAAAAATGGATAGCTTTGATGCAGTTTTGATAGTAATCCCTGCCACTCGCCCGGATCGTACTTAGACAGGCTTAACCAACGCGCCGCATTATCGATGGCGTTAATATGGCCATCGATAA
This sequence comes from Shewanella sp. ECSMB14101, assembly GCF_000773485.1. NCBI lineage: Bacteria > Pseudomonadati > Pseudomonadota > Gammaproteobacteria > Alteromonadales > Shewanellaceae > Shewanella > Shewanella sp. ECSMB14101. The sequence continues at coordinate 67,359 of NZ_JSFF01000019.1, read as the reverse complement.
AACTTTCGGTCGCTTTCCCTAGATGAGCGGCCGAGTCCTCCAGATTGAGTTTGACATCTTTCTGCTGCTGCTCGATGGCGTTGTTGTTGAAGATCAGCGCCGAGACTAGCAGTGCCAGGGTTAATACCTGGGTAAAGGTGTAGGTGAGCTGAGCATTGAAACTCTTACGTTTTCGATTAACTAACTTGTCTTTAATATGCAGATGGGCCGGTAGCAGGGTTACCACCATGCCCCCCAAAGCTGTGTAAAGTATGCCGTTGATCCCCTGTTTCAGAGTGATAAAACTCATATAGCTATTTGGCAGTTGAAATACTAAGTGGGCATACAGGTAGAAGATGGGCATCCCTAGCAGTAACCAAAAGGTGATGTCTGCGTACAGAGTATAAAACTCCTTTCGCCGCGCATAACCTAGCCAGAGGGCTTCCAAGGGGAAAAGAAGGAACATATGCCAGCTCTCCCAAGCAATGAAGAGACCTGAGGCACATAGCAGGGCGGTGAGCAGGGCATACCAAGGGCCGAGAAAAATGGCCACGATCACGAAGAAGAGGTTGCCCACAACAAGTTGCTGGTTGCCAAACAGAGGGATAGGCGAGAGGTTAACCAGCAGGCCGAGGCCACCCAGCAGCAATGCAAAACCAAGATGATTCTTATTGATCAATGAAGTAATTCCCTATCAAAGCTCTATGGCTACAGCCGCCCATGATGCCATTTAGGCTGTTATAAGCAGTGTAAGTTAATCAATAGATAATTGCTAACCAAATGTTTCTTATCACTCTTTTTGGGTCGCAGGCGGTCGATGTTAGGGGGAGGGGACGTTTATTCTTGCTTATTCAGTGCAGTGGTAAGATGGCAATCAGGTTATCGTAAAGGAGTGAATAATTTTTGATTTGTGACATGTTAGCTATTGATTGATTTTGATTATAATTGGAGCACAAATCGATTTCGCTTGAGGATTCAATGATGCTTAACTCTAGTGTTAAAAGGGATCACCTGCTCTTATTAATTGGCTGTATTGTGGTGCTATTTACAATGCTGGGTTGCAGTAGTAGACAACATCCTGTTGATTATATTCAATCAAATCAACATGTACAGACGGATGAAAAAATAGCGTATCTAACGAGCTTTAGAAGTCTAAGTCGTGGTAATACATCCGCCTATTTGTATTCTAGGGACGATTCTAACGACTATTGTAATACGTTGCTAGATTGTGCGATCTACACCAGAGACTACTCGTTAGCAAAATGGCTACTAGAAAGTCTAGATAACTTTTATGTGCGTAAGTCCATGGGATTATTCGAGAACGATTTAGAGTATTACCCTATAGCCTCCCCTCTGGTACACGATCTCAGTGACGAGGAAGCCAGCCAATTTTTAGCGATGATGTTAGATAAGGGGTTTTCACCAAATCGTTGCTCTCAAAGCATTACCACGCCCCTAATCTTGGCCATTGATAAAGGGTATCTCAAATCGGCTAGAATACTGCTCGAACACAAAGCCAGTTATAGAGTGACGGAGTGTAAATCAACGGTAATTAGTGACGGGATGAACGGGATGAAAACTGTTCAGCGAAGTGTCGAAGGACCGTTAGCCTATGCAATTTTAACGGCAGATGAGACGAATCCGGTTACCTATCAGATGATCACCTTGTTACTCGATTACAAAGAGGATTTTACTCGACCGAGCAACTATCGTTCTATTTGTAACCATGACTATAGTAGTGTGACTCTTTACGCCTATTGTGCAAAGAAGTATCAAGTCGAACAACATATCGCTGATTATTACCGTAACACCGACAGGGTGGATGATCGGAAACGAAATCAGCTTCTGGCCAGTATTAGTGAATATAAAGATCTGTCCAGACGTTCGGCGCAACAAAAACGCCAAGAAATAGCGGCTGCAAAGCAATATGAACAACAAATGAAAGCATTATTAGATGCAGGGGACAGCGATTCAACATTTCGTCCTTATGAGCTTGCGTCCTCGGTAGCCGAACAAATGGGCTCAAACGTTTCATCGTCAAACGTTTCATCGTCAAACGTGAATCTTGCGACAAACAAGAGAACCACAAACTCAAGTTCAATTGATTCGGATACCGCGCGTAATAAGACAATACCTGTTCAAAATGAGGTTTCCAACGCATTGAAAGACGCCTATATCTACGGTGAGGTCAGATGTAACAACATTAAATATGTAGTTGTGACCCAAACGTTTAAAATTGCTTGCAACTCAATGACTAATTGTATCAGCGTCGCAGATCAGCATTACGATCGTATATTCAAAAAAATACGTTCTGAAAACGCGATGATTCGTAAACAAGATGAAAACTTCTGTTCAGTGATCCGTCTGACGCCAGTGCGGAGTAAGTCAATTAGTGAAAACATCAGGTCTGGACGAATAAAACGTGATCAAGCGGGTGGCGTAGATGTGGAATATTATACTTATTAAGTTCGTGGATTAGTTTTTAATTCAAAATTGGGAGCAGGTTTGCTCCCTGAGATAATGCTTTTGGGGAGTGGACTGGCCCCTCGGCTTTACTGTGATTAAGGCATTACTCATATATCTTTGCTGTTAAAGTTCAAGAAAAGGTAATTTATCGGTTTCAATAATCCCTCTCAATCCTATAGAAGAGAAGCATCTGCAGAGAATGTGGGGGCTACTACAAAGAGAGTGAATAAGCATCTACAAGGCCCACATCATTACAAAAAGTAATCGAAAGGACACCAGATTTAATGCGGATTTTCGTCGTAGGTTTGACCATGTTTGAATTACCAACAATAAGTCATTAGACACAAAAAAGCCTGTAACTCATTAAGAACTACAGGCTTTTTTGATTAATAATTTGGTCGGTATGAGAGGATTCGAACCTCCGACCCCTGACACCCCATGACAGTGCGTGATTTAATTGTAAGATATTGATTATCAAGTATTAATCTTGATTTTGATGTGTCTTTATACAGCGGTAATTTGTGTTCTTTTACCATAATGATATTCGAAGATAAACACATAGTTCTTGTCATCTAGTTCATATTCCAGCATTTGAGACAATGCCCAGCAAGTTTGATAATCAAACCCACGTTGAGCAATCTCACCGCCTCTTTCATACTGCGGGATACAAATCAAAGCTTCAGCTAATCCCATATATTCCCTTACGTTTGGTTTACTGGACTTACGTAATCACATTATTTATTCGATAGACTGCAAATAATAGCATTCAATCGAACGAATAGGTAATGAATTCTGATGGTTAAGAATGTGTGAGCTGCAACATCGAAACAGGGAAACTAAATAATTGACTTTGTCCATACCCAAATTAATTCATGTCTTGCTAATTTACATGAGTGCTTAACAAATTTTTATTCAACTTCTAGTTATGTCTTTCAGTAGTAATAGATCCAAATTTAGGCAAAGCTTCTACTTCAAGAAAGCCATTTACGTATGCCGTGCAGATAACATTGTTTCCTTTTATTAGCTGTGGCGTCTAACACTTAATCCGAGGAATGTCTGACCACTGTGTCGTATATTGCGGTGTTAGCAAGTCTCGCTTCATTTGCCATTTCGGTGCTACGCCTTGGCCAGCAACAAAAAGTGAGTCAGTTCCATAGCGCGCATTGATACAATCAAGCACCTTCATTAGAGTCGGACTCTTAGGTTGATTGAATAAATCTTGTTGGAAGTGCTTTTCGCTACATAGCTCAACCAGACCTACGCCGACTTTGTAGTAACGTACCCCTGGTTGAAATCTAAGGCTACTGTAATGCACAGCTGTTTCTATCAATTCGCATGTGTCATTCGTCGGTATCTCAAGAGGGAGCGTGATTTTAAATCCTGTTGGACGATCATCAAACGGTGAGTTACTCGCAAAGACAAGCAGCGTTTTGCAAAGGGAGCCTTGTTGCCTTGCTTTAGCTGCTGCGATGGCGACGTGTTTGGTGATAGCTTGGAGTAGGGATGTTTTATCAGAAATACGGTTACCCATACTCCTCGTTGAAAATATCTGCTTTTTATCAGCCCTTGCTGCATCCCAACCTTTGCATGGAATGCCATTAAGTTCTCTTACTGTGCGCTCGAGCTCAATACTAAATTGCTGACGTGCAACACTCGGTTCCATTTGGGAGAGCGCTAGTGCTGTGTTCACTTTCATGGCCTCAAGCCGTTTGGCGATACGCTTACCAACCCCCCAAACGTCCTTAGTCTCCATTTGCTCAAGAATATAACTGCGCTCCTCATCTGTGGTGATAGCACAAACGCCAGCGTAGCCTGGTAGGTGTTTAGCCGCATGGTTTGCTACTTTGGCTAGTGTGAGTGTCTCTCCTATACCTACACACACCGGCAACCTTGCTTCTTTCCATACGGCTCTGCGGATTTTACGGCCGTGAGATATTAGACAGGGGATAGCCGGGTAAACGTTTCTGAAAGATAGAAATGACTCATCAATACTATAAATGTGTTGTTCTGGTGCAAACCGCCCAATGATTTCCATCATGGCTGCAGAAAGAGAGCCGTATAACTCATACAGTTGGCTAATAATTCCTGCTAAAAATAGGCGAGTAAGTGATCATCCTTTCTGCTACATGGGTTGCTGGCGTCTAACGCCTGAAAAATCACTAAACCCAATCTGCTGTCTATTTTTTAGTGGGGATTCATCTATGTGTCTAATTTTTTATCCAATTTAATCGCTAAGGAATTAATAATTTGATTACCGAGGAAGACTGATAGACAAATTGCCTAGGGACAATCTTCACTCGACACAAACAGGTTCAAGTGACTCGGTGATCACACCTCTGCCTGTTGCTTCCTGGCTCACTTTTGGACAAATGTGTTTTAGCTTTAGGAAATGTTTTGTTCTTATCGCATAAATAATACTAATCCCATATACACCATCAACGCTTAGCTTTCTTCAATCTGTCACCTTTTGCAATTAAATTGGCGCCTTCTGCAAATCAATCGTATCTTTTCCGCACTATGATGATTTGGTCAACACAAATCACTGAGGAAAAAATTATGATGAATAAAACAGCATTAATTACTGGTGGAGCAACAGGTATTGGCAAGGCAACAGCAAAGAAGTTGATTAGCCAGGGCATTAACGTAATCATTTCTGGCCGTAATATCGACAAAGGTGCCGAGGCGGTTAAGGAAATTCAAAAGGTAGCAACACAGGGAGCTATCGTCGAGTTCATTCAAAATGATGTCACAGATGAACAAGCAGTTCAGGCGATGATTAACCAAATCGTTGAGAAATTTGGTCAATTAGATATGGCAATCAATAACTCGGGCATTTCCAATGAAACCGCTTCGTTGAATTTTTCCGATAGCGCTAACTTTCAGGCTATGCTCGACACCAATGTTTCAGGTTTGTACTACTGCATGAAACACGAGATTGTCCAAATGTTAAAACAAGGAAATGGCTCAATTGTCAACCTTGCCTCTATTGCAGGTTTAAACGGTATGCCATGGGCTGGCACTTACGCAGCTACAAAACATGCTGTGGTGGGACTCACTAAATCTGCGGCGCTTGATCATGCAGCTCAAGGGATCCGTATTAATGGCGTGGCACCAGGCGCAACCAAAACCGACATTATTGCCAAACAACTTGACGGCAGCGATGAAAACTACAATGAAGAAGTCATCAGCGCCATGCATCCGATGAACCGTTTAGGTAAACCGGAAGAGATTGCCAACGGTATCGCATGGCTGCTGTCCGACGAAGCCAGTTTTGTGACTGGTCACATTCTCAATATAGACGGTGGATTTCAGGCAAAATGATGACTCCTGATCGAATCAAATTACCCTGCGCTTTTTGGCTGGGTGTTGACCGGCTTAACATTAGCCGGTCTCTCTTAATCAAACAGGCAGAGTTGCCACTCTCAGTCGGACTGGAGCAAGCGAAAGTCACCACGGCACAATTTTTTGCGCTGTGGACTGCCTTAGAGCAGTTGAAAGGCCCGGATGTGGGTATGGAGCTTGCCAGTACTCTGGATAGTAAGGTTTTGCCTCCTTCTTTTCTTGTAGCCTATCACGCTAAAAATTTTCTTGATGCTGTACAACGGGTCGTTAGATATAAATCTTTATGCGCTCCCGAGCAGCTCATAGTTGAAGCTGGTGATAAATATACGAGAATTATCCCTCACTGGCCGTTTGCTGGTAGCCATACCCCATCGGCCCTGACGGACGCGACGTTTGTTTCTATTATCGCTCTTGGACGCAACGGAACCGACAATCCCATCCAGAACATCAAACTTGAACTGCGCAGAGCAAAATCCAAGGCTGTTGCCGATTATTTCCAGTGCCCTATCAAGTGGAATGCCGAGCAGGATAGCTTGTATATCAGTAATCGCATGCTGAATTTGCCCTTTACCCAATTCAATACCGAACTGACCGCCATGCTAGATAGAGCTTTGGATGATGAATTGGCTCAACAGCAAGCCAGTACATCGATGTCAGATAAAGTACGCTGGTTGTTGAGAAAAAGCCTCACTGCCGGACGTCCTGAGCTAAAAAGCATCGCGAGAGAACTGGCGATCAGCGAACGTACATTGCAACGACAACTCAGTAATGAAGGAGGCAACTTCCAGGGGATATTGTCCGATACCCGTCATGAGCTGGCGCTTGAATATCTGAGAGAAACCGAATATGACCTAAGCGAAATTGCCTATATGCTCGGCTATGAAGATCAAGCCTCTTTCTTTCGCGCATTTCAGGCATGGGAAAATATCACCCCCTCGAAATGGCGGGAGGAACATCGATTGGAAAACAAAATTTAGAAATCATCATTGTTAGTGAGAGGTAGCATGAACATACTGATTTTTGGTGCCAGCGGCATGGTAGGTCAAGGGGTTTTACGCGAAGCTTTATCCGCGGCTGATGTAGAGCAGATTTTTGTTATCGGAAGAAGACCACTCACGAGTACTGACAAGCGACTGACTCAAATAATATGTGAAGACTTCACCCTATTACCGCAATCGATTGAACAATTGCCGAGAATAGATGCCTGCTTTTACTGTCTTGGTCAGTCTTCATCAGGAATGAATGAACAACAATATCATGCAGTTACTTACGATTTTACGTTGTCCGCCGCTCATACTCTGGTGCAGAACAATACCAACATGACTTTTATTTATGTTTCTGGTGCCGGTACCGATAGTAGTGAACAAGGAAAAACCATGTGGGCACGAGTGAAAGGCTCAACAGAAAATGCGCTGCTCAGTTGTGGATTTTCTGCCGTATACCTATTCCGGCCGGCAGTAATACAACCTTTAGACAATATTCGTTCGAAAACGGCTAGCTATCGTATTTTTTACCAAATGATGAAGCCGCTATTCCCATTATTAAAGCGACTGCTCCCAACGTATATTCTAACGACACGAGATATAGGTCAGGCCATGCTAAACGCCTCGAGATATGGGTACTACACGCCCATCCTGGAAGTCAAAGACATCGCAATGCTGGCAAAACAATAACGCCTAATTCCGGCTCTTTGCGAAAAAGGGCCTTCTTCTTACCACCGTCCTCCATCCCCCAAGTTTGACCATTTTACCAAGAAACAATTGACGCCATCCGCAATAACTTTGGCATCATCTGCAAGTCAAAATCAAATTGGCCGAGATACAATCAGTATCAGTTAAGTAAGGGAACGCGCCTTCTCAAAGATGTATAGAGGGCAAACTTAATACTGGCAACCGACGTTAAAACTCACCAATTCAGGAGTGCTTTATGCAAATCATTACTAAACATTATATCAATGGCGACTTCGTGGGATCCCACGGTAATGATGTTGCCGATCTTATCAACCCATCGACTCAGGAAATCATTGGTCAAGTTGTACTCGGTAATGAAGAAGATACACAACGAGCGATCACTGCGGCAAAACAGGCTTTCAAAAGCTATGCAAAATCAACACCGGAACAACGAGCAGAGTACTTACAAAGACTTCATGATGCTATCGTTGACCGTTTAGATGATCACGTTGAGGCATTAGTGAAAGAGTACGGCGGCCCAATACAGATGGCGCAATATCTTGTTCAAGGTGCGGCGAGCGTAATCTTAAGTGCCAAAGAAGCCGTACAGAATATGACCTTTAAGGAAATGGTAGGTAACACAGAAGTGTCACTTCACCCTGTCGGTGTTGCCGGCCACATTACGCCATGGAATGCGAACATAATGTATTTTTGCAACAAAACAGCTTCTGCGTTAGCGGCGGGATGTCCTGTTGTGACAAAACCAAGCGAAATGAGTGCACTACAAACACAAGTGATTATGGAGTGTGTTCACGCAGCAAATTTACCCGCTGGTTTGATTAATATTGTCAACGGTCGTGGTGATGTGGTCGGTGCCGAGATAACCCGCAACCCTGATGTGGCCAAAATCTCTTTTACAGGCTCTACAGTGGTAGGAAAAACCATTGCTCGCGATGGTGCTGCAACACTTAAACGCGTCACTTTAGAACTGGGTGGTAAATCCCCACACATCATCCTGGAAGATGCCAACCTAGAACAGGCAATTCCGTTTATTCTGATGACCAGCTTCATGAATAGCGGTCAGGCTTGTATTGCAGGAACTCGCTTGTTAATCCCAGAAAGCCGCGCTGAAGAAATTAAAGCAGCATTGAAACAGGCTGTAGCCCAGCACCTAAAAGTCGGACGACCGGAAGAGAACGACACCGCTATTGGACCAATGGTATCAAAAGCTCAATACCAACGAGTGCAAAGCTATATCACCAAAGGTATTGAAGAAGGAGCTGAGGTTTTGATTGGAGGAGAAGGTCATCCTGAAGGACTGGAAAATGGTAACTTCGTGAAACCTACCATTTTCTTCAATGTCACCAACGACATGACCATTGCACGTGAAGAAATTTTTGGCCCAGTTTTGTGTGTACTGACCTATAAAACTGAGGAAGAAGCTATTGAAATTGCGAATGACACCCAATATGGTCTGGCTGGTTACGTAAGTGGTACCAATGTCGACCATGCTAAAGTGATAGCAAATCGAATTGATGCAGGTGTGGTTTCTGTAAATACCTTTAATCATAATCCAGCAGCACCATTTGGTGGATTTAAACAATCTGGTATCGGCAGAGAAAATGGGGCGTTCGGTATTCGCTCATACCTGGAGCTTAAATCTGTGAGCTAATCAGTTTACTTACTTTTGTAGAATTCCAGTTACACTCTCAGAGTTGAGCACCAAGAAAACGGTGCTCAACTTTCAGTGAGAGAAGAAGAACTTTTGGCTAAGCAGAGCAAAAAGAGTAGATATAATCTGCCTAACCTACCATAGTAAACTGAGTACATATTTAACCATTAGATGAAATAGGTCAACTATTGGCAACAGTATCTCGACAGGTTGTTGGGTTAAGCAGTTTTGGGGTAGAAGAGAGCCAGAGCAACCTTTCGGATCTGTTGCATCGTGATTTGAATTTGGCGAGTTGGGTCCAGACTAGTATAATTCAACCTGATTCAACCGAGTAGAGCAGAAATTCCTGTTCAGCAATTAGTCCGAGCTGAATATCGCTAACGTTTTCAAGCTCTATGTTTATCACTTTATAAAGTTGTTTAATGATGCCTCTTAGCCTGATGAGCTGAAGAGCGATAGCATTGTCTTTCATAGGTACTCCCAATTATGTTTATAGCGACCCAAGTGGCCGCATGATTATCTAGGTGCGACCGGTGCGAATTTTCGGGTTTCATGTGGGATGTGAGGCAGTGCGACAAAGAATGGTTTTTAACGGATGGTAACTATGAAGAGAGTCGATCAGGCTTGGTTAATTTTTGCATTAGTTATAACGACGGGGCGGAGTCGTTGGCAACTAGCTTTGAGAGTGATTCAGTTGAAGAAACGACATTGGTGAGGCGATTTATCAAGCAAATTACCGCCTAATGAAGAGTGGCATTTGCAGATACTGTGGGAGTTGTATTACAAAAGGAGTGAATAAGCATCTACAACGCCCACATCATTACAAAAAGTAATCGAAAGGACACCAGATTTATTACGGATTTTCGTCGTAGGTTTGACCAGAGTTTGACCGGAGTTTGACCATGTTTGAATTGCTAACAATAAATCATTAGACACAAAAAAGCCTGTAACTCGTTAAGAATTACAGGCTTTTTTGATTAAGAATTTGGTCGGTATGAGAGGATTCGAACCTCCGACCCCTGACACCCCATGACAGTGCGCTACCGGGCTGCGCTACATACCGATTTTATCCAAAGCAGCAAAGACTTGGGGTCTGCTCTGAACACGCAGAACTTTACCAAGTCGTTTGCGCCAGTGCAAGCCTTTCAACTGCGGAGCAGGATCGACTGGCTAGTTTATAGTCGCCACCGATTCTCTAGTGATTATAGAAACGACGTCCTTCGCGCATCACCTGAATAAGTTCAGGTGCACTGATCTTCTTGTTGCGCAGGCGCTTCCTATAGTCACGATCATAGATACGATATTTACCGTGCCTGTCGATCACTGTGATCTCATCTTCTTGATAGATACCAAATACCAAGTTATCGCCAATATAGGTCCAGTTTTCACTCTGAGGCTGCAAAATACTGCGCCCGGCGCTGTAGTCGGTGGCCTTATTGGTGCAATCGAGCAGCTGGGTCATTAGGGTCGGTACGACACCATAGTGGCTGCTAGGGTAGCTGACTGTCTTGTCATACTGCATATCGGGCCAGTGGATGATCATTGGCACATGCACATTCGCCGGAGACAGATTGCCTCGTTGGTTATCGTTGTCGCTAGTAAAGGCTTTACCAGATACGCCTGTGATCATGACAAAGGTACTGCTTGGCAGACGTTCGAGCAGGCGTTGTAGCTGCTTGTCGATAAAATTCAGTGATTGGCGATATTGATTAAACAGTACCTTTTGCGCCGGTTTCAGCGGCGTCGCGGGTTTCACCGTCTCGATGCCTAAGAAGCCTACGGGCGTGTCGTAACTGTCTGGGCTTTGCAGATTGATCAGGGCAAACCAGGGCTTGTCCTGCTGAATCTGCCACTGATTAAAGCTATCGATAGACTGAATATCGGCATCAGCGACACCACTGCTAAGGGCTTGCAGGTGCGGCGTAAAGTCTTGATAGATGGCCTGAGGCACCTGATTCTCCATCTCCGGGGCGAACCTAGCTAGGCTGTAGCCAAGCTTAACCAGCTCCTGAGTAAAGACGGGTGGGCGGTAGTTAAGATCTTCGGCGGTAATATAACTGCCTTGCAGGCCATAGAGCAGCGAGAACATGCCACTGGCGTGCATATTGCCACCGCTGAGATGCTGCTTAAATTCATGGTTAGCCTGGCCATATGTATACAGGAACGGCATGGTCTCTTTGTCTACCAGATCGGCTCTGAAGCCGTCGATGGCGATGACTAACATATTGATGTCAGTATCGGCGCTGCATTGCATTGGCTTAATAGGGTAATTCAGTGTGGGTTGTAGCTTGCTTGCATCTTGTCCTATGCTGCTTTTTTCGATGCCATGGCTCTCCATAAAGGAGCGCGCCGTGGCCGGATAAGAGAGCGGGTAAGCGTCATCCAGACGAGTGATCTCTGTAATGTCTGCAGCATCTGCCCAGATATGGATAAGGTGACTACTGACAAAACAGAGGCCAATCACCAGCACCACTTTGGGACCATAGTTGGACTTGCGGATCTTCTCTATCCGTTTCCACAAAAAGTTGGCTGCGGTCAGTTCGAGAATGATGATCCCTAGGGGTGTAACGATATAGGATGTGCCCTGCAACAGGGCGTTAATATCGGCCCAGGCAATGTCGAACACAAAAGGACTAAGGTGCAGGCCGTAGTCGTCATAAATCAGGGTGTCATACAGCAAGATACAGAGCCCTAGGGTGGCCGCAAAGGCTCCTAGCCCACGCAATATCTTGGAGTATGGGAGTAACAGGGTGATGGGAAACAGCACCACCAGATAGACGATAAAGGCAAGAAAACTGAAGTGCCCCAGGGTGCTGATGGCCAGATAGCTCCAGCCTATCCAGGACTCGGGAGCCCCAACGGTTTCAATATAACGGACGCCGACAATCATCGCCAAGAAGCCATTGAAGAAGGCGAACCAGTGCCCCCAGCTGACTAAGCGTGACACGCGATCACGGCCCATCTCTTTTTTTCGCTCGATCATAGGGATCCGTTATTAGTTGAAATACTTGTCTATCTTAATTTTTTTTAAGGCGTATTGGCCAGTTTTTTGCGAATAAAAACAGGATTTTTACTGCGCAAGAGTGACATCAACCTTAGCTTTTCACCGATTGAGTCAAGGCTTTGGCAAATTGCTCGGCCACTTGTAGGCGAGCCTCTTCGGGCACCTTGCGGTGAAGCAGGTCGGTGACACAGTTACCCAGTACCATGAGGCTTAAGTCGGTAGGCGCTTGATGCTTGTCGAGTACCGCCAGAATCTCGGCGATAACGGCTTCTACCTGGGTGTTTGAATATTTTGATTGGATAGCCATATTTAAAATTTTTTCACTTTAATTTGAAATAGCAGCATATAATAACGGATTTCTACCAACATCACTATCGAGGCTTATGAGTATTAACGTCGAACAAGCAATTATTCACGCAATATCCCAAGATGGCGAAGGCCAACTTAGCTGTCGATTGCGCCCACAACCGCTATTAAATAGCCAGGCGGTTGAAACCATGCTCGAAGAGCTACATCAAACCTACACCAGCAAATCGGGCAAAGGGTTTGGCCATTTTGGTACCCATGGCGAAGATGGTGAAGCCAATCCTAAGTTTAAAGAGGCCTTAAGTAGTTACTTGGGTGGCGAACTGGGCTTCGTTGAGTTTTCCGGTTTGGCGGGGAAACTGTTGCAGGAAGAGTTGGCCAAATATGACTTTAGCCAAGGCGGCTTTTTGCTGATGGCCTGCTACACCTATATGACCAGTGATTATCTGTTTGTGTCACTGCTGAATGCCAAGTCGTCGATGACTGTGCTCGACGATATGGAGCTGTCACAAAATACCCATTTGGATCTGAACAATGTGCAGTTGGCGGCCCGTATCGACCTGACCGAGTGGCAGGCTGATCCTGATTCACTTAAATATATCTCCTTCGTGCGTGGCCGTGCCGGTCGTAAAGTCGCCGATTTTTTCCTCGACTTTATGGGATGTGTCGAAGGGGTTAACACTAAGGCACAAAACAAGTCGCTGATGAATGCGGTTGAAGATTTTGTCGCCAGCAGCGAGTTGACCAAAGATGAGCGTCAACAGTGCCGTGAGAAAGTGTTCGAATATTGCACTGAGCGGGTGGATACCGGCGCCGATATTCAGCTCAAAGATCTGGCGGATGAACTGGCCGATGCGGGGATGGATTCTTTCTATGACTTCGCCCAAGGCGGAGACTATGAGCTAGAAGATGAGTTTCCCGGCGATAAGCCGACCCTGCGTCAGCTGAAGAAGTTTTCGGGCACAGGCGGTGGCGTCACTATTAGTTTCGATGGTCAGCATCTGGGTGAGCGGGTGATCTATGACCCTATCTCTGACTCGATTCTGATCAAAGGCGTGCCGGCTAACTTGAAAGATCAGTTAGATCGTCGCCTTAAGGGTGGTCAGTAAGTCCATTAACCTTATGGTGCTTAAAGTGGGTCGGCTGGCTTAAGTGTTAAATGCTTGAGCCTGCGCGACTTGCTAAAATATCGCAGATGAGTTGAAATTATCTGAAGAAACTACTGGGTCCTCCGGCCGTTTGCCGATGGGACCAACTAAGGTGGACTGTTTTTCTGCCTACGGAGCGTAAATGCAACTTTTTGTTAGAGATTTAACCGTAATCGATTTTTCATACCTTTGCCCAATCCGTGGCATGGTAGGGGAGAGTTGGATTGTCGATGTGCTGCTCGATGGCGGCCTAGATGAGCAAAATATGGTGCTGGACTTTGCCAAGGTCAAACACACGATAAAAAATACCATCGACGATGTTGCCGACCACAGATTGCTGATCCCCACGGCCTGCGCCGAAGTCAGATGGCAACAGCAAGGCGACCGTGTGTGGATGGATTTCAATAGCCTCCAGGGCGATATCCATCTTGCCTGTCCGGCTCAGGCCTTTGCCCTGATCCCAACCGAGATCATCGATTTCGAGAGCGTTAACGCCTTCTTGCAAAAAGCCTTAAAAGAGGTGTTGCCAGAGAATGTGCAGGGTATCGCCCTGACGCTGCGCAACGAGCTGCATGAAACCCCTTACTATCATTATTCTCACGGCCTGAAGAAACACGACGGCAATTGCCAGCGTATCGCTCACGGTCATCGCAGCCCTATCAATGTGTTTGAAAATGGCATCGCAGCGCCTAAATGGGATGAGTATTGGGCCCGCCGCTGGAAAGATATCTATCTGGGATCTGAAGAGGACTTAGTCGAGGTCGATGAGCTGGAGTTGTCACCACAAACCACGGTAAGCGATGAAACTCATTATGGTTTTCACTATGTGGCACCCCAAGGCGATTTTCAGCTGGCCATGCCTAAGAAGCGCTGCGAGATCATTCCCCACGATACCACGGTAGAGCTGCTCGCAGACTTTATTGCCACAACCCTGGCAACTGAAAACCCTGAGAGTGACTTTAAGGTCATTGCCTACGAAGGGGTTGGTAAAGGCGCCATTGTGTCGAAAGGTATGAAGCGTTAAGAGCAAAGGAGATTGATTTGAACTGGTTGCGAGCAGTCGTTGGATTAGTGTTACTTGGTACCGCCACTGGCGCCTTAGCCGAGGTGAGTCTGAGTGGCAAGATGGAGCAGGGGGCGCTTATTCGCGGCCAAGCCCACTCTGGGACTCAGGTATGGTTAAATGGTGAGCCGGTTAAGGTGAGTCCCGAGGGATTGTTTGCCTTCGGTTTCGAGCGACAAGCCCCGCTTGAGCAGCAACTCAAACTGGTTTATCCCGATGGCCTGACGCAGATCATGCCGCTCAAGATAAGCGAGAAGGCCTATAAGATCGACAAGGTTAATGGTATCGCTAAGAAGATCATGAAGCCTGATCCAAAGGCGCTGGAACGCGCGGCGAAAGATAGCAAGCAGGTTAAGGCGGCCCGTGAAACCTTCTCGAGCCAGACCGCCTTTTCACAGCCGTTTATCTGGCCTCTGACCGGGCGGATCTCAGGGGTGTATGGCAGTCAGCGGGTATATAACGGCAAGCCGGGCAATCCTCACTATGGTGTCGACGTGGCGGCGAAGACAGGCACAGTCGTCGTGGCGCCGGCCGATGGGATTGTCACGCTTTCTGTCCCCGATATGTTTTATTCTGGTGGGACGCTGATTATTGATCATGGCTATGGTGTGAGCTCAAGCTTCCTGCATCTGAGTAAGCTTTATGTCGAGCCGGGCACCCAGATTAAACAGGGTCAGCCAATCGCCGAGGTGGGCGCTACCGGTAGGGCGACGGGGCCGCATCTCGATTGGCGTCTTAACTGGTTTCAGATGCGCCTCGATCCCCTCACAGTCGTGCCGCCCATGGCCAGCGTGGTAAAACAAGCCAAGTGATCAGTGTCGTAACCGCGTGATATCACTATAAAGCGACCTGAGGGTCGCTTTTTTTATGGCATTTATTATCTCTATTTGTCGTTTCGTCACTTGGGTGATCGATACCCAAGGGGATTACGTATCTTTTGCATCAGGTTTAAAGACTTGAGTGCGCTAGGTCATTAACCGTTTAACCGTTAATTCCTGATTTATAAGCCTCGACTCTTTAAGCACTAATTTATCAAGAGATAATCCGAGAGTAATTGTGATTAAAGACCATGATAGCCAATCGCCTCGAGAGGGGCGCCAGAGCCAAACACCAGCACCCGCGGCCGAGCAAACCTTGGCAGTGTTCCCTTTGCCGCTGTTTATCCTGCCAGGCGGCGTGCAGCGACTGAAAATCTTCGAGCAGCGTTATATCAACATGGTTGCCCAGGCCAGTCGTCAAGGGGGCTTTGTGATTGCTCGCTACGATAAGCAGTTTGCATTTAATGTCCCTAATTGGGGCACTAAGGTGGAAATAGTGGATTTTCACACCAGCGAAGACGGTCTCTTGGTGATCGATGTTAAGGCTATGCATTTGGTGAGCCTTGATGGCTTTTATCAGCAAGAGGATGGATTGTTGATGGCCAAAAGCCGCTACCGTGCTCACTGGCCGGACGATAGTCCGCTGACGAGAAGCGGTGAGCTGGGCCAGGCGCTGCAAGAACTGTTTGCTCAGCATCCTCAGCTCGCTGAGCTGTACCCGCAACCACAATTTAAGCAACTAGATTGGGTCTGCGCTCGCTTTTTAGAGATATTGCCTTTATCTTTGAATGAGAAAGAGAAATTTATTTTGCCCGGCAGTTTTCGTCAGGCGAAGTCCTTTCTCGATACATTAATTTTGGGACAAGACAAAATTAATTGATCCTTGTCGCTTGCGCCAACGTATTGGCTGTTAAGTTTGGGTCATACGTGAGTAGAGATGCAGCAAATAACTAGCGCAAGCGCTCCAGATAAAGGGAGTGTAAAAATTAACAGTCACCTTGAGACGCAGGTGCCGGCTGAGCTGTCGAGCTGGCTCACCTTAGTCGCTCAGACACGGGATAAGCAGGCGTTTACCGAGCTGTTTCACTTTTTTGCACCCAAAATAAAACGCTTTGGGATTAAGCAGCTGGGCAACGAAGCCCAGGCAAGCGAACTGGTGCAAGAGACAATGAGCAATGTATGGCGCAAGGCTCACCTTTATGATGGCGACAAAGGCGCAGCGACCACTTGGGTTTATACCGTGATGCGCAACGCCGCATTCGATATGCTCAGGCGGGTAAAGGCGAAAGCCGAGGTTAACCTGGGTGACGACATCTGGCCCCTAGAGCAGGCTCAAAGCCAGGTTCAAGAGGAGGTAGCAGAATTTTCCGATCACCTGATGGAAAAACAGATGCTTGCCTATGTTGACAGCCTTCCTGAAGCTCAACGCGCCGTGGTTAAAGGCGTGTACTATCAAGAGCTTTCCCAAGAGCAATTAGCACAACAGTTTGGTGTCCCCATTGGAACGATAAAGTCCAGACTCAGACTTGCCCTAGCGAAACTTAAACAGCAGATGGGAGACCAGCAGCATGATTAATTACCATCCCAACTCTGACGTCTTGGCGCAATTTGTCGCCGGTACCTTACCAGCTTCCGTATCCGTCGTGGTGGCCAGCCATGTAGAGCTTTGCGACCAGTGTAAACTGGCCGTGCAGGCTCTCACCGAGCAGGCCGCCATCGACGTCTTCGGCGAGATGACTGACGGGGTGACTGATGCGACTGAGCAGACCCAAGCCATAGAGGCGCTGTTTGATGACCTGGACAATTCATTGGGTTTTGAGGATTCATTGGGTGTAAGTAATTTAAATAGTTCCACTACAGTAGATGAGTTTGATGATTGCATCGCGGCCATCACGGCTCAGGAGAGTGACGACACTCGTCAGTTGCCACAAACCGTCACCGAAATTGCTGTCGCTGGTCAACGTATCCCGCTGCCAGGGGCGCTGAAATCTATCGCCTTGAAGGAGTGGCAAGGACTTGGCAAGTTATCTCGCTCACGTCTGGCGCTGGATGATGGCGAACTCAGGATGAGCCTACTGCATATAGACAAAGGTGGCAGCGTACCTTGTCATACCCACAAAGGGTTTGAGATCACTCTGCTGCTACAGGGTAGCTTTAGTGATGAGATGGGTGAATATCATAGAGGTGACTTCATCTGGCTTGATGGCGAACATACTCATCAACCCGTTACTCAAGAGGGGTGTGTCTGTCTAACTGTGTCCAGCGACGCCATTCATTTCACCCAGGGGATGAGTCAACTCTTAAACCCCATAGGACGATTTATCTACTAATCTCTGATAAGGCCCAATGTGCTAAGTGGAGGAGCCATGACAAAAAAGTTAAAGATTGGCATTAGTGCCTGCGTAATGGGAGAGCCGGTGCGTTTCGACAGAGGCCATAAGAGATCAGGCTTTTGTATGGAGCAGTTGGCTGATTTTGCCGAATTTAAGCCAGTGTGTCCCGAGATGGCCATTGGCCTGCCGGTGCCCAGACCGACGATTAGGCAGATCATCAGAGACAATATTATTACTGTCTCTCGTCCTGACGGCAGTGGAGATGTCACAGAAGACTTGAAGGCTTTTGGTGCTAAAGCGGCCCAAGGCTATAAGGGGTTAGCGGGTTTCGTGTTTTGTGCCAAGAGCCCAAGCTGCGGCATGGAGCGGGTTAAGGTGTATCACCACCACGGTAAAGGCTCTGAGTCTACCGGCGTGGGAATATTTGCCGAGCAGGTGATGAAGGCTAACCCCTTGTTACCCTGTGAAGAAAATGGCCGCCTGAACGACCCCATTATTCGGGAAAACTTCACGACACGTATCTTTACTTATCAGAAGTGGTTGGATCTGCAGGCTGAGGGGATCACCCGTCATAAGCTTATTCAGTTTCACAGTGCCCACAAATATCTGGTAATGAGCCATCATGTGGAGAGTTATCGTGCCTTGGGACGCCTGTTGGCGCGAGCCGATATCAGCATCGAGGAGCAAGCACAGCTTTATATCTCTGGCCTGATGGAAGCGCTCAAGCACAAGGCATCCCGTCGTAGTCACACCAATACACTGCAGCATCTACAAGGCTATTTTAAGCGTCAACTCGATGAGAAGAAGCGCCATGAACTGACCCAGGAGATCGCCGCCTATCGTGAGGGGCTGACGCCGTTGCTGGTGCCTTTGACACTGATCAAGCACTATCTGATTGAGTTTCCTAATGAGTATCTGCAGCAGCAGACTTACCTGAACCCTCATCCTAAGGAGTTGAGATTGAGGTATGGCTATTGAGTGCACTATTGTGGCTGAGGCGAGATTTTCGCGTCCATGATAACCCAGCCTTGACCGAGGCGTTGAGGCTGGGAGTGAAACAGGCACTCTTTATCGCGACCCCGGGCCAGTGGCAACACCATGACATGGCGCCGATAAAGGTCGATCTTATTCGTCGACATCTTGCTCTGATGGCAAGTCAGTTAAAAGAGTATGGTATCGCGCTACAGGTGCTCTCCGCGGCTGATTATACGCAGCAGGTGAATTTGCTTAACCACTTTTGTCAACGCCAGGGGATAAAGCTGCTGCTGGCCAACAGCGAACCTGAACTCGATGAGGTGATACGAGACAAGCAGCTGTTGGACGTCGGTCTGGACCTAAGGTTGTGGCAAAACGATACTATCTTGCCCCCGGGGAGCGTACGCAACCAGCAGGGCGAGATGTTCAAGGTCTTTACCCCCTTTAAGAAGGCCTGGCTTAAGCTTGTCGCCAGTTCCGGCATTGAGTGTCTACCAACGCCAGCTAAACCCTCAACCCTTGTTTTGCAGACCACCGCTGATCTCACTCTTGAGTCGATTGAGTTTGACTATCCCAAGGTAGATTCGAGTCGTTGGCCAGATAGTGCTCAGGTGATGGAGAACCTGTTACCGAGTTTCTGGGAAGACAAACTGCTCGACTATGCTGAGCGGCGGGATTTTCCAGCTATAAAGGGCACTTCAGGACTCTCTCCCTATCTGGCGATTGGCGCGATTAGCCCACGCTGGTTGGCATTGCAACTGGTGCAGCGCCACCCTGAGGTGATTTATGACATGCAGCATGGGGCCTTTAGTTGGCTTAATGAGTTGATCTGGCGTGATTTTTATAAGCATCTGCTGTTTCACTTTCCTGAGCTTATCAAGGGTAAAAGTTTTCAGCCCAAGTATCAGTCGCTGCCTTGGCCCAATAACCAGGCTCACTTTCAGGCTTGGTGCGAAGGTCGCACAGGTTATCCCATTGTGGACGCGGCGATGAAACAGCTTCGACACACCGGTTGGATGCACAATCGACTGCGCATGATAGTGGCTAGCTTTTTGACTAAACACCTGCTGGTGGATTGGCACTGGGGTGAACGTTTCTTTATGCAGCATCTCATTGACGGTGATTTCAGTGCCAATAACGGCGGTTGGCAGTGGGCGGCAAGCACAGGTTGTGATGCTCAGCCTTACTTTAGGATCTTTAATCCCATTACTCAGAGTCAGAAATTTGATCCTCAAGGTCAGTTTATTCGTAAGTATCTACCAGAGCTTAATGATGTGCCGGATAAGCAGATTCACTTTCCCCATGAATATTTAGAGAGTCAGGGGAAGATGGGAAGCTACCCGGCGCCGATAGTCGATCACAAGGCGGCGCGCTTGCGGGCCTTAGCCTTTTATAAAGTGGAATAGGAAAATAAAGACGATGACGCAGGCATTATGGTTACAAAACTTTATCGCCGTGTATGGCGAACTGGGGACAGATAACCTGGAGGCGCTGCGTCAGGTCTATCATCCCGAAGTTGAATTTATCGATCCTCTCCATAATCTCAAGGGGCTAGAGGAGTTGCTAGATTATTTTGACGGACTCTATTTACAGGTGGTCAGCTGTGATTTCACTATCGATCATGTCATCGAGCAACAAAGTGAAGCCGCTGTCTACTGGACCATGACGTTTAGGCACAAGCAATTAAACGCAAGCCAACCTATTGAGGTGGAAGGGCATTCACGACTCGGCGCCAAAGATAATAAGGTGATCTACCACAGGGACTATTTTGATTTGGGCACCATGCTGTATGAGCACCTGCCCGTGTTAGGTAGCATTATTCTTGCGGTCAAGCGCCGAGCAGTCAAATAGGGGAGCAGATGATGAATGTAATGATCACTGGCGCCACTTCTGGCATAGGGCAGCAGTTAGCTTTGGCTTACGCCAAAGCGGGCGATAAGGTACTGGCCTGCGGCCGTAGTCAGGCCAAACTTGCCACCCTCACGGCGAGTCAGCCCAATATCAGTGGTTTGTGTTTCGATCTGCTGCAATATGATAGTTACCCTCAGCCCGATCCCAATCAGGGGCCGCTTGATCTCTTGATCCTCAACGCAGGTGATTGTGAGTACATAGACGATGCTTTGAACTTTGATGCCGAGCGTTTCGACAAGATCATCAACATTAACCTTATCTCTATAGGCTATGCGTTACAGGCGTGGCTGCCATTAATGGCACCCGGTGGTCGTTTGGTGCTGATAAGCTCCAGCGCACAACTGCTGGCCCTGCCGCGTGCCGAGGCTTATGGTGCCTCTAAGGCGGGATTGAGTTATCTGGCCAGAGTGTTGGCAATCGATTTGGCAAAACATGATATTGCCGTAACCCTAGTACACCCAGGGTTTGTTCAGACTCCGCTGACGGATCGTAATACCTTTGCTATGCCGATGATCATCAGCGCCGAGTCGGCTGCCGAAACCATTGTACGCGGCATAGCCAAGGGCAAGAGCGAGATCCGCTTCCCACGCCTGTTTGTATTTATGATGCGCCTGCTAGCGCTGCTACCTTTCCCTCTCTGGCGCCGTCTGGCATTAAGGATGGTATAACAATGAAAAAAATTGCCATTATTGGCTCTGGGATCTCAGGGTTAACCTGTGCCTATCTCTTGGATAAACATTATGAGGTGACCCTGTTTGAGCATAACGATTATGTTGGTGGCCATACCGCCACAGTGGACCTGCATCACCAAGGGCGGGACTATGCCATCGACACAGGCTTTATCGTGTTTAATGACAGAACATACCCCCATTTCAATCGACTACTGGAGATGTTGGGAATAAGCGGTCAGCCCACCGAGATGAGCTTTAGTGTCCATAACAGACAGAGCGGATTTGAGTACAATGGCCACGGGTTAAACTCGCTGTTTGCTCAGCGTCGTAACCTGTTTCGTCCCCGTTTCTGGCGCTTGATCCGTGAGATATTAAAATTCAATGCCCTTTGTAAGCAAAGTTATGCCGATAACGATATTCCTGAGGGAATGCGTTTGGGCGAATTTTTGCAGTTGCATGGCTTTTCCCGTTTCTTCTGTGAACATTACATCTTGCCCATGGGCGCAGCGATTTGGTCCACCAGTCTGGCCGAGATGGAGCAGTTTGAGCTGAAGTTTTTTATTCGTTTTTTCTACAACCATGGCCTGCTCAATATCAGTGACAGACCCCAGTGGTACGTGGTCCCTGGTGGCTCTCGCCAATATGTTAAGGCGATTCTGGCAAGCCTTTCACAGCCGGTGCGCCTCAATAGCCGTATCGACAAGGTGACGCGCCAAGACGATAGCGTTCAGCTTTTGATGCAATCGGGCGAGTCACATGAGTATGATGAGGTGATCTTTGCCTGTCACTCGGACCAAGCTTTGGCCCTGCTGGGAGATGCCAGTGAAGCCGAAAAAGCTGTCTTGGGCGCAATTCCCTATAGTCGCAACGAGGTGGTGCTGCACACGGATGTTGGCATGTTGCCCAATCGGCCCTTAGCCTGGGCAAGCTGGAATTATCGGCTGGACGATAATGTCAGTCGCCCGGCCTGCGTCACCTACAACATGAATATTTTACAGGGCATAGACAGCGACACGACCTTCTGCGTCACCCTTAACCAGAGTGAGGAGATTGACCAGAGCAAGGTGCTGCGAAGCTTTGTCTATCATCACCCTGTGCTGAACGAGGCCAGCTGCCGAGCTCAACAAAGACGTCTGGAGATCTGCGGCCAGCATCATACCCATTTTGTTGGGGCCTATTGGTATAACGGCTTCCATGAAGATGGGGTGCGTAGTGCCTTGGATGTGACCAAACGCTTTGGCATGACCCTATGAGCGCGTTAAAAACCTCGTTTCAAGAGCATAGCGGCATCTACACAGGTCAGGTGCGTCATCGCCGCTTTGGCGATGTTGAGCATGCCTTTCAATATCGCCTCTTCATGATGGGGCTGGACCTTGATGAGCTGCCAGCGCTCACCCAGCGGAGTCGGTTGTTTGGCACAGACTGGTTCAATCCCATTCGATTTAATGAAAAAGATTACCTCAAAAATGAACCTGGAAGCTTAAAGCAACGTATTGGTCACAAAGTCAGAGCATTAGGTGGTAGTTGGCAGGAGAGTAACCGGGTGTTGATGTTAGCCCAGTGCCGCTGCTTAGGGATCTATTTCAGCCCGATTAATTTCTACTTCTGCTATGACGAGCAAGACAGTTGTGAGTATATGTTGGCCGAAGTGAGTAATACGCCTTGGAATCAAAGGCATTACTACTTGTTGAGGTTAGATGGCGAGATGAAGATAAAGAAGGCTTTTCATGTGTCGCCCTTTATGGAGATGGAGATGACCTATCATTGGCGCGTCTCCCCCCCCTCAGCTAAGGCCTTAGTGCATATCGAGAATCACAAAGAGCATAAGGTGTTCGACGCGACCATGGCGCTGACCAGAGAGTCAATAAACCAGAAGAGTTTGTTGCGTACCTGGATAAGCATACCATCGATGACGGTGAAAATGGTCGCTGGGATCTACTGGCAGGCGCTCAAGCTGTATCTTAAGCGGGTGCCTTTTATTTCCCATCCAGATACGGACGGCGCCAGTGGTTCTATAAAATAGCGACGGCCAGAGTTAGCGAGAACGACTAGCCAGAGTTAGCCAAAACCAATAGTCACAATGTGACGGTATATTCAGTTAGCGAGGTAGAAATGGAACAGATAGTCAAACAAGAAAACGGTGTAAGGCCTCGCGGCGCGGCAATCTCTGTTGGCACCAACAACAAGTATCGTAATTTGGTGATCCGATTACTGGGTGAACTTGACAATGCTAGCCTTGAGCTTATTGAAGGCGATAATCATCTGATACTTGGTGACCGTGAGGCGCCCCTAAACGCCCAATTAGTGGTGCATGACCCGCGATTTTACCGGGATGTGATACAAGGCGGCAGTATTGGCGCCGCCGAGGCTTTTCTCGATGGTAAATGGACTAGCCCTAATTTGACCTCTGTGATTCAGGTGATGGCTCGCAACCAGGCGAAGTTGGATGCTATCGAAACTAAAATGGCCTGGCTGACCCGGGTTAAAAACCTGTTCTTGAGACGAAAAAACCTCAATACCGAAACTGGATCTAAGCGCAACATCCTGGCTCACTACGACATAGGTAACGAGCTTTACGAGCGTTTTCTTGATGATTCTATGCTCTATTCTTGTGCCCTCTACAGCGAATCTGCTCAGTCCCTCGCCCAAGCGCAGCAAAACAAGCTGCAAACCATCTGCGACAAATTAGAGCTTAAGCGTGGCGATCATGTAGTGGAGATAGGCACGGGATGGGGCGCGCTGGCGATCTTTATGGCACAGGAATATGGCTGCCGAGTCACCACCACAACCATCTCAGATGCTCAATATCAGTTTGCCAAGGCGCGTATTGAAAAGCTTGGGTTGACTGAGCAGATAACCTTGCTAAAGCAAGACTATCGCCGCCTGTCTGGCAAGTATGACAAGCTGGTCTCAATCGAGATGATTGAAGCTGTAGGTCATGAATATCTGGGTACTTTCTTTTCCACTTGCTCCAAGCTGCTTAAGGAAGATGGCAAGATGTTGATTCAGGCCATTACTATCAGCGATGGGCGTTACGAGAAATACCGTAAAGGGGTCGACTTCATTCAGAAGTATATTTTCCCCGGAGGTTGCCTGCCGTCGGTAGCCGTGATGGGCGAGCATATTGCTGCGCGCACCGACATGGTGATCTGTGACTTGCAAGATATTGGTCTGCATTATGCCAGAACCCTT
This sequence comes from Shewanella sp. ECSMB14101, assembly GCF_000773485.1. Classification (NCBI taxonomy): domain Bacteria; kingdom Pseudomonadati; phylum Pseudomonadota; class Gammaproteobacteria; order Alteromonadales; family Shewanellaceae; genus Shewanella; species Shewanella sp. ECSMB14101. The sequence continues at coordinate 42,809 of NZ_JSFF01000019.1, read as the reverse complement.
AATGACTGGCGTCAGGCATTTGAGCAGGCTTGGCCCGAGCTTAACGCCTTGGGTTATGACGATAACTTTAAGCGCCTATGGCTATTTTACTTCTGCTACTGCGAAGGGGCGTTTAAGGAGAGGGTAATTGCGACTCATCATCTGGTAGCGCGCAAGCCCAGATATAAGGGGCTGCAGGATGAAAGCGTTCTGGCTTATTAATCTTGGCTTGTTCCAGCTTGCCTGGTGGTCGGCGGCATTACTGACCGAGTCGGCCAGCTATATCATCGCTGGGCTGATTGTACTGCACTGTCTGTTGTCGCCCAGTTTAAAAGCGGATCTCAGATTGATGGCGCTGCTGCCTCTTGGACTCCTGGTGGATGGTGGACTCATTGCGCTTGGCGTGTTTAGAGGTCTAGAGTTGGCGTTTCCTCTCTGGCTTGTCTTGCTCTGGGTTATCTTCCTGATGAGTCTTAATCATAGTCTCAGGCCCTTGTCGCGGCTGGGACTGCCATGGCTGATGCTTATCGGCGCTTTTGGCGGGGCGGGCAGTTATTGGGCCGGCCTCAACCTTGGCGCGTTAGCCTCTGAGCAGTCTGATCTTAATTTTTGGTTGATTGCAGCGCCGGTTTGGGCCGTGATTTTTCCATTGTTGTTTTGGGGGCAGGGGCTCTTATCTGCCCAGCAAGCTAAGGCTAACAAGGTCATAAAGTGAGGTGAGTCATGGGCAAATATTTATTGCTACTACTCTTTAGTCTGAGCGCTCAGGCCGCTGATCTCGATAGGTTGCACAAGATAGGTAGCGGCGAGATGCAGTTTCTGTTTTGGACTTTATACCGCGCCGAGCTCTATGGCGCAGAGCCGGATTATCAAGCCGCCGGTGACAAGGCGCTGCGGATCAATTACTACCGCGACATCGACAATGATGCGCTTATTGAGGCCACCATAGACCAGTGGCGTCACTTGGGCTACTCAGATGAGCAGATAGTGCGTTGGCAGGCACATATTCAGGGGCTGTGGCCCGACGTGCGTCAGGGAGACAGCCTGACGTTATGGGTTAACACCCAGGGTGACAGTCATTTCTACTTTGGCGACAAGAAACTGGGGCAGATCCAGGATCAGACCTTTGGCGAAGCGTTTCTCGCCATCTGGTTGTCTGAACGCACTTCGGAGCCAGAACTAAGACAAGGCCTATTGGGATTAAGACAATGAAAAAATTCGTTTTAGCATGTTTGCTGTTTCCTATGTTGCTGCTTGGTGGCTGCGGTAGTGCATCTTTAGAGGACTACAGTGATACCTCACCAGCCTTGCATCTCGATGAGTTTTTCGACGGTAAGCTAACGGCCTATGGCATAGTACTTGACCGGTCCGGTACCCTGTTAAGACGTTTCGAAGTGGATATCTTGGCTCACTGGCAAGGCGAAAAGGGAGAGATAAAGGAGTGGTTTCTGTTTGATGATGGCGAGAAGACTCAGCGCACCTGGCAGTTAACCAAGCTTGATGACAATTCCTATCAAGGGAGTGCAGAGGATGTGGTGGGCACAGCTTTCGGTCGCACCCGAGGCGCCGCCCTGTTTTGGCAATATGAGCTTGAGATCCCAGTAGATGGTGAGATCTACCAGGTAACGCTAGACGATTGGATGTTTCTGCTCGATGAAAAGCGCTTATTTAACAAGACCGAAATGAGTAAGTTTGGTATTAAAGTGGGAGAGGTTATCCTGTATATCGAGAAGCACTAAAGTTAAACCTCTTTAAAGCTTGTCCTCTATTAACCAATACACCGCTGTTTTAGTGTGAGTCTGGTTATCTAAACTGGCTGACTTCTACTAAGATAAAGACTTATGCTCTTTTAAATTGCCGTAATTAAATCCGTAAATTGACTTCATTACTCTAACTAGCACCAAGATAGTTGTTGAACTTAAGGGAGTGAGCATAGCACTTATTAGCACATACATTGTTTGCGCGACGATGTGACTCATAAGAGGCAGCTTAATATGAAAGGCTTACAACAATCTCAGGTGGACAGGTTTAAGGCTGAATTTAGTGGCGATGTTATTTTGCCCCAAGACAGCCATTACGATGAAGTGCGACAGATCTGGAATGGCATGATAGATCGAAAACCGGGAATGATAGCCCGATGCACTTCGCCAGACGATGTGGTCAAAGCCGTCAATTTCGGCAGAGAACATCAATTACTCATCTCGGTTCGCGGCGGTGGACACAATATTGCGGGTAAGGCCTTGTGTGACGATGGCTTGATGATCGATCTGTCACTAATGAAACAGGTCAAGGTCGATCCCGACAAACAAGTGGCTTGGGTTGAGCCGGGCTGTACGCTTGAAGATGTGGACAGTGCCACACAAAAACATGGCCTGGCGACACCTGTGGGGATTAATTCCACCACAGGGATTGCAGGATTAACTTTAGGTGGCGGTTTTGGCTGGTTAAGCCGCAAGTTTGGTATGACTGTTGATAACCTGATCTCTGCCAATGTGGTGACCGCCGATGGAAAACAGCATGTTGCCAGTCAAGCCAGCGAGCCAGAACTCTTCTGGGGACTACGGGGTGGTGGCGGTAACTTCGGCATAGTCACTCAATTTGAGTTTAAACTGCACCCTGTGGGGCCTGACCTCCTCAGTGGCTTGATTGTATATCCCTTCGAACAGGCAAAATCAGTTATCAGAAGTTTGCCAACTTTACCGCTAGCGCACCTGACGATTTGAGTGTCTGGATGGTGGCACGTAAGGCGCCACCACTGCCATTTTTACCTGAAGCGGTACATGGAAAAGAAGTGGTCGTGCTGGCGATATGCTATGCCGGCGATCCCGCGGAAGGTGAAAAGTTGATCGCACCGCTTCGTCAATTTGGCACACCTGTCGTTGAGCATGTTGGCGTACAACCCTTTGCCGCCTGGCAGCAAGCCTTCGACCCCTTATTGACGCCTGGCGCACGTAATTACTGGAAATCCCACAATTTTACCGATCTTAGTGAAGCGGCTATCGATACGGCCATTGAATATGCCGGCACCCTGCCCACAGATCAGTGTGAGATCTTTATCGCCTCTATAGGTTGTGCTACTTGCCTGCCTGCTGCCGATGCCATGGCGTATTCGGCCCGTGATGCTCAGTACGTGTAAAATGTGCATGTTCGCTGGGAGTCTGCCGATGACGATAAACGTTGTATCGCCTGGGCGCGGGAGTTTTTTGATAAGACCAAACCTTTTGCCAGCGGCGGCGCCTATATCAACTTCCTGACCGATGATGAAACCGATCGCACCGAGGCAGCCTATGGTGAAACCTATGGGCGTTTGCAGCAACTGAAGAAGCAGTACGATCCGAACAATCTGTTTAGGGTGAATCAGAACATTAAACCCGCTTAAATCGTGCCTTTGTGACTGAACCAGAAGCCAAGTGCCAATCTAACTGGCTACTTGGCTTCTATGGTGATTTAGCTATTTAGCTTCAGAGGCGATAACCGTTTTAATGCCGTGGGGATGAACCTTAATGCAGAGATGTCCGCGTTTGAAGGCGATAGTGGGGTTTGGCAGGCGCTCGTGCTCTCCCTTTGGCGAGCTCATTTTCACCTTAATCTCTGTTTCCTGAGCCAGCACAGGGGCGAGTGTTGGCACCCGCTCGAGTAGCTGCTCACGCAGTGTTTCAATGCTGGTCGCACCGCCAGGCAGCACCAGTTCGATATGCTCCCAACTCTCCATAGGGTACGCTTTGTCGCCAGGATAGGGCAGTTCGACACACTCGATGGATAACTCGCCTAACTGCATTGGTTCGGAAAGTTCGAAGATTAAAATAGGACGGCCATTGATGAGGTTGTTTGAGAGCAACTGCCCCCGCTGCAGAAAATAATCTCGCAGTTCATCTGCTACAGCATTGCTGTTTACCCGAATTGCGACATGATCGCAACTTAAGTCATTTAGTCCTAAATTTGCGATAAAAGTCAGTATCTGTTGTGAAAAATCCGCCCAATCTTGAACGAGCTGACTTGTTATGGTTTGATTTTGCATTTTGCAGAAACCCTATTTGATTCTGTGTCTTAAAGAAAGCGTAAATGAGATATCAGCACTGTTATCCATATTGAAGATATTTTCTAATATGACAAATTCTAGTGATGTTTTCTGCCAGTTATAACGATACCCAAGAACAATTTCGTTAGAGGGGTCAGAGATATCGGCAATGTTGCTCGCTGAGCCTTCATACCAATGATGTTCGAACATGAGTTCCTGATTGTCATCCAGGTCATATTGGTAACCCAATAGCATGGCAAAGGTGGTGTTACGATAGGGTAATTGGGTAAATACCTCTTCGTTGTGGCGATATGAAACCCCAAGGCTGGTGTAAATATGATGACTACGATTTTGATAGCTGTAGTTTAATTGAAGTCCCTGTTCGAATCTTGAGTCTTTAAAAGGGCCTGAGCCCACATGATTGTAATAGAGACTTCCCCCGACAGAGAGGCCGTGATGGGGAGTTTGGATAAGCTGATATTGAGTGTAGAAGCTGAATGCGCTGGATAAGGTTTCACCTTCAAAATCGGTCACCTTGATGCCGTATTCAGGAATAATAATGTTGTTTTGATTGTGCTTAATTTTATCTCGTCCATTCGCATCGAGACCAAATAGTGTGTGAAATTTATCGGTGACATTATCCAAATGGTTATTGGCGGAAAAATTCCAACGATATTGAATGTCTGCTTGCCATTTTTCCGTAAACTGCCATTTGGTGCCCATCAATACACTATTTTGATAGTAGTCCGCATGATATACCTCATTTTCAGCCCAAACACTGGAGCTCGTCGCCGAAATATAGAACTCTTTGGTTTGGTGCGCCAAACTGAAACCAGAACGCAGTTGTGGCGATAACGAATTAGATTGCAGTGGCGACTGGGAATAGGTCATTAATGGACCTAAATTTGTGGCGTTTGCCAGCGATAAGGCGGGGGTAAGCGCTGCTAAGGTGGCTAGGGTAATGATTTCATTTCTGAATGTCATTATACATACTCCTTAGTCCATGGTGGGGCGATTGCGGATGATGGTTATTAGGTAAAGTTAACCGTTTACGGCCAGATCTCTATGGGGGTGCCGGTATCGACGGCGCGCCACAGTTCGTCTATCTCTTCGTTCTTGATAGCGATGCAGCCATCGGTCCAGTTGAGGCGCTGGGCTTCGTCCGGGGTGAGTGAGGAGTTAGGATTTTGGCCGTGGATCATGATCTGTCCACCGGGATCGATACCCAGGGTGGCGGCTCTGAGCTTGTCCTCATCATTTGGGTAGGAGATATGAATGGCGCGGTAGTAGGCGCTGTCGGCCTTTTTATAGTCAAGAATATAGCGACCTTCAGGGGTGCGCTGATCGCCCTCTTGTTGTTTGTGACCCACAGGGCGATCGCCCAGGGCTATCTTGTAACGTCTAACAACTTTACCTTGGCGCATCAATAGCATACTGGCTTCAGATTTATTGACCACCACAAGATCGACCTTGCCCAGCTGGCTCTTGCTGGCACTGTGTGGTGAGCTCAAGCCACTCGATTGCGCCCAGGTAACCCCCACTGGGGCGAGCAGGCAAAGCAGCAGGAGTTGTTTAAAAAATGTCTGCATCATCTTGGTTCGGTAAAATAAAGCCACAACTTGGGTGTTCATCATACCTTATTTTAGATTAAGCTGGATCGGTTAATTCGATGTTGCTGCGGGTGACATCTGGTATGCGCCTCTAGGCGAGAGTCATAAGGATTTTTGATTGCGATGGACGATATCCCCCAAGAGACACTGAAACTAAAGCTAAGGCAGATCATCTTTGGTACAGACACAAAGGCGGGACGGTATTTCGATATCAGCCTTATCGTCTGTATCGTGCTGAGTGTTGCCTTAGTATTTGTTGATACCATTGACAGTATTCACAGTCGTTATGGCGAGTGGATCCGTATCGCCGAGTGGTGCTTTACCGGCATCTTCACCATAGAGTACCTGCTCAGACTTTACTGCTCGGCTCTGCCGGTGCAATATGCCCGCAGCTTCTATGGTGTGGTAGACTTGCTCTCCATCTTACCTAGTTACCTTGCTCTTATTTTTCCTGGGGCCAACTTTACTTTAGTTATCAGGGTGCTGCGGCTGTTTCGGATATTTCGTGTACTTAAGTTGCTGCGCTATCTCAGCGAGGGCAACCTCTTGCTGCGCGCCATGATACAGTCGAGCCGTAAGGTGTTTCTGTTTTTCTTCTCTGTCAGCCTTATTGTCATGGTGCTCAGTGCCATCATGTATGTGGTGGAGGGGCCGGAGCATGGTTTCACCTCTATGCCTAAGTCGATTTACTGGACCATAGTGACTATCACTACAGTGGGTTATGGCGATATTACGCCGCAGACGACTCTGGGGCAGGGGATCGCCGCGCTGACCATGCTGATCGGTTACTCTATTATTGCCATCCCTACAGGTATCTTGACCTCTGAGATCTCACAGGAGATGGTGCGTAAGAAAGATCTGCGCCGTTGTAGCAACTGCCTTAAGATGGGACACGAAGTGTCAGCCCTCTACTGTGATAAGTGTGGCAGCGAACTGGAAACCGATCTTTAGAAGTTTTTGTCTGTGCCAATAGCCAAGGAAAAACAATAGAATTATGACCACTGCAAAGTTTGTGCAGGGCTCAATTATGCGCCACATCTGGGTAATGAGTTCTACCGCCGCCATAGGGGTCTCGGCGCTGTTTGTCGTCGATCTTATCGACATCTTTTTCCTCAGTATGTTGGGGGAGCAGGAGTTGGCTGCTGCGGTGGGCTATGCGGGCACTATTTCCTTTTTTACCACTTCTATCGGTATCGGCTTAGCTATCGCACTTGGCGCCTTGGTGTCACGAGCTGTGGGGGCAAAAGAGTTTGAACTGGCTAAACGGTTATTGCTCAATAGCGCCGTTGTAACCGTGTTGGTGGCGACTTTGGTGTCCCTGGTGGTGACTTGGTATATTCCTGAGCTGCTTACCTTAGTAGGAGCCAGTGGTCGTACTGCCGAATTGGCGGCGAGCTATCTCTATATCTTAGTGCCTTCCATGCCCATTATCTGTTTGGCTATGGCTCTGGGCGCTGCGCTGCGCGCGGTTGGCGATGCCAAACTGTCTATGCTGTCGACGCTGGCCGGTGGTGGCGTAAACTTGCTATTCGATCCCATCTTTATTTTTTTATTGGCCATGGGCATTGAGGGCGCGGCGCTGGCTTCTGTGCTCGCGCGCCTTACCGTGCTTGTGGTTGCCGCTCGCGGTGTAGTGGTGAAACATAAGCTGTTTGGCCGCTTCGATCTAACCGCTTTCAAGCAGGATATTAAGCCTATCTTTGCCATTGCGGGCCCTGCCATGATGACTAATATTGCGACCCCGATAGGTAATGCTGTGGTGACCCGGGCCATTGCCGATTTTGGTGATAGCTATGTGGCGGCTTGGGCTGTAATTGGCAGGTTGACGCCGGTGGCCTTTGGCATGATCTTCGCGCTGAGTGGCGCCATCGGCCCCATCGTTGGGCAGAATTTTGGTGCGCAGGAGTATGCTAGGGTACGACAGAGTCTGACCAAGGCGCTGCAATTTTGCGCCATCTACGTGGTTTCGGTCTCGCTGTTGTTGCTTCTGCTGCAGGAGCAGATAGTGACCCTGTTTGCCATGCAGGGGGAGAGCGCCGAGTTGATCCGCTTCTTCTGCCGTTATATTGCCGTGTTTTTTGTGTTTTCAGGGGCATTATTCGTGGCCAATGCCTCGTTTAATAACTTGGGCAAAGCTAAATATTCGACCCTGTTTAACGTGGGTAAGGCGACGCTGGGGACCATACCTTTCGTCTATTATGGCGGCCAGCTTGGGGGCGTCGAAGGGGTGTTGATAGGTCAGGTGCTCGGAGCGATCCTCTTTGGGGTCCTGGGGGTATGGACTGCCTATCGTCTGGTGGATAAGGTGCAAAATGGCGCCGTGCAAGAAAGTGCTAACGATGATCTGAATGAGGAACTGAGCCCGAGTAGCCCAAACCCTCTCTCTTCATCCTGCGCCCAGATGGCGCAGATCAGTGAAGAGCAAGATTGTGAAGCGAGTAACAAAGTGACCGAGTTAGTGGTCGGTCAGGAGCGAGATTAAGCCTCTGAGTTATCACTTTCTTGAGTCGGAGCCTCTTGCTCCTCGCTCTTGGCTTTTTCAGCAGCGTTTGCTTTAGCGGCCATTTCAGCTTGCTCTTGAGCCAGCATCTTGGCGCGATCGCCTTTAGAGATATATTTCTTCACTGTCGGCGGCGTATGTTTGTTGTGACGGGCTTTGGCTCTTTTTGCCGTCTTTTTAAGCATCTTTTGTTTCTTGTTCATACTTCCACCAGGGTCTTTGATTCAGATAAAATAAGGGTTTAAACCCAGATAGCTTAAACCGGGGGCGGATTTTAACCTAATCTGTGCCAAGCGGCTATAGGCAAAGATAGCAGATAGAGGAAATATGGCTTCATTAAGCTGTGATGGCAAGATCACCTTCTTTGAGCGTTTCGAGGCAGATATTTTAAGTGGTGCTAAAACTATCACCCTTAGGGATGAGAGCGAGTCTCATTTTTCCCAATGGCAGGTGTTGTCAGTGTCGACCTTTGAAACCGGGAGACACTTTTGCGACATTCAAGTGCAGCGGGTCGAAAAGCTCGCCTTTGATGCATTAAACTCGCGGCACGCCGAGCAGAAAAATATGACGCTGGAGCAGTTAAAGGCGGTGATCACTGAGATATATGGCGAGATTCAGACACTGTACCTGATTGAATTTCAGTTGATGAATTCTCAGCAAGCTTAGTATTGCGAGTGGTACATTAACCAGCTTCAATGATTGGCGTTGAAGACGAATGGATGCGAAAAATGACTAGATATTTAACAGCTTGCTGTACGGCTCTATTTTTATTTTTGTCAGCAAATGGTTTGGCAGAAGAGTCCCTTGAGCAAATTAATCGCGATATTAATTATCTGAGAGAAAATGTCATTCAGGTGTTTGATTATAGCGGTCAGGATATTCAAACTGCCGAACAGGTGATATCGCAACTGAGTCAAGTGCTACAGACCAATGAGTGGAATATAGAGGATCAGGTACTGTTAAGAAGAGTCAGGGGCTTGAGTCTGAAGAACATTAACATGTACAGGTTAAACTCTGGCCAAAGAGTCGATTATGTTCAGTCTGAGATGGCCTTAGAAGATATCGAGTTTGTTAGTCAACAGACTGGCTCTGATCACATACTCTACGCCGGTGGTCATGTGGCAATGCATCTGCTTAATTATCCCGTTAAAGCCTATGATTTATGGCAAAGGTGTGCCGAAAGTGGCCATGCTGGTTGCATGAATATCATGGCAACCCACAGGTTTACAGGAGAAAACGGCTTACCCGTTGATGTCAGTCAAACGGTGAAGTGGCATCAAAAAGTCTATCAAACTGGGATAGACTTTATTTGCGCTGGTGTGTATTCAGCAATCAATCTAGGTGAGTTGGCTTTCCTTTTTGACGATATCGATACGGGGGCTGATTGGCAGCAATGGCGTGAAAGAAGAGAATCGTTACTCGAAGAGGTCATTAAGCGGTCCGGTGATGAGTACCTTTGTCCTATGGGGGCTTCTTATTTTAGAGACTTTGTGTTCCAGTCCATTGAGAGCGAGCCTGATTGGGACATGCTTGATTTAGCGATGAGGCATTTGCCTGAAGCCAGTGAAAAAGAAACACTGGAAATCATCAAGCAGAATATGAATTTATCCAATGCTATTGAGCATTTGGCCTTAATTAGCAATCCCATAGAGCAGTGTTCATTGACCTTGAGTTTACTTTTGTATACCCAGCACAACGGATTGGAGTCGGCTAGCCAAGCCTTACAAAATCACATGACAACACTAAGCACGGATGATTGCCCTTGGGAATTTGCTTTGTTACAACGCATTCAGAATCGTGGTCGTTGGCAAAGTGTTGGCAGGCAAAGGCTGAACTCGTCTGAGTCGACGATGGACTAAGTTGATTAAGCGTAAGTGGCAGATAATACGATGACAAGCAACTCTGAATCAGTGGTCTTATTGCATGGTTTAGCCCGCACGCGAGGCTCGATGGAGAAGATGGCGGCCGCCTTGTCGGTTCTTGGTTATCACTGCGTGAACCTTAGCTATCCTTCAACACGTTTCGATATTCAGACGCTTGCGGCCGAGCACATAGACAAGGCGTTGAAAGCGTGCCGTGGCGATAAGATCCATTTCGTGACCCATTCAATGGGGGGGATCTTGGTGCGTCAGTACCTAAGTCTCAACCCTCTGCCTGCCCTTGGCCGCGTGGTGATGTTAGGCCCGCCCAATCAGGGGAGCGAGGTTGTGGATAGCCTAAAGCATTTTCCGGGATTTAAGTGGATCAACGGCCCGGCCGGAATGCAGCTTGGCACAGAAAGAGATAGTGTGCCCAACAGTTTAGGCCCGGCAAATTTTGAACTTGGGGTGATTGCCGGAACCCGCAGCATCAATCTATTACTGTCGACGCTATTGCCAGCTCCCAATGATGGTAAGGTCTCGGTGGCTAACACTAAGCTTGATGGCATGCGGGATCATATCATTCTGCCCGTGACTCACCCCTTTATGATGAATAGCGGGGCTGTGATTGCTCAGACAGTCCATTTTTTAGCCCACGGCCGTTTTAGTCACGAGGCCTAAGATAAGCTGGCTTAATGGTTGTCGGCAAACTTGCTGATGTCGGCATCGGTCGCGCCGTCGTTGCATTCACCACGGATCTCGCCGCGTCCTTCTTCTATGATGCGGCTCAGTTCCAGATAACCTTCACGGCAGTATCCTGTCATGGCGATGGTCTTCTCCAGGCCTAGTTCTATCTGCTCTGTCCAGCGACTTAAATCAGGCTGATAGATAGAGCGTTTGTTACTGCCCGAACGTTTCATTCTTTCAATCTGCCTGACGCGCTGCATATGGGGCTGTTCTAGAGTCGGCAGTTCGGCGTATTTGACTCTATAGGTGAATAGCTTAATACCATTGCCCTTGATGGCGGTTTGAAAGGTATCTTCGACTCGGATATTGAAATCGTCCACATCGCGTTTGCTGGCGCAGCCACTCAGGCTGATAAGCAGGATGAAACAGAGTAATGAGCGTATTGGCATTTGATTGTTATCTTTATTTCGCTGGTTATTAGTCTTAGCTATGCGTTACTCGAGGAGCATACCCCAATTGTCAGGGGATAGCACCCCAAGTTAACAGACTTACTTTGGCTGACTTTCTCTGCTTAACTTGATGTCGCTCACGTAAATGTGGGGTTTTGTGAAAAAAATGTTGTTATTTGTTAGCGTGTTGGCACACTCAAGGTAAGGGGAAATGTGTTAGGAGTTCCTCAATGCTAAGGAGTCTGCATGTCGGCCTTGATCAGCCTGTTTCGCTCATTACTCGGTAGTTTTCGAGATCTAGTGCCTATCATCTGTGTCGTGGCATTCTTTGAGATATTTGTGCTGCAACAGGCTCCGGCAAACCTGGCCGAGATCCTACTTGGCTTAGTGTTTATCGTTTTTGGCCTGACTTTCTTCGTATTCGGTCTCGAGATGGGGCTATTTCCTATTGGTGAGTCATTGGCTCAGGCGCTGGCGCGTAAAGGCAGTGTCTTCTGGTTAGTCGTCTTCTCCTTCTCCCTCGGCTTTGGTACTACGCTTGCAGAGCCGGCTTTAACCGCCGTGGCTAACGAAGCCGCCGAGGTGGCGGCTAACTCAGGTGCTATCGGTGCGAGTGTTGAGGCGATGGATCGTTATGCCATGGGACTCAGGCTCACTGTGGCCATCTCTGTGGGGCTGGCTATTCTGCTCGGGGTGGTTCGTATCCTCAAAGGCTGGCCAATTCATTATCTGATCATCGGCGGTTACCTGTGTGTCATGGTGCTGACGGCGTTTGCCCCGGAAAATATTATCGGTATCGCCTATGACTCTGGTGGTGTTACCACCTCCACCATTACCGTGCCCTTGGTGACCGCCTTGGGCGTCGGGTTGGCCAGTGTGATTAAGGGGCGAAACCCTATGCTAGATGGCTTTGGCCTGATCGCCTTTGCCAGTCTGACACCTATGATTTTCGTCTTACTCTATGGCATGTGGGTGTTGTGATGAACTATCTCAGTACTATGCTCGACACACTGTTATTGACCGCCCGTGATGTGGTGCCGATAGCGGTTATTTTGTTTGGTTTTCAGCTTGGCGTGCTCAAGCGTGCCATCGCCAATTGGCGCCGGGTGTTGTTGGGTTTTGTTTATGTGATCATTGGGCTCAGCCTGTTCCTGGTGGGGCTGGAACTGGCGCTGTTTCCTATCGGGCAGAGTATGGCCAGTCAATTAACCTCGCCGGACTTCCTTCACCCCGAGGGTGGGGATGCGCCCTTTATTTGGCAAGACTACCTTTGGGTCTATCTGTTTGCCGCCGCCATAGGGTTTAGCACCACAATTGCCGAACCCTCATTGATCGCCGTGGCAATCAAGGCCAACGAAGTATCGGGCGGCGCCATCGGCATTCAGGGACTTAGGATCTCAGTTGCCATAGGTGTCGCCATGGGGATATCACTGGGCTGTTTTCGTATCGTAGTGGGCGATCCTATTCATTACTACATCATGGCTGGCTATGTGCTGGTGGTGATCCAGACCTATTATGCCCCTAAGATGATAGTGCCGCTGGCCTATGATTCGGGCGGGGTCACTACTTCGACCGTGACGGTTCCCTTGGTGGCGGCGCTTGGCCTGGGCCTAGCAACCAATGTAGCAGGGCGTGACCCACTTATCGATGGCTTTGGCTTGATTGCCTTTGCTAGCCTGTTTCCTATGATCACTGTGATGGGTTATGCCCAGCTAGTGGAATTCTTAAGTCAGCGAAAATCCGCTAAGGAGCGAGACCATGCGCTTTAAACTTATCGTCGCCTTTGTCGATGACACCTGTACCGATACCGTGCTCGATGCGGCGCGAGAGGCGGGCGCCACGGGGGCTACAGTGATTAACCATGCCCGCGGTGAAGGACTGGAAAAGAAAAAGACCTTCATGGGGTTGGGGCTGGATATTCAGCGTGATGTGATCCTCTGGTTGGTAGAGGAGCATATGAGTCGCAGCATTTTGGAAACCATTTGTCGGGTAGGGGAGTTCGACACTAACCCAGGGCAGGGGATTGCTATACAGATAGATGTGGAGGACGCGGTGGGTGTCGCCCATCAAGTCGAAAAACTCAGCAAAGAGATTGAGGATCAACTATGAAACCAAGCAGGCTAATTAAGAACAGTGACGTCATGAAAGACAGTTATGTGATGGTCGATGGTCTGCATACCGTAGCAGAGGCGATCAAGTTAGCGGTGGGCAATGATGTCAGTATGCTTTTGGTCAATAAACGCCACGAGCATGACGAATACGGCATGGTATTGATGAGCGATATCGCGCGAAAGGTGCTGGCCAAAGACAAATCGCCAGAGCGGGTTAATGTCTATGAGATCATGATAAAACCTGTGCTATCTGTGCACGCCGACATGGACATTCGCTATACCGCCAGGTTATTCGAACGCTTTGGCATCAACAAGGCGCCTGTGATTGAGGCTGGTAAGATCCTTGGTGTCGTAACCTACGATGATATCGTCCTTAAAGGGATGATGCCTCATCTTTAAGCTTAGGTTTGGTCAATAAAAAGGGCACCTTTTGGTGCCCTTAATCGCTTAAGCGAAACGTTTATTGAGATAATCTATGATATCTGAAGATTCATACATCCATTTAGTTTCACCAGCTTCTTCGATGCGTAGACAAGGTACCTTAGCTAGGCCACCTTGTTCTACCAGTGTCTGCTGATGATCTGTCTGCTTGGCATCTATGGTCGCGATATTTAATCCCTGACGACGAATGGCTCGGCGTACCTTGACGCAGAAGGGGCAGGCGGCGTACTGATACAGTTGCAGGCTTTGGGTCTGCTCATCGACTTTGGCTTGCTCGGCCAGCGGACGTTGGCGCTTCTTAGGGGTAAAGACAAAATTCAGAAACAGGATAATTCGACCTAAAACCCAACGAACAATAAACATTAACGACTCCTCTACGTTTTTGATGGAGCGGATTCTATCGCAAGCGTGATTGAGATCAAAGCCCTGAGCTTAAATGTGAACTCATAAGGAAAAAAGGAGCGGGTTTTATTGGCTAGGGGGATGAAAGGGTATTAAAAAGCGGCCAAGAGTGTACCTTGGCCGCTGGTGACAATTGCTTATTTACTGGGCGCTGAGGGTGAGCAGTGCCTGAGGTGCGCTGGTATCGAGCGCCGCCTGACTGTCGAGAACAAAGACTCGTCCAGCATCAACCTTAGCGTCTTCAATCAGATATTGTTTGACCGCCAATGCGCGCTGCTGGGCTAGCTGGCCAAGGGCATCGTCAGCGAGTTGCTGCGCAGATATCAGATAGTTGTATAGGGCGATATGCCAACGGGTTTGTAGTTCCTCTTGGCTTACCTCCTGCTCTGTGTTTCGCTGCTTTATCTCTTTGAGTATTTCATCGGGATCCCGTAGTAATGTTTTCTCATAGAGAGACTTAAGCGCATCCGATAGCACGCCCTTGGTGGGGAAGGTGCTGGCGGTGAGATCTGCTGGCAGAGCCGTTGCTTCAATCTTAGCCTGGGTGATGAGCGCTTGATGCAGCTGAGCTGTCATCAGGGCCTGGCTGTCACGGGTAAGATCTACTGCTCCCTTGGCGCTGACGGTCAGCTTAGGTCTGTCTGCCAAGCCCTTAGACAGCTTGGTTAGTAGAGACTGGCTCTCTTCAGGGAGCTGTGCTTGACCAGGCTCAAAGGCCACTTTGTCGAGCTCATCGTCCGAGCCCAGTAGTCCAGCCAGCAGACTAAAGGGGGCCGTCACGGCTTTGGTTATCACATTGGTAATGGCGGTGGCGATGATGCTGCCGAAGCTAAAGTCCGGTTCGTTGAGATCGCCAGAGACCTGCAGTCCAAGATCTATGACCCCATGTCTGTCCTGCAGCAAAGCGATGGCTAGGGTGACCGGGAGTGAGGTAGCCAGACTCGAGTCGCTCTTCTTGCCTAATTGGAGCTGGTCGACCACCAAGTGGTTGTCTCCTACCAGTTGATTGTTTTCTAGCTGATACTTTAAATCCAGTGA
This sequence comes from Shewanella sp. ECSMB14101, assembly GCF_000773485.1. Taxonomy (NCBI): domain Bacteria; kingdom Pseudomonadati; phylum Pseudomonadota; class Gammaproteobacteria; order Alteromonadales; family Shewanellaceae; genus Shewanella; species Shewanella sp. ECSMB14101. The sequence continues at coordinate 27,715 of NZ_JSFF01000019.1, read as the reverse complement.
CATCAGACCTTTATCGATATAGTAGCCTGCATAAGTCCCGGAATAGGGGTTCACCGAGGTGAGCTCAACATGTTTAAAGCTAAGATCCAGGTCCAGATAGGGCAGCTCCAAAAGCGGATTGATCTCACCTTTTAAGGTGACTGGAGCGTATCTGTCTATCTTACCTTTGATATCGACACCTGCCGCCTTGTCACTGCCTGACGAGAGATTGGCGATATTGCCTTCGAGCTGCTCTATGCTGGCGGCGAAGTTGGGCGTTAAGGAGTTGTCGGCAAAGAAGGTTGAGCCATCTTTAAAGAGGACCTTATTGACGCTCAGTGCCATAGGTTTGGCCGCCTGTGCTGTGTCATCCGCTGGTGTGTCTTTCACACTCTCTTGGTCTGGCTCGTTGCTGGCGACCAGAAGATCTTGAAAGTTTGTGGTGCGATCTTCGTTAATGACAATTCGGCCGTAGGGTTTACTCAAGGTCACTTGATCTATGGCCAGGCTATTTTCCTGCATATCGAAGATCAGTTGATTCACATCCAGTTGCTGCCACTTGACCAGCGTCTTGTTGGCCATAGTATCTTTGACCTGGAGTTCGTCCACCTGCAGCGCACCCTGATAGTTCATTTGCCCACTGGCGTCGGCAGTCAGCGTTCCTTGGCTGCTCAAGCGACCGCCATCCACCTTGATATTGACGTAAGGTGCAAGATAGGACTGGAACCAGTTAAGACCTAGGTCAGAAAGGGCCACCTGGGTGCTGACCGTTTTAGCGAGCGCGTTGACCTGCCCCTGACTCTCTAGCTTGGCTTGTTGATTAATCACCAACGCTAGTTGGTAATCGATAGGCTGGCTCAGGCTGTCGTCTACAGGCCCTGTGGTCAGCTCGAACTGCTCAATTTGCCAGTGGTTCTCATCTTTAAACAGCTGCTCGGTAAGATTAAGTTGATAGTTACTGAGGGCGATTTGGCTTAGCTTTGCATGCCAGCTTGGCGCACCGGCTTCAGCCTCCGCCAGTGAGGTCTCTGTATCTGACTTGTCGGCGCTTGCTTGCTCGTCGCCGCTCTTAGGCGCAGAGGCTGGCGATGGTGAATCCCCGCTGAATTTAGGGGCGAGCAACATGGCTAAGTCTATCCCTTTATCGTCGAGGCGGGCATTGACTGTTAGGTCTTCAGATTGCAAGGCGTCAACTTCAAGGCTCTGGCTAGCCAGATCGGCGTTGATGTTAACCAGAGCCAAACGGCCAAGGGTGATCAGCGGCTGTTGCTCATGAGCGAGCCGCAGGGCGTTAAAGCTGAGCTCTCCTTGGGTTGCGCTGGCTTCTAGTTTGTCATCGACCAGAGAGACACGGTAATGAGTGGTGAAGTCCACATAGCCTTGGTCGAGAGACACATCAAAGTATTCATCAACAAAGGGCCAAAGCTGCGGTAGGTCGATATGGGTCAGACTGATTTCACCAATCAGATCGAAAGGTGTCAATTGAACCTGACCTGTGAGGGCTATTTTGCCACCATGAGCACTGTGGAATTCCATATGATAGCGGTTGACCTTATCGCCGTTCTGGCTATCAAGCTGGGTTTTGGCTATGGGGTTGTGTGAGTCGAAACTGGCGACCTTGAGGTTAACCTTGGGGTAGCTTACTTCGCCTTGGGTTATCTCGTCGATGAGCTGCAGGTTAGCATCGACAATTGCGAGGTTATGCAAGATAAAATGGGGGATCGCTTCGCTGGTCTCAGGTTCTGGCGCTGGGTCGGCTTTCCCGTTTTGGGCTAACGTTTCCAGGATATCGGAGAAATTAAACCGCAGCGGTTGCTCACTTTGGACGCGTTTAACCTTGACATGGGGGCGATCTAAAGTGATATCGGTTAGGCTCAGGCCTTGCTGAAACAGAGAATCCCAAAACTGGATGTTCAGGTTGAGGGCGTTAAAGCCGACAAAGGCTTGGTCATCTTTTTCATTGATGGCAAATCCCTTGAGCCCGACTTCTAAGGTAAAGGGATTAATCTTCACCTCTGCTAGCGCCACGGGTCTTTGCAACTGCTTGGATAGCTGTTTTGGGACTTGTTGGGTCAAAACATAAGGAAGCAGTAGACCCAATAATAGGGTCCATGTTAAATACAGGGTAAGACTGATACCAATATATCGTTGATATTTAGGTAACTGCTTATATTTTTGTCCTAATTGAGTAAAAAAAGATGGGACGGAAGACATAATGACCTTAATGATGTTGTAGACGAACTGATAAAGATTCAGGGAAGGGCGCGGTGAAAATTACTGTCCGCACGTTTGTGAATCAGTCGCTATAATTTTAGTCGTATTATTAACGATAATGAACGACCAAACATTAAATAATTTACATTTTTACGAGATAAATCGATAGTTATGACAACATTTTACCTCGACGGTCAGGCATTTGAGGCACAAGCGGGAGAGTCCGTGTTAGACACCCTTATCCGTCATGGCCAGAGAGTAAACTACTCCTGCAAGAAGGGGGTGTGTAAAACGTGTCTGTTGCAACATGTCGATGGCGAAATGGCGATAGGTGCCCAGCGTGGACTGACCTTGGGTCTAAAGCAGCGACATTACCTCTGCTCCTGTCAATGTAAGCCGACCCCCTCTTTGCGGCTGAAATCTATTTTGCCTCAGGATCTCTTCATCGGTGCCAAGATTCAGCAAAAGCAATTTATCAATGAGGCCGTGGTGCGTATCTGTCTCTCCCTCGATGAGCCGCTGCTTCACCATCCTGGTCAATATATTAATGTCAGACGTTTCGATGGTCTCACCCGAAGTTATTCGCCGGTGAATCAGCCGGGGGATTCGTTGATCGAGCTGCATGTCAGACGCAAGTATAATGGTCAGTTTAGTGACTGGCTCTACCATCATGCAGGGATTGGCGAGTCACTCTTGGTTCAGGGCCCATTGGGTAGTCGCTACTATCGCAACGCCTATCGGGACACTAAGTTGATTATTGTTGCCTTTGGCAGTGGCTTAGGGGTGGCTTATGGCATCCTGAATCAGGCCTTGGCCCAGGGACATCAAGGGGAGATTTTTCTTTATGTCGGCGCGCGGGATGATAACGACCTTTATCTCCATCATAAGTTGTTAAAGATGATGCTGGAACATCGCCAGTTTCAGTACCAGGCGTGCATCACGGGACAGAGTGAGAGCAAGGGCCGTCGAGTGATCCATGCCAACCCCTTTACAGAGGCACTAAAGAGTCATCAATTTGATCGTCAACAACAGCTGTTTTTGTGTGGTGAGCCTGGTTTAGTCAATGAGAGTCGAGAAGTAGCCTTCTTAAATGGCTTTCCCATCGAGCGGATCCATACCCTCTCTTTCGAATATAAAGATCTGCGCACCCGTCCGCGAGGCTAGTCTGAGAGGTCCGACGATTTCATTCAGGTTTGCACTGTTTTTTCGGTCTTTTTATGATAACATCAAATAAATCATGAGGATGTAACTGTATTTGTCACCTATCATCCTGGGTCAATACAGGTTTCAAGGACGGAATATGCTGATTAGAATTGCAATTGAAGATGACTTGACTGCGTTAACCTCCCTATTTGATTGTTATCGTCAAAGTCTGGGGCAGGATGCGGCCTTGGTGGAAAGCCGTGAGTTCATTCGTGCTCGTCTGCACGAGAATGATTCGGTTATTTTTATTGCTCAGGTTGAGGATCTGGTCGTTGGTTTTATTCAGTTATACCCCTCTTTCTGCTCTCGCTTACTCAAGCCTGTTTGGTATTTCGATGATCTGTTTGTCGAACAAAGCTTCCGCCATCGCGGTATTGCCAGGCGTTTGGTGAAAAAAGCCAAAGAACTTGCCGATGATACTAACGTGATTGCAGTGCGTCGCGAACACCTAAGCGGCGATGGCTTTATCATGGTCGATGAGAGTGAAATCAATACTTTGTTTGCCGAGTACGCTATTAACTAAAATCGATAGTCTGTCTTCAGGGATTTTGCTTGTGGTAAGATAGCGCGTTTTTTTAGTTTGGATCCTTGGAGATAAATCAGTGAATAAGAGCCTTATCACTAATTTACTGGCCGCCGTGTTGGTGGTCTGCGGCTATTTTCTTGACCTGCCTATCCTGTTTAGCGTCGGTCTGTTTGCTCTGTCTGGCGCCGTGACCAACTGGCTGGCCATTCATATGTTGTTTGAAAAGGTTCCGGGCCTCTATGGTAGCGGCGTGGTACCTGCAAGATTCGAAGAGTTTAAGGCGGGGATCGCCCACTTGATGATGGAGCAGTTTTTTACCAATGAAAACATTGATAAATTTCTGTCTCAGCAAGGAGGGAGCGTTGCCCATATTAATCTTGAACCTGTGATTGAAAAAGTGGACATGACGCCGGCGTTCGATGCCTTGGTGACCACGGTCGAACAATCCTCGTTTGGCGGCATGTTGGCTATGTTTGGTGGCACAGAGGCGATTGCCCCGCTGAAAGAGCCATTTATCAACAAAATGAAAGCCTCTTTGGTAGAGCTTTCTCAGAGTGATGAGTTCTATGAACTGCTCAAAAATGAGATTGAGCAGCCTGATGTGTTGGCGGATCTCAGGGCCAAGGTAAAGAGCATTGTCGATCAACGATTGGCCGAGCTGACCCCGCAGTTGGTGAAAGAGATAGTGCAGCAGATGATCAAACAGCACTTAGGCTGGTTGGTGGTCTGGGGTGGTGTATTTGGTGGCCTGATTGGTTTACTGGCGGCGCTGCTGGGATAATATCGAGTAAATAATGAAGGGAGCCTGGCTCCCTTTTTTTATGCCTGATTGGTGGCTGTTACTAACAAGCCGATAGGACTTAATACTCGCTTTCGCTTAGGATAATGAGTAAATTGAGTGCAGAATAATTGGCTCGTTTGCCTGGGCAGATTCGCAGCAAGGAGATGCAATGAATCAAAATTTAACTATTAATTATATTGAGATCCCTGTTAAGGATATCGCCGCGACTAAGATCTTCTTTTCAAAGGTGTTCAATTGGCAGTTTGAAGACTATGGCCCCGAGTACAGCTGTTTTACCAATGCCGGTATTGCGGGTGGATTTTATCTGTCGGATAAAGGATTTAATATCGCCTCCGGCGCGCCTTTGATCGTCATTTATGCCAAGGCGCTGGAGGTCTGTCTGACCACAGCTGCCGATGCGGGCGCCTTGATCACACAGGAGATCTTCTCTTTTCCCGGTGGTCGTCGTTTTCATTTTAAGGACCCAAACGGTAACGAGTTTGCGGTATGGTCTGAGTAAGTATGCCTCATTGTATCGTGGAATATAGCGCCCCCTTGGCGCAGCAGATAGCGATTTCAGCGCTGGTAAAGGCTGTGCATCAAGGAGCCATAGAGAGCGAACTGTTTGAGCCTGCCGCGATTAAGACTCGTGCCTATGGCGCCGAGTATAGCTGTGTCGGCGAAATCGAAGATGCCAGTTTCATTCATATTACGCTGAAGATTATGCCCGGACGTACAGATGAGCAGAAACAGCTGTTGTTACAGACTATCGATAGGCGCATCGCGCCCCTGTGTAGCCAAGTGTCCAGTATCACCATAGAGGTGTTAGACATAGCGAAAGCGCACTATTTTAAGCGGATAAATGGCTAGCTGAGTGTAATTTATCAGGAGCATCATGGTCTGCGGGTGAGGAAAGCTCGAGGAGTTGTTATTGAATGAAGTTTACTAAGGGCTTGTGGCTAATGGCAGGGCTTGTATCTGCTAGCCTGTTTTCTGCTAGCTTAGTGGCGAAGGAGGAGGGCGCGATACGAGTTTGTGTCGATAATTATCCCCCTTTTCAAATTCTGGTGCCGGGTGAAGCCCCAAAAGGGGAGCACATCGCAGCACTTGAGCTGTTTGCCGCTTTGTTAGAGCGGCGACTCGAGTATATTACCAGTCCCAACTTTGCCCGTTGTCTACACATGCTGGAAAATGGCGGCGTCGATCTACTGGCGGGACTCTACGCCAAGCCAGAGCGCGAAGTCTATAGCGACTTTCTGCCCTATCGCTCCGATGGCCGTTTTGTCTTTATCAGTCAGAAAACTTTGACGCCGGTGACAAGCTATGAGGATCTTACGCCGCTCACCATAGCTATCTCACGTCAGACAGAGTATTTCGAGCGCTTCGATAAGGATGTAAGTCTGCATAAGGTAGAAACTAATGATGTGATTTCGGCGACCAATATGTTGCTTAAGGGACGCTTCGACTTGCTCATCGTCTCCGAGGTGGTCTTGCCTAGCCTAAAAGCGCGTTTCAGCGATTTTGAAAACAAGTTAAAGGTGCACACTTACAGCTATGAAGAGGAGCGTCAGGTCTATTTTGCCGTAAGTAAGCGCCATCAGATCGGCCTGCCGCTGGCTAAGATGCAGGCGCTGAACGGTCAAGCTTATGAAGAGGGGCTGTTTATGCGGGAGGTCGAGCGTTTCGCTGAGCAGCACATCGAATACTATTAAAAAAGAGACCATTTGGTCTCTTTTTTACTGAGTAGATTTAGTAAGCGCTTTCGTGTACCGACTGCACTGCGCGCCCAGAGGGGTCGATGATCCCCTGTAGACTCTCGTCCCATGCCAAAGCCTCTGGTGTCGAGCAGGCGACCGACTTACCACCCGGTACAGTTTCAGCCGCTGACGGTAACGGGAAGTGCTCTTCAAAGAAGCAACGGTAGAAGTAGGCTTCCTTGGTTTCCGGTGTGTTGTAAGGGAACCTGAATTTGGCGTTTGCCAGTTGCAGATCGTCTACCTGCGCCGCAGCATGTTCCTTGAGACCATCGATCCAAGAGTAACCTACGCCATCGCTAAACTGCTCCTTCTGACGCCAAGCCACTTCTTTAGGCAACTTGTGCTCGAAGGCTTCACGCAGAATATGCTTCTCGATGCGGCCACCTTTGGACATCTTGGCCTCAGGGTTAATGCGCATGGCGGTATCGATAAATGCTTTGTCGAGGAAGGGCACGCGAGCCTCTAAGCCCCAGGCCGCCATCGCCTTGTTAGCGCGCAGGCAGTCGAACAGGTGCAGCTTGTCTAACTTACGTACTAGCTCTTCGTGGAAGGCTTGAGCATTTGGCGCCTTGTGAAAATAGAGGTAGCCACCAAACAGTTCATCAGCCCCTTCGCCAGATAAGACCATCTTGATCCCCATCGCCTTGATCTTACGAGCCATCAGGTACATAGGCGTTGCCGCGCGTATGGTGGTGACATCGTAGGTTTCCAGGTGATAGATCACATCTTTTAGTGCGTCCAAGCCTTCCTGGAAGCTGAAGGTGATCTCATGGTGAATGGTGCCAATGGCATCGGCGACCTTTTGCGCCGCTGCGAGATCCGGTGCGCCAGTGAGACCAACGGCAAAAGAGTGCAGTTGTGGCCACCAGGCATCGCTGGCACCGTCATCTTCGATACGGCGTTTAGCGAAAGTTTGGGTGATGGCCGATATGACAGAGGAGTCCAGTCCACCGGACAGGAGCACGCCATAGGGTACATCAGACATCAACTGACGCTTGACGGCGGCTTCCAATGCACCTCGCAGCTCTTCGACGCTGGCTGGGTTGTCTTGTACCGCTTCGAAGGATTTCCAGTCGCGCTGGTAGTAGTGGGTCTCGCCACCCTTTGTCAGGTAATGGCCAGGCTTAAAGGTTTCGACTGTCTTACAGACGGGCATCAGTGCCTTCATCTCTGAGGCCACGTAGAAGTTGCCCTCGGTATCATGACCTGTGTAGAGGGGGATGATACCCATGTGATCCCGGCCAATCAGATAGCTGTCTGTGCGCTTGTCGTAGAGCACGAAGGCGAAGATACCGTTGAGCTTGTCCAAAAATTCGGTGCCGTATTCCTGATACAGGGCGAGGATCACCTCACAATCTGAGTTGGTCTGATAGCTGTACTTGTCACCGAGTTCGGCTTTAAGTTCCTTGTGGTTGTAGATCTCGCCGTTAACGGCAAGGATCAGGCTTTGATCTTCTGACAACAGCGGCTGAGCACCGTGCTCAATATCGACGATGGCCAGACGCTCGTGGGCCAGAATAGCCTTATCGCTAGCATAGATCCCAGACCAGTCAGGGCCGCGATGGCGCAGCAGCTTTGACATCTCTAGCGCAACCTGGCGCAGCGGCGTGGCATCGGTTTGGATGTCGAGAATCGCAAATATTGAACACATAATGAAAGCTCCAAAAAACGGTATAAATCTCAGTTGCCAATCACTTTGACAGCATTTTCTTCATCTGCCAAGGGTTTTGATTGTCAAAACATCATAAAATTGTCGATTTTAAAGATGTTTTCGTCGTTAATTCGGTCTTGTTTTTGAGGATTGTTTTGTAATTTTTATCTTTAATTGTGAAATCACCAATTTTAGTTTGTTATTGTCGGTGAGATTTGTGCATTCTGAATCTCAGTCCTGGTTTTGGTCGAGTTGGCAAAAAGCGACGTGACTGGCGGATAAATAAACAAAAAGGCTTCCAATGGAAGCCTTTTTAATTATGTCGTTGCCAAAAGCGGATTTATTCGGCGGTTGCTGTTGCCGTTGTTTTGGCCGGACGCAGTTGATGGAACTCTGTGCCAGCATAATAGCCTGGCCAGTCGCCGTTGTTGCCTAGGCGCTGGGCAGCCTGATAGTAGACCCCAAGATCTTCTATGGCGCCAGAGAGATCCCAATCGGCGCGATACTCATCGCACACATTGTGGTAACAGCCTTTCATCTGTTCTTTCATCTCCGCCTTGTATTTTGCCGTGGCTTCATCGACAGGGTTATTACCGCCGCCGGCAAACACTGCTGGTACGCCATATTTGGCAAAGCTGAAATGATCTGAGCGGAAGAAGCCGCCTGACTCGGGTCGTGTTTCACTGACCGCGGTGCGTTGTTGGCTGCTGGCCGCATCGACAAGGTAAGTTTCGAGTTGAGACTTACCTTTACCCACTATGGTGAAATCCGATGTACGGCCATAGATATTGGTGCTGTCCAGGTTAAACACTGCAACGGTTTTTTCTAGTGGATAAAGTGGATTAGCTGCGTAGTATCGCGAGCCCAGTAGTCCTTGTTCTTCGCCAGTGGTGGCGATAAAGGTGAGCGAACGCTTGAGTGGCTTACCCTGTTTGGCTTGCGTAGCAAACTGACGAGCGATTTCAAGGATACCAGCTGTGCCCGAGGCATTGTCCAGAGCGCCGTTATAGATCTGATCGCCACTCTTGTTTTGGTCCATTCCGATGTGATCCCAGTGGGCGGTAAAGAGGATCTGTTCATCACTGGCGTCCTGGCCGGGAAGCGTAGCAACCACGTTATAGCTGTTGGCGTATTCGGCCTTATTGCTAAAGGTAATGTTGGCGGTTTTTTCTAATGCGACGTTGACCGGGCTGCTGGCGGCGCGATCCCGTAAAGTGGCTAGGGATAACCCTGCGCTGTTAAACAGTTCGTTGGCTTTTTCCTTAGTGATCCAGCCTTCTACCTGTACACGGCTATCCTGGATCGCTTTATCGAACACCAGATCTTGTTGAGCGCCAGTCCAGCTGTTCTCTACCACAGACCAAGGATAGGAGGCCGGCTTGGTGTCGTGGATGATGATGGCGCCCAGAGCGCCCTGGCGACTGGCTTCTTCAAACTTATAGCTCCATCGGCCGTAGTAGGTCATTGCCTTGCCGTTAAACTTGCCCGACTCGGGCAGGGCAAAGCCTGGGTCGTTGACCAGGATAAGGGCTATTTTGCCCTTCATATCCAGATCTTCATAATCGTTCCAGTCATATTCTGGCGCCGTGATGCCGTAGCCGACAAAGACTAAAGGAGCGTCTTTGATGTCGATGCCTTGGTTATCGTGGCGGCTACCCAGGACGATATCCTGGCGGTATTGCATCGGCAGGTCGCCCAGAGTCACTTGCTGTGACTCGCTGGCGGTGTAACTGACCATAGGAACGGCTTGTAAAAAGCTACCGTCGTTAGCTCCGACTAGCCCGGCGGCGGCAAAGGCCTTACTGAGATAATCTAGAGTGAGGGTTTCGCCTTGGGTGGTTGGGGCACGCCCTTCAAACTTATCTGAAGATAGGGTTTGAATATCCAGTCTGAATCTGGCTTCGTTAAATTCTGGAGTTTTGGCGTCGGCGCTTATGTCTGACGTATGCTGACTGCAGGCACTAAGTAGTACCAGTGCACAGGCAGGTAGGGCAAATCGCATGGGACTTCCTATTGTTATTGTTATCATCGTAGTAAATCGCTGATCATACTAGCTTGTTAAAACACCCGATAACTGCGTTAGCATTTTTGAATGTAGAATAACTACTTATCAAAAAGTTCTGCCTTGTTCTCGAACGTTTTTCTTAGGCTGTTTCTGATCACTGACTTACTGTGATGGGTATTATTAATCGCGCCAACATGATGAACTAAGAAGAGCGTCAATATCAAGGGAGGTGGGGCGATTAAATGTTACGCTTTATGTTTAGCTGAGAGTGAATGAAAGCAGGGCAGTTAGCGATAAATCTTGTTCAGGCTAGGGATAAAAACCACGCGGTCTGGGCCGCGCGATTTAGCTAGTGATTTCTGTGGCCAATAGACTTAGATGACGTCGATATCGCCAGCACAGTCAAACACATGATTCGGTCTAAAGGGTTCTCTGTCGATATCTTTGACCTGGCTGACGCCACTGGTGACTAAGATGGTTTCAAGACCGGCTTGGAAGCCTGCCAAGATATCGGTGCGCATATTGTCGCCGATGATCACAGTGTTTTCGGAATGCCCGCCGATATGGTTCAGTGCGCTGCGGATGATCCAGGAGCTGGGTTTACCCACATAGAAGGGTTTGCGGCCGCAAATGCGCTCGATTGGGGCACACAGTGCGCCGCAGGCTGGGCTGTGCGACGGGCCGTGGGTATCTGGGTTGGTGGCGATAAAACGGGCACCACTGGCGATAAACTGGGCGGCCTTGTGGATCATATCCCAGTTGTAGGAGCGGGTCTCGCCGACAATCACAAAGTCGGGGTTGATGTCGGTAATGGTAAAGCCCGCTTTATAGAGCTCGTGGGTGAGGGCGCCTTCGCCAATCACGTATGCCTTGTCGCCAGTCTGGTGTTTAAGAAAATCGGCCGTGGCCATGGCTGAGGTGTAAAAGCACTCCTCTGGTACGTGGATCCCGGCGGCGCCAAGGCGATTTTGCAGATCCTTACCTGTTTGCACCGGATAATTGGTCAATAAGACCAGAGGATTCCCTTGTTCAAGAATGCGATGGATAAACTTATCGCTGCCAGGGATCAACTTATTGTCATGTAGCAGCACACCATCAATATCACAAATTACATTTTTCATCTTAGGTCTCGTCTTGCTAGCAGAAAGTCAATTGCCTTCATCTAAAACCAATTGTGTTTTAAAAACAATGTAATTTAGTGAAATATTTAGCCTTGCCGCTAATAGACCTGATTTAGTCATAAGTGGTTTAGTCATAAGTGTTTGGGGCGCGAGTGGCACTTCCCACTCTTAACTTTTCTTTCTGAGTTTCGCCTGGGCAATAAAAAAGAGACCCTTGGGTCTCTTTTTTGTTCGCCTCACAGCGCTAAATCTCACAACGCTTAGTCTCAAAGCGCTTAGTCGGCGGCATAGCCCATTGGGCCAAGTGGCTCGTCGTCAAGGTAGGCCTTGCCGTCAGCCATACGCAGACGCTGCTGACTAAACCATTTTACGACCAGCGGATAGATGGCATGTTCCTGTTCATGTACTCTTGCTGCCAGCATGCTGGCATCGTCTTCAGAGTAGACGGGCACTTTTGCCTGCAGGATCACCGGGCCAGCATCCAGTTCTGGCGTCACAAAATGCACGCTGGCACCGTGCTCGCTGTCACCGGCGTCGATAGCCCGCTGATGGGTATGCAAGCCAGTATATTTCGGTAGTAGCGAGGGGTGAATGTTAATCATTCGCCCTTCAAACTGTTTCACGAAATCATCGCTTAGGATACGCATAAAGCCCGCAAGCACGATCAGGTCGGGTTGATACTTGTCGATAGCCGCCTTGAGACGCAGATCGTAGTCGCTGCGAGACTCACCCTGATGGGGGATCACGCAGCTGGTGTCTATCTCGCTGTGATGTGCACGCACTAAACCGTAAGCGTCTGGCTTGTTACTGATAACGCCAACCACTTCGGCTTGCAGGTTGTCATCACACCCGTCAATGATAGCTTGCAGGTTACTGCCGTTACCAGAGACAAGGACGAGAACGCGACAGCAATCTGTCATTAGAGGATCTCCACCTGCTCTTCGTCACCATTGCGGTTGGCAATGTCACCGATAAGCCAAGCGTTTTCACCTTCTGCCTTTAGTAGTGCCAAAGCTGATTCAACCTGATCTTGTGGTAGGGCGATGATCATGCCGACACCACAGTTGAAGGTACGGTACATCTCAAATTCTGCGATGTTGCCGTTTTCCATCAACCAGTTAAATACAGTTGGCCATTGCCAAGAGTCACCTTTTACGACGGCTTTGGCATCATCGGGTAGTACGCGTGGGATGTTTTCCCAGAATCCGCCACCAGTGATGTGAGCCATTGCGTGAACGTCGTGCTTTTCAAGCAGCTTAAGTAGCGGCTTAACATAAATCTTGGTGGGTTCCAGCAGGTGATCGATAAGTGGCTTACCTTCAAGATCTTGCTGCGGATCCGCTTGACTGACTTCGAGAACCTTACGGATCAGCGAGTAACCGTTTGAGTGAGGACCACTTGAGCCCAGCGCGATAAGCGCATCACCGGCAACGACTTTAGAGCCATCGAGTACATCTTCTTTTTCCACAACGCCAACACAGAAGCCAGCTAAGTCGTAGTCTTCGCCTTCATACATGCCTGGCATTTCGGCGGTTTCACCACCGATCAGGGCGCAGCCTGACTGAGCACAGCCTTCAGCGATGCCGTTAACGACAGAGGTGGCTGTTTCCACATCTAGCTTGCCTGTGGCGTAGTAATCGAGGAAAAACAGTGGCTCGGCACCGGCAACGATAAGATCGTTAACACACATTGCCACGAGATCGACGCCGACGCTGTCATGCTTTTTATAATCGATAGCCAGTCTAAGCTTGGTACCAACACCATCGGTGCCAGACACAAGAACTGGATGTTTGTACTTAGTTGGCAACTCACAAAGTGCGCCAAAACCACCTAGGTTGCCCATAACTTCTGGACGGTGGGTACGTTTAACAGCAGATTTGATATTGTTAACCAGGGCATTGCCTGCGTCGATATCAACACCTGCATCTTTATAGCTTAGCTGGGTAGGAGTGCTCACGGAGGATCCTCTCGGGTACATCGTTATTGGATTTTTATGCGGCGCTATTCTATCAGCTTGTGTGGGCACTCGAAAGGGATGATTTTGAATATTCAAACGGACTTAGGTCACGATTTGCCGTGTTTGTAAAACTTTAAGTTTTCGATTGTGAACAAATCTACTAGAATCGGTACAATTTGCTGAAAAAAACTGGAATAGCATCAGGAGAGAACGATGAAAGTGGTCGAAGTTAAGCATCCTTTAGTACGTCATAAGATTGGATTAATGCGTGAGGGAGACATCAGTACTAAGCGTTTCCGTGAGTTAGCGGCAGAAGTCGGTAGCCTGTTAACCTATGAAGCGACAGCTGACTTTGAAACCGAGACGGTCACCATTGAAGGGTGGAACGGTCCAGTTGAAGTTGAGCAGATTAAAGGTAAGAAAGTGACAGTCGTGCCAATTCTTCGTGCCGGTCTGGGTATGATGGATGGCGTGCTTGAGCATGTACCTAGCGCGCGTATTTCGGTAGTCGGTATCTATCGTGATGAAGAAACCCTAGAGCCTGTGCCATATTTCGAGAAACTTGCCAGCAATATGCATGAGCGTATCGCATTGGTCGTAGACCCTATGCTGGCTACAGGTGGTTCTATGATCTCGACCATCGACCTGCTGAAAGAGCGCGGCTGCACCGCAATCAAAGCATTGGTATTGGTGGCGGCGCCTGAAGGGATTGCTGCACTGGAAAAAGCGCATCCTGATATTGAGCTTTATACCGCTTCTATCGACCAGTGTCTCAACGAGAATGGCTACATTCTGCCTGGTCTGGGTGATGCCGGTGATAAGATTTTCGGTACTAAGTAATTACCGCGAACTAATTAATGCGTAGTAAGTTTTAATGAGTAGTAAGTTGCCGCGCAATCAATAACACAATAAAAAAGGAGCCTTAGGCTCCTTTTTTATTGCTCGTGATAATTACAGCACCATGGCTGCTATCCAACCCGAGAGCAACAACGGAATATTGTAATGGATAAAGGTTGGGATAACGCTATCGCGGATATGGTCATGTTGACCGTCGGCGTTAAGACCCGCAGTTGGCCCCAGGGTCGAATCTGATGCTGGCGAGCCTGCATCGCCTAGCGCCGCTGCCGTGCCCACGAGGGCGATGGTGGCTGGCACTGAGAAGCCAAAGCTAATCGCCAGTGGTACATAGATAGTGGCAATAATGGGAATGGTAGAAAATGATGAGCCAATCCCCATGGTGATCAGCAGGCCGACCACCAACATTAAGAATGCTGCCAAGGCTTTGTTATCACCAATAAGATGGCTGAGGGAGTCTACCAAGGTGCTTACATCCCCAGTGGCTTTGACCACAGCGGCAAAGCCCGCTGCGGAGATCATGATGAAACCTATGTTGGCCATCATGCGCACGCCTTGGTTAAAGATATCCTGATCGGCGACATGTTTGAGCGCCCCTGAAAAGCTAAAGATGATAAAGCCGATGAGTGCACCGAAGATCATCGAGCCTGTATAGAGCTGGACGATGAGAGTCGATGCAATGGCGATCAGGGCGATGAAAATATTACGGCGATTCAGGGTTTCTTCGGGCTCGGCCGCCAGAATCAGTTCTTCTTTATACTCTCTAGGCTTACGGTAGCTGATAAACACGGCGATAAACAGGCCAAATACCATGCCCAGGGCTGGGATCAGCATGGCTGGTGGGATCTGCTCTCGCACGGCTTCCAAGTTGTTACTGGTGAGGTTCGACAGCAAGATGTCATTTAAGAAGATGCCACCAAAGCCCACAGGCAAGATCATATAGGTGGTCACTAGGCCAAAGGTCAACACGCAAGCGACTAGGCGTCTATCCATTTTGAGCTTAGACATTACATGCAGTAGCGGCGGGATCAGAATCGGTATAAAGGCGATATGGATCGGCAGAATGTTCTGTGAAGAGACCGCCATCGCCAGGATAGCCAGTAGCAAGAGCCAGCGTACCTTGTTGATGTTACCAGGGCTTTGTTCTTGACCTAGCTGAGCGATCACCTTACGGGAGATAAGCGTGGTGAGGCCAGAGTGCGACAAGGCGACGGCAAAGGCGCCCAGTAGGGCATAACTCAGGGCGATCTGCGCGCCACCGCCCAGGCCGGTATTAAAGGCTTCGACCGTTTGCTGAAGGTCCATGCCGCCGACGAGCCCGGCGACCAGGGCACTCACGGTGAGCGCGATGACGACGTTTACTCGCGCAAGGCTAAGGCCCAACATTAAGCAAACGGCTATAACAACTGCATTCATATTGATTCAATCTGATTTTTTAATCTGTAATGGGAAGCTATTTTTGCCAGCAATAGCCCGTGTTGTCCAGCGCCAAGGCGTTTTAACTTTGAAATAAGACAGAGATGTAACTGAACTGTATTCAAGTTTACTGCGTAAGTGTAAACATGCATACCAAGGTCGGGGGGCTCAGGTGATAAGTTAGGCAACTCGATGAATTTTTATTATAAAAGGTGACAATGATCCCAAATTACTTGTGTCCCGCTGGTGACTGCCTATAATGCTTTGGAGTTCATAATTAAAAGCTTTTTCAATCCATAGATGGAGATATAAAATGAGCGTATTAGTAGGCCGTCCGGCTCCTGATTTCACTGCTGCAGCAGTTCTTGGTAATGGCGAAATCGTAGATAGCTTTACCCTGAGCGAAGCGATTAAAGGAAAGCCAGCTGTAGTATTCTTTTACCCACTTGATTTCACTTTCGTATGCCCATCTGAGTTGATTGCTTTCGATCACCGCATGGAAGAGTTCAAGAAGCGTGGCGTAGAAGTTATCGGTGTTTCAATCGACTCTCAGTTCACTCACAACGCATGGCGTAACACTCCTGTAGACAAGGGTGGTATCGGTCAAGTGCAATACACGCTAGTTGCTGACGTGAAGCATGAGATCTGTAAAGCCTATGACGTTGAGCATCCAGAAGCCGGTGTGGCTTTCCGTGGTTCTTTCCTTATCGACAAAGAAGGTCAGGTTCGTCACCAAGTGGTTAACGATCTACCACTAGGTCGTAACGTTGACGAAATGCTACGTATGATCGATGCGCTTCAGTTCCACGAAGAGCATGGTGATGTTTGTCCAGCTGGTTGGGAAAAAGGTGACAAGGGTATGGACGCAAGCCCACAAGGTGTTGCTTCTTATCTGACTGACAACGCTGACTCACTATAATCTCAAGATAGTAGTTTGTAGCTAAAAAAGCCGCGAGGATCGCGGCTTTTTTGTTTTTGCTATATAAATGATGCACGTTGATACGGTTAAGGACCAAAACTATAGGCTCGTAGGTATTACGTCGCATTAAAACATATTCAAGGAGTGATAAATGAATCCGATGGAGTTTGATGTTCCTGAAAAGGATAAACTTTCTTTTAGTCAGTACTATAAGCGCAATATTGCCCCAAAATGTGCATCCTATGAAAAGATGCGCTTAGATGCTGTCAAGCGATACAACGAACGAGCCAAAATTGCTAAACCCTTAGGCCAACTCGTCATCCCATTATTTCTCGTCGGATTTGCCGTGATGTATTATAGCTTAGCAGTGCTTGATGACGGCCAACTATTCACCATAAGTCTGCTCGGTACCATGACGGTATTTGCAATGATCGCAGGCGTTTATGTTTGGGCATGTGGCGAAGTGACTAAATTAAGCGGAGACATTTTTGGCGAGCTTTATCCTATTCTCATTCGTTATTTTGGTAAGGAATTTAAACTCAACCCGCCAAATTTGCCAGAGTTAGAAACGTACAAAGATTACGGTATCTTACCTAAATATGACCGTGGCTATTTTAAAGACTCCTTCAAAGGGAAGTATCAAGGCGTTAAATTTTTGCTACGGGAATTAGGGTTGGATGTAAAAGATGGTACTAATAATGATAACCAAACCCGATACAAAAATATTTTCAATGGCATATTAATTGAGTTTGATATCTCTAAACGTTTTTCAGGTATTACCTTGATTAGCAAAGATAGAGGCATGTTCGGTAACAAATTGGATGCCTTCAAAAGTGATTTATCGCGGGTTAGGCTCGAAGATGTAAACTTTGAAAGAGAGTTTGAAGTGTACAGTAGCGATCAGGTTGAAGCACGTTACTTGCTTAATACCGCGACGATGGAACGCTTGCTCTCAATAGGGCGCTTCTATAATTCTGAACTGGAAGCTTGTTTTAAAGACGGGAAGTTACTGCTTAAAATAGCGAGTAGTCATGATTATTTCCAATCTAAACTAGATATCCAAAAAGAGTTAAGCTTTCAAGAAGATATTGAACAATTGTTTAAAGAGTTAGAAGAGATTTTTGCGCTAATTAATACGCTAAAATTAAATCAATACACTGGGTTGTAAACGGTGCTTTAATATCGTTTCATTGTTAAAAAGGGGATAGCGGTGCTATTGCGCTGCATCCCCTTTGATGTTGTGATGAGGTAAACCGTTAAAGTGACACTATCTAGATCTAGAGTGCATTAACTGGATTTGCTCATCGCGCTAACTTGAACTGCTATCTTGGCTTTCGCTCTGTTCTTCCATTGAATCGTCGGCATTATCAGAGCTAAGTGGCCATCCGCCTAAAGCTTTCCATTTGTTCACAATATGGCAAAACAGCTCGGCGGTGCGCTCGGTATCGTAGAGGGCTGAGTGTGCCTCTTTATTATCGAATGGGATGCCGGCAATTTCGCAGGCCTTAGCTAGCACTGTATGCCCCAGAGCCAGACCCGACAAAGCCGCAGTATCGAATGTCGCGAAGGGATGAAACGGCGTGCGTTTGAGGCCATTACGTTCTATCGCCTTGGTCACGAAACCATGGTCGAAGGAGGCGTTGTGGGCCACTATGATGCTGCGATGACAATCAGAGGCTTTTTGATGCTTTTTGACCTCTTTAAAGATCTCCAAAAAGGCCTCTTTCTCACTCACGGCGCCTCGCAGTGGATTGCTTGGATCTATGCCGTTAAAGGCGAGGGCTTCAGGCTCTAAGTTAGCGCCTTCGAAGGGCTCGATGTGGTAGTGCAGTGTCTTGTCTAATACCAGATCACCATTCTCATCCATCTTTAACATGGTAACGGCGATCTCCAGCAACGCATCGGTTTGGGCATTGAAGCCCGCAGTTTCAACATCAATAACCACGGGAAAGTAACCACGAAATCTGTGGTTAAGTTTGTTTGCGTCGCAAATTTCGCTCATTAAAATATCCAAAATGATGAGTGGGTGGCTATTATGAAGTATCGGGTGGGAGCTTGTCATGTTTGATTGGTCAATATATAGGCTAAAGGAAAGCTAAATAAGGCCGATAGGGATAAGTAACCTAATTAATAAGAGTGATTGTCTATGTGGTTGAGAGTGCTAAGTGCGATGACATTCGGTATTGGCTTGAGTCTTACGGCGACGGCACATGCAGAGTTGCGTCACTATGTGGCCTCTTTGGAACAGTCCTCATGGCGTTTAAGCGACGCCAGCCCCATCATCTGTCGTCTCGAACATGAGATCCCAGCATACGGAAAGGCGGTGTTTACCAGTCGCGCCGGTAAAGATCATGATTTGAACTTTAGCTTGGATATGTGGGTGAAGCCCGATGAGGTCACTAATGCCAAGCTGATGAGCATGGCACCTGCCTGGCGCCCGGGTGTGGTGTCTCGTCCAATCACCGAGCTGACTTATCAAAAATACTTTAGCGGTGAAGTGCCGAAAAAGGCGGCTTGGTCCATGTTAAATGAACTTGAGCGCGGCATGCAGCCAACCTTTTATTATGCCGATTGGTATAACCGTTCCAGTAAGGTGGCAGTCGGCCTATCCGCGGCCAATTTTGGCCGTCGTTATGCCGAGTTTAAATCATGTCTGGCCAACCTTTTGCCTTATAGTTTTGAAGATATTGCCTTTACTGTGCTGACCTATGAGTTTGGGGGACAAGAGTTAACCCGTTACTCCAAAGCGCAGATCGCCAAGGTTCAGGAGTATCTCTCTTATGATCCTGAAGTCGAACTTGTGTTGATTGATGCTTATACCGATAGTTTCGGTGGGCGTTCGGTCAATAAGAAGGTATCAGAGAAACGAGCGGATTCAGTTAAGCAGCTATTCCTGTCAGCAGGGATCCCACAGGAGCGAATTCATACTCTAGGTCATGGTGAGCGTCGTCATGTGGCCTCCAATGCGACCATAGATGAACGTGCCCGAAATCGACGTGTCGTGATCCGTCTGAGTAAACCGCTCTAACTTTTTCCAGAAGCGTTTCATGCATTAGCAAACCGGTCTTAATGGCCGGTTTGTTGTTTCTGTCGTTTGGCGTTTGGCAGGCATTGATTACGATATTTAAGGAGAGTGGGATTTTAAGGCAAAAAAAAGCCCACTTAATCTTAAGTGGGCCGCAAATAATATATTGCAATCAACAAATTGAAGGAAGGAAGTCAAGCATAAGAACCAGGGATGAATTCACGTGACTGGCACGGGAAATCGGAGTTCTTGTTTTCATATCTACCAGCGCGGTAGACACTTCCTGAAAACGAGACGAATTATAGGGTCAGACCATTGCTCCTACAAACTAGAAAAATTCCCGCCTAAGATTAGTATTTCTAATGTCAAATGAGTGCCCAGAAAGTGGTGAATTCATACATATTGGCTATTTACGCTTGATTAAGCAAAATTGCTGCATAATTTCACGATTTATATAATTCATCCATGTTGTTTTTTTATTAACAAGTATCTCAGGCAAGCCCCTGATTAGTTTATTTGTAACCATTGCACGGTTTTTTTTTACTTGTATAGTACGTCGTAATTGGGCGCTTGCTCACAGGTTTACCATTAATAATAACGAGATATCCAGGATGGCTACACATGGCTCTTAAGACGATATTATCAAAGCAACACCTTTTGCTTGCCGGGATAGGTTTGGCACTCATGGGCTGTCAGTACCATGCCAGTGAATCGACATCGGCACAGCTTGCTACTCAGCCTCAAGGGGTTGTCGAGACTTTGCATGGGGTAGAGGTCGCTGATCCATACCGTTACCTAGAGGAAGAAAGTGAAGCGACTCACAGCTGGGTCAAGCAACAGCAGCAGGCAGGACATGATTTTCTAGCGCAGTTGGAAAATAAGCAGGCGATTGTCGATCGTATTACAGAGCTGTGGAACTTCGAGAAAGTGACGGCACCCATCGAGCGTGGCGATAACACCTTCTATTACCGCAACGACGGTTTACAAGCGCAGTCTGTGCTTTATGTGAAAAACAAGGCTGGCGAAGAAAAAGTGGCCTTAGATCCCAATAGCTTCTCCACTGATGGCACTGTGGCATTAAGCGGTGTCTCGGTTAGTGGCGATGGTAAAATTATTGCCTATGGCGTTTCGAAGTCAGGTTCGGATTGGCAGCAGTGGCAGTTTGTCGATGTGGCAAGTGGCGCAATGCTAAAAGATGAACTTAAGTGGATTAAGTTTTCTAGTGCTGAGTGGAGTCACGATAATCAGGGTGTCTACTACTCTCGTTATGACGCGCCCGAAGGTGGCAACCTGTTGGCCGACGTTAACTTTAATCAGAAGGTCTATTTTCACAAGCTAGGCACAGACCAATCTGAAGATAAGTTAATCTATGAGCGTCCTCAAAACAAAGATTGGGGCTTTGGCGCCGAAGTGTCAGAGCAAGGCGATTATCTGCTGATCTCTATCTCTCAAGGGACTGACAGCCGAAATCGTTTCTTCTATAAGTCGCTTACCCAAGCTGACGCCCCGGTAGTGGAGCTGATCAGTGAGCTGGAAGCGGAATACAGCTTCCTGGGTAATGATAAGTCTGTTTTCTATTTTAAGACTGATCTAAATGCGCCTAACGGTAAGATAGTGGCTATCGATGTGAATCGTCCGGCTAAGGCAAATTGGAAGACCGTTATTCCTGAGTCGAGCGACCCCATCGCAGCTGTATCCATTATCAATGATCATCTGGTGGTGAGCTATCTGCACGATGTGCTGGGTAAGTTAACCATTTTTAGCATGGACGGTGTTAAGCGTCAGGATGTCGATCTTCCGGGCAAGGGTAAGATTGCCGGTCCCTATGGCAAGCGCAGTAAAGATTACTTCTATTACACCTTCAATAGCTATGTGCAGCCACAGACAACCTATAAGTTTGATTTTAAAACCGGTCAGTCTAGCCTGTATGCCAAGCCAAAGATCGCCTTTAACCCTGAAAACTATGTGTCAGAGCAGGTGTTTTACACCAGCAAAGATGGTACCCGCGTGCCAATGATGATCTCATACAAGAAAGGTTTGACCCTAAATGGCGAAAATCCAACTCTCTTGTATGCCTACGGTGGTTTCTCAATTTCGCTTACTCCAAGATTCAGCCCAGCCAATATTGCCTGGATGGATATGGGAGGCGTGTACGCCGTGCCTAACCTACGTGGTGGCGCCGAGTATGGTGAGAGCTGGCACCAGGCCGGGATGTTCGATAAGAAGCAAAATGTATTTGATGATTATTATGCTGCGGCCGAGTATCTGATCGACAACAAATACACCAATAGCAGTAAGCTAGGTGCCTATGGTCGTAGTAATGGTGGTTTGTTGATGGGCGCCGCCTTGACTCAGCGACCAGAGCTTTTTGCCGCCGTGTTGCCAGCTGTTGGTGTGCTGGATATGCTGCGCTTCCATAAGTTCACCATTGGCTGGGCGTGGACCAGTGAGTATGGCAGTGCCGATAACGCCGAACAGTTCCCTGCGCTGCTTGCCTATTCGCCATACCATAATATCACCGAGCGTGATTACCCAGCTACTATGGTAATGACGGCCGACCATGATGACCGCGTTGTACCCCTGCACAGCTTTAAGTTTGGTGCCCTGTTACAAGACAGACAGACGGGTGATGCGCCTATCATCATGCGTATCGAGTCTAAGGCGGGCCACGGTGCCGGTAAGCCGACAGCGATGAAGATAGATGAGTTTGCCGATATTTATAGTTTCTTAATGCATAACTTTGGTCTTGCAGTGCCGAGTAAGATTGGTGGTTAAGCAAACAGAGATAAAAGGGAAGTGAATAACTTCCCTTTTTTATTAACAAAATTTTATGCACTAAGTCTTAGTCTGCAGGGCTTCAAGCATTCACAATTGCCTGGGCACTCGGTATAGTAGGCGTCTGTTTAATCTGAATGCTGGGCAGTCTCACGCTATGTTTCGTTGGCCTATATCCGTTTACTACGAAGATACTGATGCTGGTGGAGTGGTGTATCACTCAAACTACCTTAATTTCTTCGAGCGAGCCCGCACCGAGTGGCTTAAACATATAGGCGTTAAGCAGACCCAGCTATTGGCAGACGATATCGCTTTTGTCGTTAAACATGCCGAGTTGGATTTTAAAGTGGCAGCTCGGTTCGAGCAGGACCTTTTTGTCGAGTCTGAAGTCATAGAGATGAAGAAGGCCTCTATGGTATTCAGGCAACGTTTGCTTGACGAGGCTGGCACACTCTATTGTGAAGGACTCATTCAGGTGGCCTGTGTTGCACTATCGCGCATGCGCCCCAAAGCCATTCCCCATCATATTGTTCAGGAGTTAAAGGGTGGAAGCTGATATCTCTTTTATCGGGCTGTTTTTACAGGCCAGTCTGTTAGTTAAATTTGTCATGTTGACCCTGCTGGCGCTGTCAGTGATGTCATGGGCGGTGATTATTCAGCGCAGACGCCTGCTAACGTCGGCTCGTCAGCGTTCACTCAAGTTTGAAGACAAATTTTGGTCCGGTGTCGATCTTAATAAACTCTACAAAGAGCTATCAGCGAGGCAAGAGAGTAACACAGGGTTGGAGGCGATGTTTTACGCCGGATTTAAAGAGTATGCCCGCCTAAGTACCCTTAATGGCAAGGTCCCCGAGGCGGTGATGGATGGCAGTTACCGTGCCATGAGAGTCTCGCTCTCAAGAGAGCTTGAGAAGCTGGAAACCCATTTGCCGCTGCTGGCCACTATCGGCTCGACCAGCCCCTATATCGGCCTGTTTGGTACTGTTTGGGGGATTATGAACTCCTTTATCGCCTTAGGTGCGGTAGAAAATGCCACGCTTGCCATGGTCGCACCAGGTATTGCTGAGGCCCTGATTGCAACCGCTATGGGTCTGTTTGCGGCGATCCCTGCGGTCATTGCCTATAACCGCTTCTCAACCCAAGTTGAGAAAATTGAGATGTCCTACGCCAACTTTATGGAAGAGTTTTCCAGCATCTTGCATCGTCAAGCCTATAGCGAGAAGGAAGCCGGCTAATGCAGCAGGGTTATCAACGTAAGAGGCGTCGCCCGGTAGCCGAGATCAACGTTGTACCTTATATCGACGTGATGTTGGTGCTGCTGATCATTTTTATGGTAACAGCGCCGATAGTCACCCAAGGGGTGAAGGTTGATCTGCCCCAAGGGGAGGCTGAAAGCCTGCCTGCCGATAGCAAACCACCTGTGGTCGCTTCTATCGATGCCGATGGTGATTACTATCTGGATATTGGCAGTACCAGTAACAAAGAGGTGCTGGATCTCGAAGAGATTGCTGTGAGAGTGAGCGCGATAGTGCAGTTAGAGCCAGAGCGCCCAGTGGTGGTTAAAGCCGACAGAAGTATTCCCTATGAGCGGGTGATCCAGCTTATGGTGACGTTACAAAAAGCAGGTGTACCTTCGGTAGGCTTGATGACAGATTCGCCTGAGGAGTAGCAGGTGTCAGGGAAATCAGATTTTACCATTCCACTTATCGTTTCAGCCAGTATTCATATTGGTGTGATAGTGATCTTAGTCATGGGCGTTGATTTCAGTGAGAAGCCCAAGGTAGTGCCACAGGCGAGCGCCCCGGCGATCCAAGCTGTGATCGTTGATCAGAAGCGGGTCAACGAACAGGTGGAAAAATTAAAAGCCGAGAAGCTGGCGACAGAGCGCAAAGAGAAGGCGCGACAAGAAGAGCTGGATCGTAAGGCGCGAGAGGCTCGCGAGGCTCGTGAGCGCGAACAGCAACGTATTAAAAAGTTAGAGCAAGAGCGCAAGCAGAAAGAGATAGAGACCCAAAATGCTGCCAAGGCCGCTCAGGCCGCCAAGCTCAAAGAGCAGCAGGAAAAGGAGAAGGCCGCTAAGGCTGAGGCGCAGCGCAAGAAGAAAGAGGCTGAACGTAAAGCTGCTGAAGAAGCCGCTGCCAAAGCCGAGGCAAAACGCAAGGCTGAAGAGGCTGCCGCTAAGAAAGCGGCCGAAGAGCGTAAGCGCAAGGCTGAGGCAGAGGCTAAACGTAAGGCTGAAGAAGCCGCACGCCGCGAACAAGAACGTATGATGCAAGAGGCGTTAGCCGCCGAGCAGGCCGCTCTGTCGCAGACTCGCAATAAGCAGGTGATGAGCGAGGTGCAGCGCTATACATCAATGATACGTGCGACGATTCAACGCCATTTGGTTGTCGATGAGTCGATGCGAGGCAAGAGCTGTCGGGTCTTTATTCGTTTGGCAAAAGATGGTTTTGTGACAGGTAATGAAATCGTGTCCGGTGATCCTGTGGTCTGCCGTGCCACGAAGGCGGCGATTAACAAGGCTGGACGTCTACCTGTCTCGCCGGAAGCCGATGTTTATAACAAACTAAAAGAGATTAATCTCACCGTACAACCGGAGTTTAATTAAAGGAGTTCCATGAAAAACTTGGGAAGATGGCTCATCTTGGGGCTGGCATTTTTAACCATTCCGGCCAAGGCGGCACTGGATATAGTGATCACTGAAGGGGTCGATGCCGCGCGTCCTATCGCCGTAGTGCCTTTTGTGTGGCAGGGCAACACACCTATGCCGCAACAGATCTCTGACGTGGTGATGTCAGATCTGACCCGCAGTGGAACCTTTAAACCCATGGATGAACTGGGATTGCCTCAGCGTAACATAGGCTCCCTGTCACAGATGGATCTCAAGTCTTGGTCAAATGTGGCTGCCGAAGCCGTGGTGATAGGGACGGTAAAGCCTTATGGACCAGACCAGTATTTAGTGAATTTCGAGCTTATCGATCTGGTTAAAGCCCAGATGCAATCGGGCGGTCCTCAGGCGGCGAGTGAATACTTGCTCGATAGCCGTGAAACCGTGATTAGCGCTGCTCAGTTTAGGCAGTATGGCCACCGCATCAGTGATATCGTCTATGAAAAACTCACCGGTATCCGTGGTGCCTTCTTGACCCGAATCGCCTACGTGGTGGTTGACCATAAGGCCAAATCGCCATACAAGCTGATGATTGCCGATTACGATGGCTATAACGAGCAGATGCTATTGCGCTCGCCCGAGCCGCTGATGTCGCCGACCTGGTCTCCCGATGGTCGTCGTCTGGCCTATGTCAGTTTTGAGAACAAGCAGGCCGAAGTCTTTGTTCAGGACATCTATACTCAGCAACGAACTAAGGTCACCAGCTTCCCTGGAATCAATGGCGCTCCGTCATTCTCGCCCGATGGCAAGAAGTTGGCGATAACCCTATCGAAAGATGGCCAGCCAGAGATCTATGTGGTGGATATTGCCACCAAGGCGATTAAGCGCGTGACGAATCACTATGCGATTGATACCGAGGCTTCTTGGACACCTGATGGTAAGTCGCTGATATTTACCTCTGAGCGTGGCGGTCGCCCACAGCTCTACCAAGTGGTTTTGGCGTCAGGCAAAGTGACACGATTGACCTTCGAAGGGGAATGGAATCTGGGTGGATCTATTTCACCTGATGGTCGCAGCATGGTGTTTGTGAATCGCACCAACGGTAAGTTCAATATTGCCCGTATGGACCTTGAGACCCGCTTTATGCAGGTGCTGACAAGTACGCGTCTGGATGAGTCGCCCAGCATAGCGCCTAACGGCACTATGGTGATCTATGGCACAACTTATCAAGGTCAGCAGGTGTTGGCTGCCGTCTCTATGGATGGACGATTTAAGGCGAGATTGCCAGTGGGTCAAGGGGAGGTGAAATCTCCTGCTTGGTCACCTTTCTTATAAATTTACTACTGAGAACGAGATTAAGGATTACAAAATGGATCTGAATAAGCTGTTGAAAGCTATGGTTGTTGCACTGCCTATTATGGCTATTAGCGCGTGTAGCTCAACTTCTGAGTCACAAACCGATGCGAGCGGTTCAATGAGTGGCAGCGAAAGTAGCGAAATGACTGCTGGCGGTGGTGTTGAAACCGGTGGTGTGGCCCCTATTTTGACACCAGAGGAGCAGCAGCGCATTAAATACCAAGAGCTGCGTAAAGAGCATATCATTTACTTTGATTTTGACAGAAGCTCAGTATCGTCTGATTTCTCTGAAGTGCTAAATGCCCATGGCGAGTATCTGCTTGAGCACCCTAACGTGCGCGTGATGATCGAAGGTCACGCCGATGAACGTGGTACGCCAGAGTACAACATTGCCTTGGGTGAACGCCGTGCTAAAGCCGTTGCCAAGTATCTGCAAAGCATGGGCGTATTGCCAAGCCAGATGAGCATCGTCAGCTATGGTGAAGAGAAACCACAAGATTTCTCTCGCACCGATGATGGCTTTGCTAAGAACCGCCGTGCGGTATTGGTTTACTAAGCGTTAGATAGGGTTAACTATGAAAACTGCCGTTGTTACCGCGGCTATTCTAATGAGTGTTGGTGTCGCAGTCGCGGCACCTGCACCCGTTGAGGATATTGCAGGCGGTTCCCCCGATGATAGAGTTGCGCGTTTAGAGCGGATCATAAAAGCCAAACAGGCGGCCGAATTTGAGATGCAGCAGCGTTTGGATACACTTCAGCAAGAGGTGTTGGATTTGCGCGGGCTCACAGAGCAACAAAGCTATCAAATCAATCAGATGTTGCAGCGCCAACGCCAGCTCTATGAAGATATCGCTAACTTGAGTAAAACGAAGACTACTCAAGTGGCAGCAACGCCAGTTAATTCAGGTCCTGCGAGCTCTTCCTTAGGTGAAACAGCAAGCTATGAGCGTGCGGTTAATCTGGTGTTGAAAGAGCGTCAGTATGATGAAGCCATTCCGGCGTTTCGTGAATTTATACGTCAATATCCTGATTCCACCTATGCCGCGAATGCCAACTATTGGCTTGGGCAGTTATTGTATAACAAAGGTGAGTTTGCCGAAGCGGCAAAAGCCTTCGATACTGTGGTGAATCAGTTTAAAGATTCTAATAAACGAGGCGATAGCCTGGTGAAACTCGGTATGATAGCGCAAAAGCGTAATGACAATGCCACGGCGAAACGTTATTACCAGCAAGTTGTCAGCGAATATGCCAATAGTGCTGCAGCGCGCATAGCAAAACAGCAGATGGTGGGACTTTAATCTCTATTTAACTAAAAAACATACTCTTAGTCTGTTTTTCATGCAAACAAAAAAAAATGGGGAATTTGCACTTGCATGAGAAGATGAAAAAGGTATTATAGGCGCCCTCAAAGCGACGTAGTCGGTTGGGCGCTAAATCAACGAGATTTAGTCTGAAAAATGGGTCGTTAGCTCAGTCGGTAGAGCAGTTGGCTTTTAACCAATTGGTCGAAGGTTCGAATCCTTCACGACCCACCACTTTTCTGACAGTGGTTAAACAGTTAGGCACC
>NZ_JSFF01000018.1:0-243 GCF_000773485.1 Shewanella sp. ECSMB14101 | reverse complement strand
ATGGGTCGTTAGCTCAGTCGGTAGAGCAGTTGGCTTTTAACCAATTGGTCGAAGGTTCGAATCCTTCACGACCCACCACTTTTCTGACAGTGGTTAAATAGTTAGGCACCAAAGATGGGTCGTTAGCTCAGTCGCTTGCTCTTGTAAAGAGTGTAGAGAAAGGGCAGTTGGCTTTTAACCTCTGATACCGGGTTAAGTTTCATCAGTATCAATAAGATGGGTCGTTAGCTCAGTCGGTAGAGC